>NZ_JBEGHG010000077.1:0-248 GCF_040675865.1 Burkholderia sp. LMU1-1-1.1 | reverse complement strand
TCGCCGCCAGGTTGCCCCGCGCTGCCGTTCGACTTGCATGTGTAAGGCATGCCGCCAGCGTTCAATCTGAGCCAGGATCAAACTCTTCAGTTTAATCTCTGTTTATTTGCTGCTTTCGCAGCACCGTCGTTGCCGACGGGTCGCTCACTCAAAATACTGACAGGCCACTACTTTCGTAGCGCCTATTTCATTACTTCTTGTGAACATTTGATATTTTAAGTATCGCGGAACCGAGGCTCCGCGTGCAC
>NZ_JBEGHG010000076.1:0-251 GCF_040675865.1 Burkholderia sp. LMU1-1-1.1 | reverse complement strand
GCGAACTGAAACATCTAAGTAGCTGCAGGAAAATAAATCAACCGAGATTCCCAAAGTAGTGGCGAGCGAAATGGGAAGAGCCTGCACGTTTTAGCATGACGCATAACAGAATCCTCTGGAAATAGGAACCATAGCGGGTGATAGTCCCGTATGTGAAATGCGATGTGTGGAACTAAGCGTGCGACAAGTAGGGCGGGACACGAGAAATCCTGTCTGAATATGGGGGGACCATCCTCCAAGGCTAAATACTC
>NZ_JBEGHG010000075.1:0-251 GCF_040675865.1 Burkholderia sp. LMU1-1-1.1 | reverse complement strand
GCGAACTGAAACATCTAAGTAGCTGCAGGAAAATAAATCAACCGAGATTCCCAAAGTAGTGGCGAGCGAAATGGGAAGAGCCTGCACGTTTTAGCATGACGCATAACAGAATCCTCTGGAAATAGGAGCCATAGCGGGTGATAGCCCCGTATGTGAAATGCGATGTGTGGAACTAAGCGTGCGACAAGTAGGGCGGGACACGAGAAATCCTGTCTGAATATGGGGGGACCATCCTCCAAGGCTAAATACTC
>NZ_JBEGHG010000074.1:0-251 GCF_040675865.1 Burkholderia sp. LMU1-1-1.1 | reverse complement strand
GCGAACTGAAACATCTAAGTAGCTGCAGGAAAATAAATCAACCGAGATTCCCAAAGTAGTGGCGAGCGAAATGGGAAGAGCCTGCACGTTTTAGCATGACGCATAACAGAATCCACTGGAAATTGGAACCATAGCGGGTGATAGTCCCGTATGTGAAATGCGATGTGTGGAACTAAGCGTGCGACAAGTAGGGCGGGACACGAGAAATCCTGTCTGAATATGGGGGGACCATCCTCCAAGGCTAAATACTC
>NZ_JBEGHG010000073.1:0-255 GCF_040675865.1 Burkholderia sp. LMU1-1-1.1 | reverse complement strand
GTTTTACCAGAAGTAGGTAGCTTAACCGTAAGGAGGGCGCTTACCACGGTAGGATTCGTGACTGGGGTGAAGTCGTAACAAGGTAGCCGTATCGGAAGGTGCGGCTGGATCACCTCCTTTCTAGAGTCGCACGAGTCAGCAATGACTCACTCATCAAGCGTTCACACTTATCGACTGTCAATATAAAGAACAGCATTTGGGGCTGTAGCTCAGCTGGTTAGAGCACCGTGTTGATAACGCGGGGGTCGTTGGTTC
>NZ_JBEGHG010000072.1:0-255 GCF_040675865.1 Burkholderia sp. LMU1-1-1.1 | reverse complement strand
ACTCGCCGCCAGGTTGCCCCGCGCTGCCGTTCGACTTGCATGTGTAAGGCATGCCGCCAGCGTTCAATCTGAGCCAGGATCAAACTCTTCAGTTTAATCTCTGTTTATTTGCTACTTTCGTAGCACCATCGTTGCCGACGGGTCGCTCACTCAAAATACTGACAGGCCACTACTTTCGTAGCGCCTATTTCATTACTTCTTGTGAACATTTGATATTTTAAGTATCGCGGAACCGAGGCTCCGCGTGCACTTTCA
>NZ_JBEGHG010000071.1:0-261 GCF_040675865.1 Burkholderia sp. LMU1-1-1.1 | reverse complement strand
CGGCCGCCAGGGTGCCGGTGGTGACGGTCCAGACGCCGTCGGCGTTGGCCACGCCGCTGCCGACCAGGGTGGTGCCGTCGTACAGCTTGACGGTGGCGCCGGCTTCGGCGCTGCCGGTGAGGGTCGGCGTGGCGTCCTTGGTCAGCTTGTCGGCGTCGGACACGCCCGTGTCGGACGCGGCGTCGAGCACCGGGGCGCCCGGGGCGCCCGGCGCGGCGCGGTCGATGGTCACCACCAGCGGCGCCGACGGCGCCGAGATGT
>NZ_JBEGHG010000070.1:0-261 GCF_040675865.1 Burkholderia sp. LMU1-1-1.1 | reverse complement strand
CGGACGCGGCGTCGAGCACCGGGGCGCCCGGGGCGCCCGGCGCGGCGCGGTCGATGGTCACCACCAGCGGCGCCGACGGCGCCGAGATGTTGCCGGCCAGGTCGACGGTGCGGGCCGTCAGCGTGTGTGCGCCATCGGCCAGCGCGGCGCTGGCGATGCTCCAGACCCCGGTGCTGGCGTCGCTGGTGGCGCTGCCGACCAGGGTGTCGCCGTCATACAGCTGCACGGTGATGCCGGCCTCCGCGCTGCCGGTGATGGTGG
>NZ_JBEGHG010000069.1:0-261 GCF_040675865.1 Burkholderia sp. LMU1-1-1.1 | reverse complement strand
TGGTCGGCAGCGGCGTGGCCAACGCCGACGGCGTCTGGACCGTCACCACCGGCACCCTGGCGGCCGGCGTCCACAACCTCACCGCCACCGCCACCGACGCCGCCGGCAACGTCGGCCCGGCCTCGGCGGCGGTCGCCGTCACCATCGACACCGTCAGCACCACCCCGAGCGCGCTCGACCTGGTGACCGCGTCCGACAGCGGCATCTTGATCACCGACAACCTCACCAACGTCACCACGCCGACCATCGCCGGCAAGGCCG
>NZ_JBEGHG010000068.1:0-261 GCF_040675865.1 Burkholderia sp. LMU1-1-1.1 | reverse complement strand
GTTTTACCAGAAGTAGGTAGCTTAACCGCAAGGAGGGCGCTTACCACGGTAGGATTCGTGACTGGGGTGAAGTCGTAACAAGGTAGCCGTATCGGAAGGTGCGGCTGGATCACCTCCTTTCTAGAGTCGCACGGGTCAGCAATGACTCACTCATCAAGCGTTCACACTTATCGACTGTCAATATAAAGAACAGCATTTGGGGCTGTAGCTCAGCTGGTTAGAGCACCGTGTTGATAACGCGGGGGTCGTTGGTTCGAGTCC
>NZ_JBEGHG010000067.1:0-446349 GCF_040675865.1 Burkholderia sp. LMU1-1-1.1 | reverse complement strand
TTCTGCCTGCTTCAGGATGGCGATGATTTGGCTGTCGGTGAATCGGGAAGTCTTCATTGCAGAACTTTCAAAAAGCTAATTGAGAAAATTCTACTTCTGATGGCGATCATTTGCAGGGGGGATTACCCAGCAACGCCGCGTCCGCGCCGGCGCAGACGCGCACAGTGGCATCGGCAATGGTGATCTCGATAGCACCCCCGCGAGCTGCGCCGCTGGCCGGCTTTGCTGCAGGTGAGGACGGCTTCAGCACTACCGGCAGCAGCATGGTCTCACTCGTAGCCGGTCCAATCAGCAGGCCGGCGCGCAGGTCGCGCCGCCATTTGAACAGCATGTTGGTGTTGATGCCATGATCCTGGGCCAGTTTCGATACCGAAACACCGGGCTCGCATGCCGCCACAGCGAGTCGATGTTTAAACTCGGGCGAATAGTTTGGCCGTCCTCTACGATTGCCCGACTCCACTTCAGTGTCCAAAGTAGTTCCCGCTAAAAAAGTAACGGGAACTACTTTGGCAGATGCTACTCGCTATGAACAGACGGTGCAGGGGCGACGCTTACGTTCATCACGCCGGAACGAACGGTTCGTGAGCGTTTCAACGATTGCCGAGTCAAGAGCGGTGAAATCACGTTTCATCATGCGTCATTTGGCATATTCAAGCGGTAGGTATAGTTGAATCTCACAATTGATAGTCCGTATATGGACTCCTCCTCGTTTGCAAACATTCCGTCTTTGACTTTGTAGGTACGACTGCTCACGTATATTCGGTCTCTAACTGCTTTGCCCGTCGTCGGGCAAGGACCCATAATGGGCTATTCGCGCGCCGGCTCCCTATCGCTACTTCGGGCTCGAAGGCCACAGACATTCTCGGGTTCTGCGGGCGCCGGTTCGACCTGTCGGCCATCAACGGCTTGTTTCGCAATCGTGGTTGGATACTCCTTTTTACGTACTAACTGCTCTCTGCTTAAACTGCCACCGGACCAGGCTGGTAGTCCGTGCCCTTGGTCATCATCGCCCAGGCGATACGCGCCGTCTTGTTGGCCAGCGCGACCGCCGCGATGTTGTGGTGCCTCGTCTGAGCGATGTGTGTTACCCAGCGACTCATCCGATCATTCTTGCTGGCGGCCGTTCGTAAAACTGAACGGGCCCCGTGAATCAACAGCGTTCGCAACTGCGCGTCGCCGCGCTTCGTAATGCCTAGCAATCGTTCCTTGCCGCCGGAGCTGTTCTGCCGTGGCGTTAGCCCCAGCGATGCGGCCATCTGTCTGCCGCTGCTGAACTGATTTGCATCGCCGACGTTGGCCACAAACGCTGTAGCGATGATCGGGCCGACGCCCCGCAGCTGCTGCAACCTGGTGGCGACCGGATCGGTAGCCGCCGCAATTTCAATTTCCTGATCCAATTCTTTAACTCTGAGTTCCAGGTTCATGAGATCAAGCCACAAGCCGCGCAGCATTCGACGGAACCGTAGCATCAAACCATTCTCCATATCCTCCAGCCAGCAAGGCACGGCTGCTCGCAGCTGGATCATTTCCCTTGGCGCTACCAAGCCATACTCGGAACATAGGCCGCGAATCTGGTTGCCCTTGGCCCTGCGCTGACTACATAACTCAGCCCTAATCCGATGTATCGCCTGCAAATCTTGCTGCTCGACAGATTTGATCGCAACGAAGCGCATGTTCGGACGACTCATCGCTTCGCAAATTGCCTCCGCATCGTTCGCGTCGTTCTTGTTGCTCTTCACGTACGGCTTGACGAATTGCGGTACGATCAGCTTCACCGTGAAGCCTCGCTTCTGCAATTGCCGGGCCCAGTGATATGCGCCACCACAGGCTTCCATGCCAATTTCGCAGCCCGGCTCAATTTTCTCCAGCAACGCCCCGAGCCATTCTGCACGGTCCAGCTTTTTGCGCCATACAACCTTTTCGCAACGATCAACCCCGTGCACTTGAAAGACGCTCTTGGCGAGATCGACGCCGACGCGGATAATCTTCATGGTGGACTCCTTCTCTCAACTGGTTGTGTCGAAACTCCAGTTTAGGCGCATCGACGCCGATAGGTGAGGAGGAGTCCATCCCATTGCTCCTGGCCGGAATCAGACTATCGCTGACTTTCACATGTTGAGTCCTGATAGTCCCAGCGGCCACCATTATCCAGGCATCGGTCAATTGCAATCTCACGCCAAACCCATACCGAGACAGCAGCAATACCCAACAACGCTCCAACCAAAAGAAAATAACGACTACGTTTCATACTTGGCTTCCCAATTCTATCCGCTTGTGGCCGGGTTCTGCCAACATTTGAACATTCCCGATAACCGGCGTCTGAAGCGCGCAGCGCGTACGCCGTCGGGTTGTTCAATTGGTTAGGCATTACGTGGCCGTAAAAAATATGCTGCTGCAGCCACTGCGACACCTGAAGCGACGGCTCCCAAAGTTGTTCTTGAAGGAGCATTTCCGAAAAACATGAGAAACGGTATAGCAACGCCAGCTGCGCAAGTGGCCAGCATCAGCGCGTACTTGTGAGGCCGCAAAATCAAGAAAATCGGGATGCCGATAAGTAGCATACCTACAAAGGAAGCGGGAACCGCCAGTAGGAGCCCAAAGAAAATTCCCCATCCAAAGTCGGATACTGCGCCCGCGTCAGAACTTCCCAAGCCAGTAAGCGTCAAGGCAGGAACGCTAGCGAAAGGAGCCAAGAAAAGCGATTTCCAAGGGAACGGTCGAATGTGCATATAGCCTAAGCTTACTTGTTGTGTGTTCCGAACGTCCGGTAGTGGCCGGTTGGAGCCAACCATTCGGGTCTAGTATCGGCCAATTTATCACATCGATTTGGGTGCAGCAGGATCCGCCTTATCAGCTGGCACTAGAGCGCGTAACTCGTGCAAGACTTCCGCATCGCTTTTGCCAATCGGATAGGCCATCACGTGTCCATTTGCTGATGAGTTGAGGAAGAATATCCTTGTCTCTCCAATGGAGATACTCAAACCACATCCGTGACCGGGGACACCAATGCTTTTTACAGGAGGTCCTTTGAACTGTTCGATTACGCTCACTTTGGCCCTGGGGCCATCCGCAGACTCTTCATAAGCTGTTGCCTTCGCATAGACCACATATGTTGCAGTGGCGAAAATCTGCGCAACTGAAGGTGGCTCGTAATCAGAGGACGGCGTACACGCGAAAGCTGGCAATGCCGCGCAGCCTAGTGCAAGTACACATTTACGGAGATGTTCAAACATAAAAAACTTCCACTCTTGTGAATTGGCGAAGGTCGGACCCAGCCGGTAACTATCAGGATAGCAACTTGCTAATGCAAAAGGTTCACGCTTTGTCACTGCCGGGCAAAAGTCTCCCGAAGCCGCCGTTACTATAATGGTCAGATGAGCGGAATAACAACAAAAAAACAATGTCTGATTGTCATTTTCACAATGAAGTTCTATGATTGGAAATTCGCCCCTCCCCGAAAGATGCTCGATGAATAAATTGCCCCTGCGCGTCGCTGCCGGCGCCCTTTGGCTCGCTGTTTCCAGCGCGTCGATGGCTGATTCTTCCGTTACTATGCCAATTGAAATCAAAGGCACACTGACGGAAATTCCTGGCCCGTCGCTGCGCTGTCCGTCCAGGTTCGGCGGCGTGATCATCGGGCGTGGCGAAGGCGCCCTTACCGGCCCGGTGGCATTCATCGCCAATGATTGCATCACCCAAAGCGGCACATTGTTTACGTTCAGCGCCGGCAAGTTGATTGTCCTCACTGTAGCCGGCGACCAGATCTTCGCCGACTATAGCGGTCAGTTTGTTCCAACGGGCGTAGGGTCGAATTTCGTATTCACTGGCGCCACGTTCCAAGTGACAGGCGGCACGGGGAAATTCAACAAGGCCAGCGGCGGCGGTAACATGACCGGCGCTGAAGACATCAGCACGGGCCAAGGCACGATCAAACTGAGCGGTCGCATCACCTATAAAAACAAGAACTGATCCAATATGCATGTCTGGCTCGTGCACAGCGGACAGCGGACTGAACTTGGAAATACCATCCCTGCCAGCCTTAGCACAACCAAGGCGCACGCTGGACGTTCCCGACGCCATAAAACTAGTGTTTGGCATCTCGTTTGGCCGGGCAGAGATGGCCGCGCGACAAGTCCCCTCACATTCGGCATGTCACTAAGTGAGAGCGTCGTCCAGTTCAAAATGCTCCACCAACCCGACCTGTTCGCTACTCTTCAGACGCGTGTACCTTAAACGACTTCAGCTCTTCGCCAACGGTTGCGAAGGGTCAGCAACCACCACGCGGTTGCGGCCGGCCTGCTTGCCTCGGTAGAGCGCGGCGTCGGCACGCGCCACGCAGTGCTCGAACGTTTCGCCCGGCTGGCGGGTAGCGCAGCCGATCGTCACACTGACCGAGAGCGGCTGGTCATGATCGGCGATCCGCAACGCTTCAACCGAGGCGCGGATGCGCTCGGCGATGTTGGCAGCCTGTTGGGCGCCCCCGGCGACGCAGATTAGAAACTCCTCGCCGCCCCAGCGCGCCACCCGTTCGTCCGGTCGCACACTGGCCTCGATCGCCTGCACCACCTGCACCAGTACGCCGTCGCCGGCCTCGTGGCCGAAGGCGTCGTTGATGCGCTTGAAGAGGTCTATGTCGGCCAGTAACAGCGTTGACGCGCCGCCGGCGACTACGGCGGCATCTACCTCATAAACCATTGCGCGGCGGTTCAGCGCGCCGGTCAGCGGGTCGGTCGATGCGATCGCGCGCAACCGCTGTTCCGACGCCAATACCGCCTTGTAATAAACATTCGCGAGCAAACCCAGCATCAGGAAGCCGGCGCTGACGTTAAACCAGCGCAACAGCGTCAGCACATCATGCGACACCGTTACCGGGGGCGCGTTTGCGTGTGCGTAGGCGTCGAGCGCCAAGTAGATGGCGAGCAGCACAACGCCATGCAGCAGCTTGCGTCGCAGCTTTGCGCCGGGGCTGACAAAGATCATGGGCAGCATCACCATCAGGTAATAGTGGAAGCCGCTGTCCCAACCGATCAGTGTCACGGCCAACGCGGCGTGCAGGATGATTTCGATCCAGATCAGCCCCATTGCCACGCTGTTGCGGCGGTGCTTCAGCGCCAGCCGGGCGGCGACATAGATCAACATGCTGGCGCCGTTGACCCAGACCATCACCGGAACGTCGATCGCATAGAAGAGCAGTGCGAAAAGCAAGTGCGCCACGAGCGCGGTCTGGCAACCGATCGACATCACATGCCAAAACGTGCGTCCGGTCTGGCGCTGCAGCAGGAGGCCAGCATCGCGCACCTCCGCAGGGTTGAGTTTCATCCTGGATTCCTCAGTTGACAGCTGACCGCTTCGATAAACATATCGTCTTATAGCTATAAACGAGAGGCGGTCGGGGGCGCGGACAGGGACGAACGTCGGCTCTTTGTCGCACTCAGCCCTTCGAGGCAAGAATACCATGTTGCCGAAATGAAAGGGGTAGTTTCTCTACGGGCTGCCGTCGCGAGAGATGGGTCACCTGTTGTGAGGTCAGGTTAAACGGCGTAGTGATGGCGCAGCCCGCGCTTGGCGTCATTTAGGCGTGAGCCGCTGGCGGAGCTTGGCCGATTACGCTTCGCTAATCAGCCCTACGTGGTTTAGATTGACGCCGAAGTCACGATTCAGATTGACGCGAAGTCGCGGTCAGGTTAACGCCGGAGTCGCGGCGCAAATGAGGCCAGTGTTTTCCCTTCGGCGGCTTTTAGTATATCTCGCGGCGCAGGCGCTGCATTTGCATGTCGTGCCGCTCGACCCAGCGGCGCGCTTCGTCCAGCTGCCATTCCAGACGGCGGATGTAGTCGATCAGCTCGCGCCTTTCCTGCTCGCGGCGGCGGTCTTGTTTTTTGCTCTCTTCGTTGACCTGGCGGTCTTTCGCGTCTTGCGCGCCGCGTATGTCGCGCTCCAGACGGCCCAGGCGCCGGTTGGCGTCATACAAACGGCTCTCCAGATCGTTGACGTCGTTCAGTGCCTGCGCGCGCTTCATCGCCGCCACCTCGAAATCCTGGCCGCTGACGTAGGCACGCTTTAGCTGGTTACGCAGCTCGCCGCGACACACCTCCACCGCCATGCCGGTGTTGGTACGCCCGCGTTCGAAGGCGTTCTCCGGCACGCAGTATTTGGCGTTCTGCTCCTCCCAGGCCTTGGTGTACATGTCGCGCGTCGATGGAATGACAAACACGCCGTCGCGCGAGGCGCTGGCGATGCGCTCCTCCAACATGAACGGTTTTCCGTAGCCGTCGTCGAGGCCCGCCTGGCGCCAGTGGTCGTCCAGGCGTTTTTCCCAAGCCTTGCGGTACTCGGACTCGAACACCTTCAAGCCCTTTTGACGCGCTTCCTTGCCGCGTGTGCCGAATTCCTTGCCGCTGACGGCGTCCTGTGCGCCGAGGTTGCGCCAGTAGTTGACGATCTCCGCGTTCCAGGCCGTGCGATACACGTCCTCCTGTATCTGCACCCCGGCGTCGCGCGCGGCCGCCGCGCGATCCCGGAAGCGGCTGTCCGGCGTGCCGTTGCGCGCGTCGGTGAAACCGGCTTCCTGCCAGAAGGTGCGATTGCCGGCGTGCCAGCCGTTGGTATAAGCCGCTTCGTCGAAGCGCAGTTGCGCGGTCGCGGCACGCGCGCGGCTGTCCTCCTTCTTCGCCAGCGGCAGGCCTTCGGCGCCTTCGCGCTTGCCGATATCTTCCCAATACTGTGAGTTCCCCTTCAACCAGCCTTCGTCATAGGCCGCCTGATTCAGGGGCGTTTTGCGCTTGCGGACTTCCTCGCCGGCCGCGCGCACCGCGTACTGAGATTGCTGCAAACCCTTGGCGCCATCGATGGCGCCGACGGCAGACCACATCTCCCGGTTGCCCTGCTCCCAGCCGGCCGTGTAGCGCGCGCTGGCATCGGCGGAGGCGGGCTTCTTGTCGTCGCCGTGATCGTCGCAGAAGTCCTTGCGGTCGGCGAAAGTCGGCGGAGCGCCGTCAAGGCCGTCCGTCCTGCCGATCTGGTTCCAGTCTCCCGTCTTGCAAGCTTCTATGCGCTGTTTCATCGATGCGCCGCAGCCTCCCAGCACCAGGGGCAAAACAAGCATCAGCGGCAGCAGGCGGGCGATTGAGATCATGAGGTCCACGAAAGAGTTTTTAGCGGCGAGATTATAGATCTAAAGATTAAATAGATGATAATCTTAGAGGATCCAAATAGAAAGATTAGACTCTTGCGCGTACTTGCTATCGATGCCTTCCGTGGCATCACCATCCTGGTCATGATCTTTGTGAACACGCTGGCGGGCGTGAGCGGAATGCCGCCCTGGATGGGGCACGTGGCCGCCGGTGTCGACGGCATGACTTTTCCGGACGTCGTCTTCCCCGCCTTCCTTTTCATCGTCGGCATGTCGATACCGTTCGCGATGGCGCAGCGCCAGTCGGCGGGCGACAGCGGCTGGAAGTTGTGGCGCCACGTGCTGGCCCGCGCCGCCGGCCTGCTGGTGTTCGGCGTCTTCATGGTCAATGCGGAGGCGGGCTACAACGAGGCGGCCATGGGCATGACCATCCACGTTTGGTCGCTGCTGTTCTACGCCTGCGCGATATTGGTGTGGGCTGTTTACCGCTTCGAGAACAAGCAGTTGGCTCTCGCGCTGCGGCTGGCCGGCGTGGCTGGACTAATCGCGCTGGCGCTGGTCTTTCGCGGTGGACCGGATGGCACCGGGAGGTTGGCGCCGCAATGGTGGGGCATACTTGGGCTGATCGGCTGGGCGTATCTGTATGCGACCATCGCCTGGCGCCTGACCCGCGCGCGCCCGCTGCCGATCGCGCTGGCGATCCTCGCCTGCGTGGCCTGGTACTGCGTCTTCAACGCCAATACAGCACAGCCTTCGGCGCTGTGGCGGCTATTGGGCGCGCAGTCCGGCGACGCGATCCATACCGCGATCGCGTTGTGCGGCGTGCTGACGACGCTGATCTTCTTCACGGATGGCCGCCCGCGCGCTGAACCTTTCGGCAAGGCGCTGCTGTTCGCGGCGGTGCTGGCGACGCTGGCGTTCGCGCTGCGTCCCTGGTTCACGATATCGAAGATCGCCGCCACCCCGAGTTGGGCGCTGTACAGCGCGGCGATCTGCGTGCTGCTGTTCGCGGCGATGTACTGGCTGGTGGACTTGAAACAGCGGCGCGGCTGGGTGGCGTTCTTCCGTCCGGCCGCCGCCAATCCCCTGCTCACCTACATCCTGCCCTTCATTATTTTCGCGCTGATGGAGACGCTGAACCTGGCCTTCCCTTCCGTGCTGGGCGCCGGCTTGCCGGGCCTGATCTGGGCGGCGGCGTACGCCCTGATCGTCATGGCGCTGGCCTTTGGCCTCAACCGCATGCACATCAAGCTGCAGCTCTAACAAAAAACTATGCGCATAAACTCTATCGACGCCGTACGGGGCCTGACCGTGGCCGCCATGCTCCTGGTGAACAACGCCGGCGACTGGTCGCACATTTACCCCTGGCTGGAGCACGCACACTGGCACGGTTGCACACCGGCCGACTTCATCTTCCCCACCTTCCTGTTGATCGTCGGCGTGTCGCTACACCTGGCGCTGGGCCGGCAGTTGGACAGCGACACCGGCCCGCTCGCGCGCAGGGCACTGGCGCGCACGGTGCTGCTGCGCGGCGCGCGCATCTTCCTGCTAGGTCTCGCCCTCAACGTCATTTCGACGCTGCTGATGGATGGACGGCCGTTCCGACTGCTCGGCGTGCTGCAGCGGATCGGCATCTGCTTCGCTGCGGCGGGCCTGCTGGCCATCCATGTGCGCGGCGCGCGGGGCCAGTGGGCCATCCTGGTGGCGATACTACTCGGGTATTGGGGACTGTTGGTCGCCGGCGGTTCGCTGGAGCCGAACCTGAATCTGGCCGACCGCATCGACACCGCGCTGCTCGGGCCACTGTCCTATCAATATGATGCAGCGACGGGACTGGCGCACGAACCGGAAGGCATATTGAGCACGCTGCCGTCGCTGGCGACGCTCATCCTGGGTTTGCGCGCGGGCGCCTGGCTGCGCGCCGGCCGGATTCGCCAGCTCGCCATCGGCGGCTTTGTGGCGTTGGTTGCGGGCGGTATGTGGTCGCTGCTGCTGCCGCTGAACAAACAACTGTGGACGTCTTCGTTTGTCTTGTGGACCGGCGGCTTCGGCATGCTGGCCATCGCGCTCGCCTACCAGCTGGTCGACGTGCGCGGCTGGCCGCCGCTTGGCCGCGCCATGGGCATCAACGCCATCGCCGCCTACGCCGGATCGTGGATCGCCACCTGCCTGCTGGCCTACAGCGGCGTGATGACGCCGCTGTACCGGCAGGTTTTCGCCACGCCGATCACGCCGTCGCTCGGGCCGGCGGCGGCATCGCTGGCTTTCGCGGCCTGCTTCACCGCCGTTTTTTGGCTGGCGACGGTGTATGCGGAAAAGCGTGGTTGGCGCATCACGATTTGACCGTCTTAGCGACGGTATCGACGAAAATCACCAGCATCTGCTGGCGCTGTGCGCCGACCACGCCCGGCTTGGTGGTCGACACGCAGGCGCCAAGCGCCAAAGCCAATGCCGCCGTGTAGGTCAGCAGGTTGAAACGGTTCATGACAGTCCCCTGTTAAGTTTGGAACAATCATTTTGCTTTGGTGAAATATTTCACTTCTAATCCAGATCAAGCGGAAGGCAATCATTCGCTATAATCCAACGTCCTCAACCAACAATGAAGAAAGCTTCGGATGATCAAGCGTTTGCGTAATTCCATCGCGGCCGGCGCGCTGCTGCCAGTGCTGGCTTGCCTGTCCGGAGCGGCCGCGGCCGACACCTTCGAGACCATCGAATCGGCGCCGCTGAAGGAGGTTTGGCTCAATGGCGGGTTTTACTCGTATCACTTCGACCGCGACAAGGATTTGAACGACAGTAATCCTGGCCTGGGGGCGGAGTATCGTTTTTCGACGGTGGCGTCGGCGACCGCCGGGCGGTTTTATAACAGCGACCGGGCGTATTCGAACTATATCGGCGTGTATTACCAGCCGTTCAAGCTCGGACCGGTGCGGCTGGGCGCGGTGGTGGGCGGGTTTAACGGCTATCCGAAGATGCGCGATGGCGGATGGTTCCCAGCGGTGATACCGACCGCCAGTTTTGAATATAAAAGCGTGGGGGTGAACGTCGCCTTTGTGCCGAAGTATAAGGACCGGTTGTATGGCGCGTTGTCGATACAGCTCAAGTTGAAAGTGTTCGATTAGAAACCACGCGGTAATCCGCCATGCGTGACGGATTACCGCGCGTTTACCTAATCAATGCCGCGACTTCGACGATACGGCGATCTGGTCGAGGATGTGCTTGGGCACCGCCGCGTAGTGCTTGAACTCCATCGTGTACGTGGCGCGCCCCTGTGTGAGCGAACGCAGCGTCGTCGAGTAGCCGAACATTTCCGCCAACGGCACCAACGCGCGGATGATCTTGCCTCCGCCGCCGGGGATCTCGTCCATGCCCTGCACCATGCCACGCCGCGCCGTCAGGTCGCCCATGGCGTTACCCATGAACTCCTCCGGCGTTTCCACCTCGACCTGCATCATCGGCTCCAGCAGCACCGGGTCCGCCCGCTTCATGCCATCCTTGAACGCCATCGAGCCCGCCATGCGGAAGGCGTTTTCGTTCGAGTCGACATCGTGGTACGAACCGAAGGTCAACGTCACCTTGACGTCCACCACCGGGTAACCGGCCAGCACGCCGCTGCGCAAGGTTTCCTGCACGCCCTTGTCGACGGCCGGAATGTACTCGCGCGGCACCACGCCGCCCTTGATGGCGTCGACGAACTCGTAGCCCTTGCCCGGCTCCATCGGTTCCAGCGTCAGCACCACGTGGCCGTACTGTCCGCGTCCGCCGGACTGCTTGACGAACTTGCCCTCGACATCGCTCGCGGTCTTCTGGATGGTCTCGCGATAGGCGACCTGCGGCTTGCCGACCGTCGCCTCGACGCTGAACTCGCGCCGCATGCGGTCCACCAGGATCTCCAGGTGCAACTCGCCCATGCCGGACATGATGGTCTGGCCCGATTCCTCGTCCGTGTGCACGCGGAAGGACGGGTCCTCCTGCGCCAGACGGTTGAGCGCGATGCCCATCTTTTCCTGATCGGCCTTGGTCTTCGGCTCGACCGCCTGCGAGATCACAGGTTCCGGGAAGATCATCTTTTCCAGCACAATGACATGATCGGGCGAGCTCAGCGTGTCGCCGGTGGTCACGCCTTTCAGGCCGACGGCGGCGGCGATGTCGCCCGCGTACACCTCCTTGATCTCCTTGCGCTCGTTGGCGTGCATTTGCAGGATGCGGCCCAGGCGCTCCTTCTGGCTCTTGGTCGGGTTGTAGACCGTGTCGCCGGAGTTGACCACGCCCGAATACACGCGGAAGAACGTCAGCTGGCCGACGAACGGGTCGGTCATGATCTTGAAGGCGAGCGCCGAGAACGGGTCCGTGTCGCTCGGATGCCGCTCGATCGGATTGTCGTCCTCGTCGGTACCGGCGATGGCCGGCACGTCCAGCGGCGACGGCAGGTATTCGACGACCGCGTCCAGCATCGCCTGCACGCCGCGATTCTTGAACGCGCTGCCGGCCAGCATCGGTACGATCTCGTTGCGGATGGTGCGCAGGCGCAGCCCGGTCTTGATCTCTTCCTCGGTCAGCACGCCGCCGTCCAGATACTTTTCCAGCAGCTCGGGCGTGCCCTCGGCGGCGGCCTCGACCATCTTGTCGTGCCACTCCTGCGCCAGCGCCTGTAAGTTGGCGGGAATGTCCTCGTAGGTGAACTTGACGCCCAGGCTCTCGTCGTCCCAGTTAATGGCGCGCATCTTCACCAGATCGACGACGCCGTGGAAGTTGTCCTCGGCGCCCAGCGGGATCTGGATCGGCACGGCCACGCCCTTGAGGCGGTTGGCGACCTGTTCGCGCACGCGGAAGAAGTCCGCGCCGACGCGGTCCATCTTGTTGACGAAGGCGATGCGCGGCACTTTGTACTTGTTGGCCTGGCGCCAGACGGTTTCCGACTGCGGCTGCACGCCGCCGACCGCGTCATACACCATGACCGCGCCGTCGAGCACGCGCATCGAGCGTTCTACCTCGATGGTGAAGTCGACGTGGCCCGGCGTGTCGATGATGTTGATGCGGTGCTCGGCGAAATTGCCGGCCATGCCTTTCCAGAAGGCGGTGGTGGCGGCCGAGGTGATGGTGATCCCGCGTTCCTGTTCCTGCTCCATCCAGTCCATGGTCGCGGCGCCGTTGTGCACCTCGCCTATCTTGTGATTGACGCCGGTATAAAACAGGATGCGCTCCGTCGTCGTGGTCTTGCCAGCGTCGATGTGCGCGCTGATGCCAATGTTGCGGTAACGCTCGATGGGGGTCTTGCGGGTCATCACAAATCTCCTTGACGTCTTTAAGCTTGGGTAGTCTCAAGTGCGGCGATAGTTGCCGAAATCAAGCCCTGATTACTTTCTGAATACTTTCCTAATGTGCGACATACCTAACGGCAAGTAATGTAGTCTGTGTAATAAACTGCAAGCTTACATCTCACCTGGAAAAAATGCATGCTCCTCCGACGTAAATCCGCCCTTCTCCTCTCCTTAGGCATGGGACCGGCTCTGGCTTTGGCACAGGCCGCACCGCCCCAAGCCGCCGATCTCGAATTACGCATCGAACGTTGCTCGGTACTGGGCGACGCCAGCGCACGCCTCGCCTGCTACGACGGTCTGGCGCGCACCACGCCGACCAAGCAGGCAGCCGGCGGCGCGGCCGTTGGCGTGCCCGACCCCGGCAACGACAGCAAACTGGTCGGCGGATTGGTCATGCCGGCCAGCACCCAGCCGGCCGAGCCGCCGGCCGCGCCGGCAGACGCGGCGATCCCGGCCAAGGTCGCCGAGCTGACCACCATCCCACCGCAGGACAAGGTCTCGCGCATGGTGCAATGGTGGGAGCTGGACCGCTCGGCCAAGCGCGGCGTGTTCAACTTCCGTCCGCACCGCGACACCTATCTGTTATTGGCGAACTACAGCACCAGCAACAATGATGCGCCGTTTCAGGAATTCTCGCCAGACGGCCTGAAATCCAAGCACGTGGAGTTGATGTACCAGTTGAGTTTCAAGATGAAGATGATCGAGCAGGCCTTCAGCTGGCCGGTCGATCTGTGGTTCGGCTATACGCAGGAGAGTTTCTGGCAGGCTTACAACCGCTCCGAATCGAGCCCGTTCCGCGAGACCAACTACCAGCCGGAACTGATGCTGACCACGCCGCTGGCGCTGAACCTGGGCGGCGTCGACGTGCGTTTCCTGACCCTGGGCCTGGTGCACCAGTCGAACGGCCAGACGTCGACCTTGTCGCGCAGCTGGAACCGCGTCTATGCGCAGGTGGGCGCCGAGAAGGGCAACTTCGCCGTCAACTTCCGGCTGTGGCGCAGGCTGGACAACGCGCGCTCGGACAACGACAACATCGACATCACCGATTACCTCGGCCATGGCGATCTGAACGCGAGCTACCGTTTCGACGGCCACGAATTGTCAGTGACGGCGCGCCGCAACTTCCACACCAACCATGGCGGCGTGCAGGCCGGCTGGGCGTTCCCGGTATCGGCCAACCTGAAGGGATATGTGCAAGTCTTCAGCGGTTACGGCCAAAGTTTGATCGACTATAACTACGCGCAAAAATCCATCGGCGGCGGCTTCAAGGTCGATTTCTAAAGATTGTCAAACAAGCCGCAAAGCCGCTGTGTAGCTGGCTTTGCGGATTTTTCCTGTGTCGAATTTGGCACAAAATTCTCATTGCCTCGCGGCATGAAACTGACTTATATTTTCCCTCGGCATCCGCTCTTGCGGGTACTTTCGGTTTCCCGCCCATTTGGCGCGCCCGGTCCCCTGACCGGCCACTAGACCACTTGGCGGAACCGGATTCGCAGCGTCCATACGTAGCGCACTTGGGGGAATAATGAAATTCGCAAACTTAAAAATTAGCGCACGGCTTGGCCTGGCTTTCGGACTTGTCGTCGCCTTGCTGCTCATCGTCGTCGCCATCGCGATGGCGGGCATGTCGTCGGCCGAACAGCGTCTGCACAATATCATCGACGACCGCTACTACAAGATTGAACTGATCAACAACGTCAAATACAACGTCGCCAACATCCACAAGCACATGCGTAACGTCACCCTGGCCGGCGACGCGGCCGCCGTGCAGCGCGAGGTCGACACGTTGAACACACTGCGGGCCAACAACCGCGAACTGCTCGACAAAATGGACAAGGTCCTCAACATCCCCAAGGCACGCGAGCTGTTCTCCGGCATCGTTGCCGCCCGCAAGGTCGACGTTGAAGGGCAGACGTCGTTGGTCAAGCTGGTCAACCAAGGCAAACAGGACGAGGCCCGCACGCTGCTGACGACCACCATCGCGCAGAACGAACGCAACTACGTCAGCCTGCTCAGCGAAATGAGCATGGTGCAAGCCGAGCGCATGAAGGACGAGGCCGCACAGACCAAGCTGGGCTTCGCCTCGGCCGCCCGGCTGATGATCGGCATCGCCGTGGTCACCGTGGTGCTGACCTTGCTGATCGCGTGGAGCGCCAGCCGCAGCATCACCGTGCCGCTGAACCGCGCGGTGGGCATGGCGCGGCGCGTCGCCGACGGCGATCTGTCGGCGCGCATCGAAGTGACGTCGACCAACGAGACCGGCCAGTTGATGAGTGCGCTCAAGGACATGAACCAGAGCCTGACGGACATCGTCGGCCAGGTCCGCACCGGCACCGACACGATGGTGACCGCCTCGGTCCAGATCGCCACCGGCAATATGGACCTGTCGGCGCGCACCGAACGTCAGGCCAGCGCGCTGGAGGAAACAGCGTCGTCGATGGAAGAGCTGACCAGCACGGTCCAGCAGAACGCGCAGAACGCCGAGCAGAGCAACATCCTGGCGGAGTCCGCGTCCGAGGTCGCGCTGAAGGGCAAGAACGTGGTGGCGCAGGTGGTCGACACCATGGGCGCGATCAACGCATCCTCGCGCAAGATCGTCGACATCATCGGCGTCATCGACGGCATCGCTTTCCAGACCAATATCCTGGCGCTCAACGCGGCCGTCGAGGCGGCCCGCGCCGGCGAGCAAGGACGCGGCTTCGCGGTGGTCGCATCCGAGGTGCGCAATTTGGCACAACGCTCGGCGGCCGCCGCCAAGGAAATCAAGACCTTGATCGGCAACTCGGTGCAGCAGGTCGACGCCGGCGCCCAGCTGGTCAATCAGGCGGGCAGCACAATGGATGAAGTGGTGGCCAGCGTACAGCGAGTGACCGGCATCCTGCGTGAAATCAGCCTGGCCAGCGCCGAGCAGACCACCGGCATTTCGCAGATCAACGAGGCGATCATTCAGATGGATGATGTGACCCAGCAAAACGCCGCCCTGGTCGAACAGCCGGCCGCCGCGGCGCAAAGCATGCGCGAGCAGGCGTCGCATTTGTCCGAGGTGGTGGGGGTGTTCCGTTTGGACGAGGCGCCTCGCGCGCCGCGCCTGGCCGAGAAACGGCCACGGATGGCGTTGCCGGCCTGACCGATATCAGCGGCCTGGCGAGCCGCGCAGGATGCGCGCCGGTAGCAGCACCACGGCGCGCAGCAGTTCGAACACCCCCTCGACGCCTATCCCGATCAGCCTGAACGGCAACGTCAGCAGCCAGAACACCGGGTACAGCAGCAGCGCCAGCAAGGCCAGCGGCCAGCACAGAAACAGCAGAACCAGCCACAGCACAAAACTCAGCATGAGAAGCCCCCGATCCAGTGATGAGATTGTCAATGCTGACACTGTAGAAGGCAAAGGCGACGCGGACAATTCCTGTGCGACCAACTGCGTATAAACGCGATCAATCGCAGGAATTCGTGGATAAACGGAGGAGAAACCGGGGCTTACCGGCCCGGATTACTGGCCCAGGCAGATGATCTTGGTCACGTATTCGTGGGCGTTCGGCTTTTTCTTGCCAGCCCATGCGATCGCCTCGTTGGCTTGCTCGATGGTCAGGATCGACGCCTTTTCCTTGGACTTGATGAAAGAGACGCCCTCGAAGGCGCCCTCTTTGCTGCGCATGACTTTGGCGAACACCGGAGGTTTGGTCTCGCCGTCGGCGATCTTGTTTTGCTGGATGAGGTAGCGCTGGTCGTTCTGTTCCATATATCTCTTTCTGTAAAAGACGAAATATACGCTGCAGAACGACCTTCGTGGGGACTTTTTAAGCGTAGGCGGCGATGGCCGTGGCCGGCTGCGTCACGGTATCGTGCAGGATCTCGGCGCGCAGCGCGGCCTGCAGCGACGGGATCGAACCACCCGCGCGGTACTGGAAGCTAACCTGCAGCACGTCGCCCTGCTTGGCCTTGATCGGCGTCGCCAGCGGCAAGGTCATGTAGTGGTTCAGCCAATCGATGGTGGTCGAACGCTCGGCCACGACGGCCAACACGTTCTTGGTCACGAAGCGCATCGCGCTGATCTCGCCGGCGCGTTCGATGACGAACTTGCCCTGCCAGGCGTAAGCCAGCTCGTTGGGCTGGTTGAAATCGATGATGCTGTAGACGGCCGGCTGCGCGGCCTCCACCGTCCCGGGATAGACGACATTGGTTTCCTGGAACTGGACGATGGGTGCATAGAAGCCTTCGAAGTCGTACTCCTGCTGAACCGGCTGCACCGCCATGATCACCGCTTCCGGCAGGAATACCGGCAGCGGGCCGCCGAAACGCTCCAGATAACGGCGCTTGAACGACTCGATCACCTCGACCTGCTTTTCGCGCAGCATCGCCACATGGATCATCTCGCAGATGACGACATCGACCGGCTCCGGCGGCAGGTACTCGAAAGCGTCCGCGTGAACGACCTCGACCTTCTCGCCGTTGGGATTGAGCGCCAACATCTTGCGCGCCTCCTTGACCATGTCCGGATTGAACTCGACGCAATACACCTTCTCCGCCTTGGCCGCCGCGAACCAGGACAGCACGCCGGTGCCGCCGCCCAGCTCGAGCACCTTGGCGCCGGGCTTGACCGCGTAATCGATCGCCGACTTGAAACCGTGCATACGGTTCTGGTCCATCAGCATGTTGTGATGGTAGTGGACTGGTATGAATTGCCCCAGATAGCAGCTTTCGATTTCGCGTTCGTTCAGCATGGTTTCCCTTGGTTGTGGCGCATTGTGCTTTGATGCAATACGGTGAACCTATTATCGTTAAGATTGCACACCTATAAAGGGGCGAGCTAGGTGGGAAACCCCTGCCAGTTCTACTGTTCCGCCAGAAAGTTATCAGAAATTGTATTCAATTGTATTATAACGATCCGCTGCACGAAGCTGGCCATGTCGCTTCAAGAACGCAACAACGTCCGTTGCTACGGCAATGGCCGCTGCACCATGATGCTGGTGCACGGCTTAGCGTTTCCCCTTGGCCGCCAAGAACGCATTGATGGTCTTGGCAATCCACGGCTTGTCCGCCTTCGTTGCGAACTCGGCCGCAGTAAGCTTGAACCCGCCATCCTTCAGCGTGGCATCTGCGCCTTGCTTCAACAGCAACTCCACGACCTCTTCCTTGCCTTCACGCGCCGCCATCATCAAGGGCGTCATGCCGGACGGCGATTCGGCATCGATGTAAGCATGCTGCTCCAACAGGATGTTGGTGATCTCGACACTGCCGGCCGCCGCCGCGTAATGCAGCGCTGTCCAGCCCTTTTGATTGACGTGCGCGCCGCGCTTGATCATATCCAGCACCACCGGCTTGTTCTGGCGGAACGCCGCCATCATCAGCGCGGTGTTGCCGTTGGGCGCCTTGGCCTCCAGGTCGATGCCGGGTTGATCCATCAGCAAGGTGGCGACGTTGACCGCTTCGTGGCGCATTGCCAGGATCAGGCCCGTCTCACCGCTGGGATCGCGCACATTGGGATTGAGGCCGCGCGCCAGCACTTTCTTGACGCCTGCGACATAGTCGACCTGGACGGCGCGGAAAAAGTCCACTTCATCGTCGGTCTGGTCGGCGGCGAATGCCGGCAGGGTCGCCGCGAAGGCGACCATGCCCAGCAGGAAACGGCGGCGAACGGTCTGTAGAATCAACATGAGCTTCTTACGCCACAACGTTGAATAATTTGAAGAAATTGGCGGAAGTCTGCTCCGCCACCTGCTCCACCGGGATGCCTTTGAGCTTGGCGATATATTCGCCGACATGGGCGACAAAGCCCGGTTCGTTCATCTTGCCCCGATGCGGCATCGGCGCCAGATACGGCGAATCGGTTTCGATCAGGATGCGCTCCAGCGGCACTTCCAGCGCCACCGCCTGCAAGTCCTTGGCGCTTTTGAAGGTCACGATGCCCGAGAACGAGATGTAAAAGCCCATGTCGATGGCCGCGCGCGCCACTTCCAGCGATTCCGTAAAGCAGTGCATGACGCCGGCGACGCCGCCAGCCTCGGTGCCTGCGCCCTCTTCGCGCATGATGCGGATGGTGTCCTCGCTGGCCGCGCGGGTGTGAATAATCAATGGCTTACGCGTGATTCTTGAAGCTTTGATGTGAGTGCGAAAACGCTCGCGCTGCCACTCCAGGCCGCCCTGCAGGCGGAAATAATCCAGCCCGGTCTCGCCGATGGCGATGATTTTCGGGTGGTTGGACAGTTCGACCAGCTGTTCGACGCTCGGTTCGGGCGTGTCCTCGTAGTCGGGATGGACGCCGACCGAGGCGTAGATGTGCGGATATTCCTTGGCGAGGGCCAGCACCTGGGGGAAATCCGGCAAGTCGACCGACACGCACAGCGCGTGGGTCACCTTGTTGTCGGCCATCTTGGCCAGGATTTCGGGCATGCGAGCGGCCAGCTCGGGGAAATTAATATGGCAATGGGAGTCGATAAACATGGCGATATTGTACCCCGGACCGGGCTAGCCGACCGGCGCGGCTAGTGACAACGTCGCTCACAAGGTATGCGTGGCGCGCGACGACCTCAGTGCGGCGCCGAGGATCTCCTCGATCCGCAGCCGCGCACGCTGGCCGCTCTCGTCGTCGGGAAAATGCACGCCGATGCCCTGCGCCTTGTTGTTGTGCGCCCCAGGCGGCGTGATCCAGGCCACCTTGCCGGCGATCGGATATTTGTTGGGGTCGTCCATCAGCGCCAGGATCAGATAAATCTCGTCGCCCAGCTTGTACGGTTTTTGCGTCGGCACGAACATGCCGCCGTTCTTGAGGAAGGGCATGTAGGCGGCATACAGCGCCGCCTTTTCCTTGATTGCCAGCGACAATACCGTCGGCCGCGCGATGGGCACGGTGTTCGGATCGACGGGACTGGCAGCGGACATTGATTACCTTTCAGGCACAGCAAGCGGTATAGTCAAGCAACATATCCTCCAAGAACAGCTTGGGCGACAGCGGATGGTCGGAGGTCGCGCGGCGTTCGTTGGCGCCCTTGATCGCCGCCAACAGCTTGCTGACGTGGATCTTGTCCGCCAGCCCGGCCAGCTCTTTCTGGTAGCGCGGATAGTAACGGATGTTACCTGCCAGTTTGTAGGAAAACAAATCATAAAGCCAGCGTTGCAGCCAAGATACCTGCGCGCTCAGTGGCACTTTTTGAAGTTTGTCAGCAACTTTCAACGCGCCCTCGACGCTTGGACGCGCCAGCAGTTGCAGCAGCACTTCCAGATCGTCGCGATTGCCGGTCTCGGCCTGCGCCATCGCCGCCAGCGGCGCGCCGCCCTGCTCGCGCAACCAGCTGTCGGCGTCGGCCACGCCCTGCGCCTTGAGCCAGGCCAGCGCCTCGCCGTGGCTCGGCATCGGCAGCGCGAACTTGCGGCAGCGCGACAGGATCGTCGGCAACAGGCGGTCGAGACTGTTGGAGGCCAGCAGGAACACCGTGCCTGGAGGCGGCTCCTCCAGGGTTTTCAGCAAGGCGTTCGAGGCCGGCATGTTCAACGCCTCGGCCGGGTACAGCACCACCACCCGCAGCCCCTGGCGGTGGGTCGAGATGTTCATGAAATCGGCCAGATTGCGGATCTGCTCGATCTTGATTTCCTTGGACGGCGCCTTGGTCGACTTGGCCGACTTCTTGGTCTCGGCATCGCCTTCCTCGCCACCTTCGGCGGCGGGTTCATCCTCCAGCGCCTCCGGCCGCACGCGGCGGTAGTCGGGATGGTTTTGCTGCGCGAACCAGCCGCACGACGCGCACTGGCCGCAGGCGTGGCCGTCGGGCAGCACCGCCTCGCACAGCAGGCCCTGGGCGAAGCTTTCGATAAAGTCGGACTTGCCGATGCCGGCGGCACCATGGAACAGGATGGCGTGCGGCATGCGCTGCCGCAGCTGTTGCAGCTGGGTCCACGACGATTCTTGCCACGGGTAGATGGTATTGCTCATTAGTCTTTAGATACAGATACTTAGATGTTACATTTAAAGTAGATCGTCAAGTATTGCGCCGATCTGCAACTGGATATCCGCGATCGATTGCGTCGAATCGATCACGCGGAAACGCTCGGGGAACTGGGTCGCGCGGCGCAGGTACTCGTTGCGGGTGGAGGCGAAGAAATCGGCCTTCTCCTGCTCGAACTTGTCGAGCGAACGGGTGGCGTCGAGCCGCGCGCGCGCCACTTCCAGCGGCACGTCGAACAGCAGGGTCAGGTCCGGCTGCAAGTGCGGATGCACCCACTGTTCCAGCGCCTCCAGCTTGGCCAGGTCCATGCCGCGCCCGCCGCCCTGGTAGGCGAAGCTGGCGTCGGTGAAACGGTCGGAGATCACCCAGGCGCCGTCGGCCAGCGCGGGCGCGATCACCTGGGCGATATGCTCGCGGCGGCTGGCGAACATCAGCAGCGCCTCGGTTTCCAGGTGCATTTTTTCATGCAGCACCAGTTCGCGCAGCTTTTCGCCCAGCGGCGTGCCGCCCGGCTCGCGCGAGCTGACCAGCGCGATGCCGCGCGACTTGATGTATTCGCTGACGAACGCGATATGGGTCGATTTGCCGGCCCCGTCTATGCCCTCGAAGGTGATGAATTTGCCGCTGTGTTGCGTGGCGCTGTGTTGAGTCATGTAGTTTTATCGTTGGTACTGATTCACTGCCCGGTTGTGGTCGGTCAGATTATCGGAAAATTTGCTGGTGCCGTTGCCGCGCGCGACGAAATAGAGCGCTTGCGTCTTGGCCGGCGCCAGCGCGGCGGCCAGCGACTGCACGCCCGGCAAGGCGATCGGCGTCGGCGGCAGGCCGGCGCGCGTATAGGTATTGTACGGGGTGTCGGTCTCCAGGTCCTTTTTACGGATGTTGCCCTCGTATTTGGTCCCCATGCCATAGATGACGGTCGGATCGGTCTGCAGCATCATGCCGATCCGCAGCCGGTTGACGAACACGGCGGCGATCATGTTGCGCTCGGACTTTTGCCCGGTCTCCTTCTCGACGATGGACGCCATCGTCAGCGCCTCGTACGGGTTCTTGTAGGGCAGCGCCGGATCGCGCTTTTCCCAGGCCGAGGCCAGGCGGTTGAGCATCATCGTGTGGGCCTGGCGGTAGATCTGCAGGTCGCTGGCGCCCTTGGCGAACAGATAGGTATCGGGGAAGAACAAGCCCTCGGGCTGCTTGTATTCGGAGGCGATGGCGTTCATCACCTCCTGGTCGCTCAGCGAGACGGTGTCGTGCTTGAGGCCGCGATGGGCGGCGATCGCCGCGCGCATCTGGCGGAAGGTCCAGCCTTCGATGATGGTCAACTGTTCTTGCGCGAATTCGCCGCGCACCAGCTGGTCGATCAGCTTGAGCGGCGTGGTGCCCGGCTTGAGCTCGTAGGAACCCGCCTTCAGGCGGCCACTTTTATTGGTCACGCGGGCCAGCAGGTTGAACAGCAAGGGCCCCATCGGAATGCCTGCGTCGGAGATCTGCTCGCCGGCCGCGTGGGCGCCGCTGCCCGGAATGATGGTGAAGGGTATCGGTTCGACGTCGCCGACGATAATCGGGGCCTGCGACCAGTACATGAAGTAACCGCCGCCGGCGATTGCCAGGAGAACGCAGAGTGTAATTATTTTTTTGATAAATGCCATTGTTCGAGCCGGATTGTAGGATCAACTGAAATCGGGTACAGCTTGCCACTTCTCGGACCGGACCGCCAGCACCGCGTTTTGCGCGGTGTCCGACGCGATCTTCGGGACATCACTATAATGAGCCCGTAATGATAATGCTTTAATCGTCAAACTATTGGAAATTATGTCTTCTTGGAATGAACTTTTAGCACAGCCGGCCGCCCCGCTGACGCCCACCACGCTGGCGGTCGGGTTTGTGGCCCTCATCACCGACCAGGGCTTGATCGCGCTGGACGGCGAGGAAGCGGCCAGTTTCCTGCACAACCAGCTCACCAACGACGTCGAGCACCTCGGCCCGGGCGACGTTCGCCTGGCCGGCTACTGCTCGCCCAAGGGCCGCCTGCTGGCCTCCTTCCTGATGTGGCGCAACGAGACGACTATCTTCCTGCAATTATCGCGCGACATCCAGGTCGCCGTCCAAAAGCGGCTGTCGATGTTCGTGCTGCGCGCCAAAGCCAAACTCAGCGACGCCACCGAGGCGCCCGCCAACCAGGTCGTGCTCGGCCTGGGCGGCGGCTTGGCGGAAGCCGTGCTGCAAACGTGGTTCGACACCCTGCCCGCCAAACCGTTCACCAAGATCGATCATCCGCTGGGCACCCTGCTCCGCGTGGCGGACGCCTTCGGCGCCGCGCGCTACCAGTGGCTGCTGTCGGCCGAGGTCGCGCAGACGGTGGCGGCGGAACTGGCCGACCGGCTCACCGTCGGCGGCAACCAGGCCTGGCACCTGTCGGAAATCCACGCCGGCATCCCGCAGATCGCCAAGGCCACGCAGGAGCAGTTCGTCCCGCAGATGGTCAATCTGGAGCTGCTGGGCGGCGTCAACTTTAAAAAGGGCTGCTATCCGGGCCAGGAAATCGTCGCCCGCAGCCAGTACCTCGGCAAGCTGAAGCGCCGCACGACGCTGGTCAGCATCCCCGACCCGGCGGCCGCCGCCGGCGCGGAAGTGTTCGCCACGGCCGACCCCGAGCAGCCATGCGGCATGATCGTCAACGCCGCGGCCAACGGCAACGGCGGCGTCGACGCGCTGGTCGAAATGAAGCTGGCCGCGATCGAAGCGGCGTCGGTCCGCCTCGGCTCGGCGCAGGGCCCGGCCCTGGCCTTCCTCGACATGCCGTACGTGCTGGACCCGCTCGACCTCTAGCATGGACCTCTATATTTATTACCAGGTCAAGGAAGCCGACACGGCCTCCTTGCAGGCTGCGGTCGTCCTGATGCAGGCAGAACTGTCGCGCTTGCACGGCGTCGCCTGCCAGCTCAAGCGCCGTCCCGAAGCCAGGGACGGCTTGCAAACGTGGATGGAAGTCTACACCGCCACGCCCGCCGGTTTCGCGGCGATCTTGAGCGGCGCCGTCGAACGGGCCGGCCTGTCGGCATGGACCAGCGGCGCGCGCCACACCGAAGTTTTCACGGATTTAGTGCCATGTGTCTGATTGTTTTTGCCTGGCGGGTCATCCCTGCGATACCGCTGGTGGCCGCGGCCAACCGCGACGAGTTTTATCAGCGCGCCACCGCGCCGGCGGCGCCGTGGCCTGAACACCCGCAAATTTTCGCCGGCCGCGACCTGCAGGCCGGCGGCAGCTGGATGGGCATCACGCAGCCCTCCGAATGCGGCGGCGCCGCGCGCTTCGCGGCCATCACCAACATCCGCGCGCCCTCCGAACACCGCGACGACGCGCCCTCGCGCGGACATTTGGTGGCCGACTTCCTGGCGGGCTGCATGACGCCGCAGGAATATGTCGACGCGATCCGCGAAGGCGCCGGCGCCTACAACGGCTTCAACCTGGTGCTGGGCGACCGCGACACCCTGATCTGGTTCTCCAACCGGGGCGACGACGATCCGCGCAACGGCAAGCCGCTCGAACCGGGCGTCTACGGGCTGTCGAACGCGCTGCTCGACGCGCCGTGGCCGAAGGTGGTCAAGACCAAGGCGCAGTTCGCCAGTTTGCTGTGCCTGGGCGCACCGGACGAAGCGTTCTTCGAAATGCTGGCCGACACCGCGCCGGCGCCGGACCAGCGCCTGCCGGAAACGGGCGTGCCGCTGGACCTGGAGCGCATGCTGTCGGCGGTGCGCATCGAAAGCCCGAGCTACGGCACCCGCACCTCTACCGTGGTCAAGCTGTACGCCGACGCGCACGCCACCTTGCACGAGATGTTGATTCAATAACTGTCACCAGAAACCCAGCACTTTCCACCATGCGCCGCCGATCACCGCGAAGATGGCCAGCTCGAGCACGCACATGACGAAGCCGACCCGCCACCAGTTGCCCATCGTGACATAGCCGCTGCCGAAGATGATCGGCGAGGTGCCTGTGGCGTAATGGGTCAGGGTCATCATGATGGCCGAGCCGGCGGTCATCATCAGCAGGAACGGCACCAGGTAGCCGGCCGGCAGCAACTGCGCCCCGACCGACATGAACGCGAACAGCATGGCGCTGATATGCGCCGTGGTGCTGGCGAACAGGTAGTGCGAAAACACGAACGCCAGCAGCAGGACGCCGGCGGTGGGGAACCAGCCCATGCCGCTGGCGACGATCGCATCCTTCATCGACAACGCCGCCCAGCCGATGACGCCGAGCTTGTTCAATTGCTCGGCCAGCATGACCAGCGCGCCGAACCAGATCAGCGTGTCCCACGCGCTTTTTTCCGACAGCACGTCGTCCCAGTCCAGCGTGCCGGTGATAATCAGCACGAACAGGCCGAGGAAGGCCACCACGGTGGGATCGAGCGTCCATGCCGCGCCGAACAGCATGGCCGGCACATTGGCCCACAGCACCAGCAGCAGGCCGAACGTGCCTAGCATGACCTTTTCCTTCGGCGAAAGCGGCCCCATCCGTTCGAGTTCGCCGCGCGCGTAATGGACCGCGTCCGGCGTCGCCTTCAGTTGCGGCGGCGACAACAGGTAGATCACCAGCGGCATCGCCAGCAGGCACACCAGGCCCGGTAGCAGCATGCACAGCGCCCAGGTGGTCCAGCTCAGGTGAAAGCTCTGGTTGCTGGCCTTGGCGACGAAGTCCACCACCAGCGGGTTGGGCGCGGTCGCCGTCAGGAACATGGCCGAGGTGATCGGGTTGGCGTGGTAGTTGACCAGCGCCAGATACGTCCCGACCTTCCCTTCGGTGCCGTGCGCCGGGTCCGAATCGAAGGAATTGGCGATCGATTTCATGATCGGGTGGACGATGCCTCCTCCGCGCGCGGTGTTACTTGGAGTGAACGGGGCCAGCACCAGCTCGCACACCGTCAGACCGTAGCCGATGCCGATCGTCCGCTTGCCCAACATGGCGATAAACACCAGGCCGATGCGGCTGCCCAGGCCGGTCTTCTTCAACCCGCGCGAAATCAGGATGGCCACCACGATCAGCCAGATCAGCGGGCTCGAAAAACTGCTGAGCGCGTCCGCCATCGCCCCCTTGGAAGTGCGCGACGTCACCTGCGACAGCGCGACGATAACGATCGCCATCATCGCCATCACGCCGATCGGCATCACTTTGAGGATGATGGCGACGATGGTGGTGAGGAAAATAGCCACCAGCGTCCAGGCCTTGGGGTCCAGCCCCGTGGGACAAGGCGACAACAAAAGCAGCAGCAGGACAGCGGTGGTGACGATCGCGGGCACCACCCGGAATGGCACCGCGCCACTAAAGTAGCGCAACATGGCCATGATTCTTGAATACATGGTTACTCTCAAGGTAGGAAGAAATAGCGGGCGGCCTGGTGCAAGGGAATATAGAAATGAAGCAGCTTCCCCTGGCGAAAAACGCCGCGCAGTCGCTGGCAAGCGCTCCACACGCGCTCGTGCGTATCGGCCACCTCGATCAACGCCCACGGGCTGTCGCGCTCGCCGTCGCGTATCATCTTGATCCGCTGCACATTAAAAAACCGGGATAGCCAGTCGGTGAGGGTCGACTCGCATGCATCCTCGGTCAGCCCCCTCAAAATTACCTGCATCGTGCCTCCATTGATCGCCGCTCCGCAGCACTACGCTGCGTTGCAACAATTCAATAATACAGGGATGAAACATATCGGCGATATAGATCTAGATCAAAGAATTGCGTAATAGTCCCATCGAAATCTATGTATGCTAGAGTTCTGTGGAACATACCGAGGAATTGGAGGGGCTATGAGACGTGTGACTGGCATCGGCGGCATCTTCTTCCACGCGAAGGACCCGGTCGCGCTGCGCGACTGGTACAAGCGGCACTTGGGCATCGATGTGCAGGATTGGGGCGGCGCGGCGTTCACTTGGGCCGATCAGGCCGGCAATCCGACCAAGGGTACGACCATCTGGTCCATCGGCGCGGCCGACAACAACCATTTCGCTCCCAGCGCTTCATCGTTCATGGTGAACTACAGGGTCGACGATCTGACCGTGCTGCTCCAGGCCTTACGCGACGAGGGCTGTCACGTGCTGGAGAACACCGACGACTCGGAATACGGCAAGTTCGGCTGGGTCGTCGATCCGGAGGGAAACAAGGTCGAGCTCTGGCAGCCTCCCGCCGGACAATAGCCCGTTCACTTTATCTTCGGCGTCATCTTCTGCACCAAAGACAGTTGGGCAACCTTGTCATGCTGCGCGAGCGCCTTTAAAGCGTCCGACGGCAGGCAAGCGAACAGCACCCTGCGCCGGGTATCCGCATCCGCGATACCCATCTGTTGAAACGCGCCCACCTCGTCCGGCGTCAGCGGCGAGCGCAGCCGCACCGAGACATCGACATTGCCCTCGTGCGGACGAACCAGCGCCAGGCTGAGGGCGGCGTCAAACTTAGCACCACTCATGATCTATACCTTGATCAAGCCATATCCCCACTTTATATCATGTGCGCCGGGCGCCGAATCGGGCACGGCCGAATTTTTCTTCAGCCATGCCTTGGCTTGCGCCGGTGTCGCCTTCGGGTTGGTTTCCAGGAACAGCGCCAGCAGGCCGGTGACGACGGGCGAGGCCATGCTGGTCCCCGCCATCACCCGATAGCCCTGGGCGATCACATCGCTCTTGTCGACGCTGGAGGCCGACGACAGGCAGGACGCGATCATCGCGCCGGGCGCGGTGACGTCGGGCTTCAAGGCGCCGCCGCGCAGCGGTCCGGGGCTGCTGAATTCGGAGACCGTGTCCGGCGCCAGGCCCACCGATTGCGGCGCGCCCGAGATGTCGGTCCACTGGTTGCGCGAGGTGTACGAGGCGACCGTGACGACTTTCTGGCCGGAACCGGGCGAGCCGATCAAGGTATCGAACACCGGCGACACCAGCTCCGCCGAGCCGTAACGCTCCTGGTCGCTCAGCAACCAGACATCGACGTCGGATGCGGCGCCCGACTTGCGCCGCACCTCCACTTTCCACAGGCCGCCCTGCACCGCGCCCTGGCCGGAGACCTCGACCAGGAACTGCCGGTCGCCGCCAGGCGCCACGGAATCGGGCGTCGAGACCACCACCTGGTCGCTGCCCAGCATGGTCGTCTTCGCGGCCGGATCGGTACCGAGCAAGCCTTGCCACGGCGTGGCCGCGCCGGTCGAGCTGATGACCCTGACCTCGCATTTGGTCTTCCCCGAGTACCAGCCGTTGATCAGGAACCACGGCGCCGACAGGTTGGACCGCTTCGGCTGCACCTTGATCTCGAAACGCACGGCCTGGGCGGAATTGACCACCTGGCGCGCGTGGATCGGATCGCCGCCCTCGTTGCCGGCCGCCGCCACCACCAGCCGGCCGGGGCCGCATTCATCGCTGATCGCAACGCTGGTGTCGTCCTCGCCGTCGTGGCCGTCGAAGTGGCCGCCCAAACTGAGGTTGACGACGCACGGGCGCCCCAGCTTCCTGGCCTCGTCGAAGATCCAGCGCACGCCCTCGACGATCGCGCTGTTCTGGAAATTGGTCTTGACGATGATCAGCTCGGCGCCGCCGGCGATGCCGCTGAACGGCGCCACCGCGCCGCTGGCGATGCCCGCCACGTGGGTGCCGTGGCCGTGCATATCCGCGCTGGCGTCCATCGCGGCGCCGGTCAGCACTCGGCCAAGCTTGCTATAGCCGGTCCCGGGCCCTTCGCCCGCGATCTCCTGGTCCCAAATTTTCAGGATGCGGCCGGCGAACGCGGGATGGTTGACATCGATACCGGTATCGACGACGCCGACAATCACGCCCTCGCCGGAGACATTGTTCCGCGCGATATATTCGGGCGCGCCGACCAGCGGCCCGGCGATATCCATCAGCGGGCGCAGGCGTCGTGGCGCCGACACGCGCTCCACCTTCTCATTCAGCGCGAACTCCATCAACATGGACGCCGGCACCAGCGCCGTCATCACGTCGCCGGCGCCTTTGGCGAGCTTGATACCGGCGATCGACTTGGTTTGCGGATCGCTGCAGCGGACCAGGACGTGGTAGGTCGGCGTCAGGTTCGGCACCCGTTTCCTGACCGACAGCAAGTCCTTCGCGCCCACCACCTGTGCGGATTCGCTGGATGCCAACAAAACGGCCAGGCTGGCCGACATCTTGTTTTTGCCGCCGACCGCGGCCTTGGATTTGCTCGCCATATTCGCCCTGTCTTGAAGTGTTAAAGATAAAGCGTACTGTACAACATTGTCGGATCAGGCATCGATCGCGTGCCGGTGCATCAGATCGTACAGTGTGGGCCGGCTGACACCCAGCAGTTCGGCGGCGCGCAGGATGTTGTTCTCGCAACGCACCAGGGCGCGCACGATGGCCTCGCGCTCGGCGCGGTCGCGCACCTGGCGCAGGTTGAAGTCCTCGGCGGCCTGCTCGGGCGCCTCCAGGCCCAGATCCTCGGCGACGATCTGCGGGCCGTCGGCCATGATGATGGCGCGCTTGATGCAGTTCTCCATCTCGCGCACATTGCCAGGCCATTGCCAGGCCTCGACCGCCGCCAGCGCCTGCTGGCTGAATTCGATACGGCTGCGCCCCTCCTGCGCGCAGAACAGATTGCGGAAATGGTAGGCCAGCAAGGTGGCGTCGCCGCTGCGGTCGCGCAGCGGCGGGATCGGGATCACGATCTCGGACAGGCGGTAATACAAATCCTCGCGGAAGCGCCCCTGGGCGATCAGCTGTTTCAAGTCCTGGTGGGTGGCGCACACCACCCGCACGTCGACCGCGATTTCCTCGTGCCCGCCGACCCGCTCGATGACCCGCTGTTGCAGGAAGCGCAGCAGCTTGGCCTGCAAGGCCATCGGCAGGTCGCCGATCTCGTCGAGGAAGAAGGTGCCGCCCTGCGCCATTTCGACCTTGCCCTTGGTCTGCTTGGCGGCGCCGGTGAACGCGCCCTTCTCGTAGCCGAACAACTCGCTCTCGAGCAGGTGCTCCGGTATCGCCGCGCAGTTGATGGCCATGAAGCGCTGGTTGGCGCGCGGACTGAGCTGATGCAGGCCGCGCGCCAGCACCTCCTTGCCGGTGCCGCTCTCGCCCAGCAACATCACGGTGGCCGAGGTCGGCGCCACCTTCTCGATGTTGCGGCAGACCTTTTGCATCGCCGGCGCCCGGCTGATGACGGTCCTCAGGGCGGAAGTGGTCTGCACCTCGCGCATGCGCATGTTTTCCTGCTGCAAGCCGTGCAGGTAGAAGGCGCGCTGCAGCACCAGGCCGAGCACACCGGGATCGACCGGTTTCTGGTGGAAATCGTAGGCGCCGGCGGCGATCGCGCTGAGCGCGTGCGCGTGGTCCTGGTTGCCGGTCAGGACGATGACCTTGGTGTCCGGCGCCAGCGCCAGGATTTCGCGCAACGTGGCCAGCCCCTCGGTGGCGCCGTCCGGGTCCGGCGGCAGTCCCAGGTCCATCGTCACCACGGCCGGCTCGTGGCGGCGCAGCTGCGCCAGCGCGCTGGAGCGGTTGTCCGCCAGCGCGATGTCGTAGTGGTCGAGGCTCCAGCGCAGCTGCTTTTGCAGCCCCGGATCGTCCTCGATAATCAATAACTTGGCTTTGTTCGCCATATACTACCTTTCTGGCTTTCAGGCCGCTTGTATTTAGGCTGCGTGCAGTCAGGCGGCTTGACCCACAGGAATGTCGGCCGCGCGCCAGCCGGGCAACACCACGCGGAAGCTGGTGCCGCGCCGGGGCACGCTGTGCACCTCCAGCCGCCCGCCCAGCTCGGCGACGTATTCGCGGCTTTCGAAGGCGCCGATGCCCATGCCGGCCGCCTTGGTCGATTCGAACGGCTTGAACAGGCGTTCGCGGATGAACTCCGGCGTCATGCCCTGCCCGGTGTCGCTGATCTCGACCAGCACCTCCCCGCCGTCGCGGCGCAAATGGAGCGCCACCTCGCCGTCGCGCGGCGTGGCCTCGATGGCGTTCTGCAGCAGATGGCCCAGCACCCGCTCCAGGCGGCCGCGCGCCGCCATCACGCACAGGTCGGGCTCGTCGCAGCGCAGTACCGGCCTGGGCAAGGCGCTGCCGCGCAACGCCACCATTTGCGCCAGCATCGGCGCCAGCTCGATCGGCCCGGCCGCTTCGGGCGCGTCGCTGCGTTGCAGCTTTTGCAGCATCAGCTTCATTTTCTGTACGCCGTGTTCGACGGTGTCGAGCATGTCCTGCTGAAATTCCGGGTTGTCCAGATGCAGTTTGGCGTTCGGTATCATCAGCGACAGTTGCGCGACCAGGTTCTTCAGGTCGTGGACGATGAAGGTCGACATGCGGTGGAACGATTCGAACTGGCGCGCCGTCATCAAGGCGGTGGTGGTTTCCTGCAGCGCCAGATAGCTGGCGACCTGGCTGGCGGCCACCTTCAGCAAATCGATCACCTCCCAGTTCAGCCGCAACGCGCTGCGCGGCTCCTGCAGCAACAGCACGCCGAACAGGCGGTCCTGCAACAGCAACGGCACCACCAGCCGCGCGCGCGGCAGCCCCGCCAGCCAGGCCGGCACCGGCGCGCGCTGCTCCGGTTCGCCGAGGTCGATCACCCACTGGTTGCGCTCGACCGACTGGCAGAAGGCGGCGTCCCCGTCTTGCTCCCCCTTCTGCTCCCCCTTCCGCGCCCCGCCGCCGGCGGCCGCGGGCGGCACCGTCATCCGGCATTGCGCGGCCAGGGTGAACCGCTCGCCGTCGCGCCAGATCCACAGCGCGCCACCGGGGCTCTCCACCAGTTGCGCCACCGCCTCGATGGCGCGTTCGGCCGGTCCCGGCGTCTGTTGCGACAGCTTGCGCGTGAAGCCCAGCCATTCCTCGCGGTAGTCGTAGTCGTAGCGGTAGAAATGCTTGCTGATGAAAACCTTGAGGCGCGAGCGGAAGGTGCCGGAAAACAGCACGCCGGCCAGCAGCAGCATGGCGCCGAACAGGAAACCGACCTGTATCAGGCCGCCCCAGGTTCCGCCGACATAGCGCAGGTAGTAGCCGACGCTGCCCATCGCCAGCAGGTAGGCGGCAGATCCCAGCAGCGCGGCCGAATGGAACATGGCCTGGCGCGACAGCAGCATGCCGCTCGGCCAGGCGGCGCTGCGGGCCACCGCCACCGCGATCAGCGGCACCGTCAGCGCGTTGACCACGCCGCGAGCGGCCCAGATGTCGGCGCTGACGCGGCGCACCAGCATGGCGTCGCAGTACAGGTAAAAATCATAGGCGAAGATGCCGCCGATGCCGAGGCACGCGTACTTGACGGCCCACTGGCTCTGCGCGTCCTTCTGGCGGTACAGCTGTTCGACCAGCACCATGCCGGCCACCGCCATGACGGTGCGCGTGGCCAGCAGGACCGCCAGCGCCAGCCCATCCACCTCGGCCAGCCGTTCGGCCTCCGCCAGCCGCCAGCCCGGCAGCAGCGCCAGCAGCAGCGCGGCGCCGTAGCCGGCGCAATAGCCGTACCAGCGCCGGCGGGCGTCGGCGCGCGGATAACCGAGCAGGCGCAAAATGAAGAAGGCGCAGGCGGCGTTGCGGGCCACTTCCAGCAAGTCGATCCAACGCCCGGCGCCGGCCAGGCCGGCGGCGTCGGCGGCGATCAGCGCGGCCCAGGCGGCGCAGCACAGGCAGGCCAGCAGCAGCGCGCCGGCATGGCGGCGCCGGCTCCAGCCGCCCAGCAGCAACGCCGCCAGCGCCAGGAACGCGAGCGCGGCCAATCCATAACTGAGGCTGTCTATGCGGCCGTGCATCGCGCCCCCGTCAGGCACCTAGCGGCCGCCGCCGAACAGCACCACTTTGAGGGTGTCGATCAGCACCAGCACGTCCAGGAACAGGCTGTTGTTCTTCACGTAGTACAGGTCGTACTGCAGCTTCTGGATGGCGTCCGACACCGAGGCGCCATAGCCGTAGCGCACCTGGGCCCAGCCGGTGATGCCGGGCTTGATGCTGTGGCGCAGCTGGTAGAAGCGCAGTTGGGCATTGAGCTGGTCGACGAAATACGGCCGCTCGGGACGCGGCCCGACAAAGCTCATCTCGCCCTTGAACACGTTGAGCAGCTGTGGCAGCTCGTCGATGCGGCACTTGCGGATGATGTTGCCGATGCGCGTCACGCGCGGATCGCGCACCATCGCCCACTGCGGCGCGCCGGCCTGCTCGGCGTCGATGCCCATGCTGCGGAACTTGAGGATGAAGAAGCGGCGCCCGTCCTTGCCCACCCGTTCCTGCTGGTAGAACACCGGGCCGCCGTCCTCGAGACGGATGGCGGCCGCCGTCAGCAGCATCACCGGCAGCGCCAGCGCCAGGATGACGGCGCTGACCACCAGGTCGAACACGCGCTTCATGACGATGCGCACCGGGCTCTGGTCGAAGCCGCCGCCGAACACCAGCCAGCTCGGTTGCAGCGAGTCGACCCGGATCTGGCCGCTCTCGCGCTCGAAGAAGGTGGTGGCGTCGATCACCTCGATGCCGTGCAGCTTGCACTCGAGCAGGTCCTTGATCGGCAAGGCGCCGCCGCGCCGCTCCTGCACCGTGACGACGATCTCGCGCGCCTTGTAGCGCCGCGCGAGGTCGACCAGCGAGTCGCCCAGCTCCATGTCGAGCAGGGCGCCGGTGTTGACGCAGCAGGTCTCGTTCGGCGTGGCGACGTAGCCGGCCACCTGGTATTTCTGGTAGCTGCCGGTGTTGGCGGCCAGTTCGCCGCACTCCTGGGCGACGGCGCCGTGGCCGAGGAAGATCAGGCGCGAGGTCAGCATCTTGGACTGCGACCCGCTGACGAACATGGCCCGCACCAGCACCACGCCGCCCAGCGCGATGCCCAGCACCAGCAGCAGCACCCCGCGCCCGACGTACAGGCTGGGGGCCAGGTAGAACACCACCGCGAGGATGCCGACGGCCATCGCGAACGCCGGCAACAGCTGCAGGAACAGGCGCGGGCGGAAGCCCTGCTCCAGGTCCTGGTGATACAGGCCGAAGGTGCTCATGCTGAACACGATCGCCAGCGCGAACGTCAGCGACGAGGCCATCAAATTATGCAACGGCGGCGCGCCGGCGCCGGCCGGCAGCAGCAGGATGGCGGCGCCCGCGTGGAAGGCCGCCATTAACATCATGATCTCGATCAACAGCAGACTGGCCGCCACCTTCGACACGTAATGATTTGAAATTTTCAGCATACCGTATCCCCACCAACATGGACTGCAACGATGAGAGCTGTCAGCGCCGTTGCCACCGGCGCCGCCGCCCTTCTGGTCTCCCCTACTGCGTGCCTACTGTGTACCCAGGCGGTCGACATACCAATCCATCGCCACCGCCAGGCCGTCATGGATGCGGTGGGTGGGTTCGTACCCCAATCGCTTGCGCGCCTTGTCGATGTCGGCCTGCGAGTGGCGCACGTCGCCCGGCCGGAAGTCGGTGTACTGCGGCGTGTGCCCGGCCAGCCGCGGAAAGCGCGGCTCCAGCAGCGCGCACATCATCGCGTGCAGCTGCTTGAGCGAGGTGCGTTCGTTGAGCGCGACGTTGTAGACCTGGTTGGCCGCCTGCGGGTCGGTGCTGCACGCCGCCAGCAGGTTGGCCTGGATCACGTTGTCGATGTAGCAGAAGTCGCGGCTGGTCTCGCCGTCGCCGTTGATGCGCACCGGGGCGTCGGCGATCAGCGCGGCCACCCACTGCGGGATCACGGCGGCGTAGGCGCCGTTCGGGTCCTGGCGCGGGCCGAACACGTTGAAGTAGCGCAAGCCGATCGAATCCATGCCGTAGCAGCGGGCGAACACTTCCGCGTATAACTCGTTGACGTATTTGGTGACGGCGTACGGCGACAACGGCCGGCCGATCTGCTCCTCGATCTTGGGCAGGGCCGGATGGTCGCCGTAGGTGGAGCTGGAGGCGGCGTAGACGAAACGCCGGACCTTGGCGTCGCGCGCGGCGGTGAGCATGTTCAGGAAGCCGCCGACGTTGGTGGCGTTGGTGGCGGCCGGGTCTTCGATGGAGCGCGCCACCGAACCGAGCGCCGCCTGGTGCAACACAAAATCGACGCCGCCTTCGCAGGCGCGGGCGCAATCGCCGGGCACGCGGATGTCGCCAAGCGAGAAATCGAAGCTGGCCCACGACGCCTCGCCGACCAGCGCACGCACCTGGTCCAGGTTGTGCTGGTGGCCGGTGGCGAAGTTGTCCATGCCGGTGACGCGCTGGCCCAGCCGCAGCAGCGCCTCGACCAGGTTGGAGCCGATGAAACCGGCGGCCCCGGTCACCAGCCAGCGCTTAGGCTTGGCCCGCAACTCATGCAGCAGCGCGGCGTACGCCGTCGCGCCTCGGGTATGGTCGTCCATGATCAAAGCCGCCAGACGCAGTGTCCCGCTTGGGCCAGTTTGCCGGTGTCGAACGCCGACTTGATGTCGATGAAGCAGCCGCGCGGGGTCAGTTTCGCCTGCAGCTCGCCGATCGGCACGGCCAGCAGTTCGCGGTGCGGCACGGCGGCGACGATGGCGTCGGCGCGCGGCAGGTGGTCCCAGCCTTCGAGCTCGATGCCGTATTCGTGATAGGCCTCGTCGCTGGCGGCCACCGGGTCGTGCACGTGCACCTCGACGCCGTAGGATTTGAGTTCGGCGACGATGTCGGCCACCTTGGAGTTGCGCAGGTCCGGACAGTTCTCCTTGAACGTCAGGCCCAGCACGTTGACGCGCGCGCCCTTGACGTAGCAGCCGGCCGCGATCATGCTCTTGACGGTTTTCTCGGCCACGAACTTGGCCATGCCGTCGTTGATGCGGCGCCCGGCCAGGATCACCTCGGGATGGTAGCCCAGGGTGGCGGCCTTGTGGGTCAGGTAGTAGGGATCGACGCCGATGCAGTGGCCGCCGACCAGGCCGGGACGGAACGGCAGGAAGTTCCATTTGGTGCCGGCCGCCTGCAGCACTTCGAGCGTGTCGATGCCGATGCGGTCGAACAGGATGGCCAGCTCGTTCATCAGCGCGATGTTGAGGTCGCGCTGGGTGTTTTCGATGACCTTGGCCGCCTCGGCGACCTTGATGCTGGAGGCGCGGTAGACGCCGGCCGTGACGATCGATTCATACAACGCCGCGACGCGTTCGAGGGTGTCGGCGTCGTCGCCGGAGACGACCTTGAGGATGGTGGTCAGCGTGTGTTCCTTGTCGCCCGGGTTGATGCGCTCGGGCGAAAAGCCGACGTGGAAATCCTCGCGCCATGTCAGGCCCGAATGCTTCTCCAGCAGCGGGATGCAGACCTCCTCGGTGGCGCCCGGATAGACGGTCGATTCGAACACCACGATGGCGCCCTTCTTCATGTGGCGGCCCACCGTTTCGCTGGCGCCGGCCAGCGCCGTGAAGTCCGGGTTATGGGCGTTGTCGACCGGGGTCGGCACCGCCACCACGAAGTAATCGGCCTCGGCCAGCTCGGCCGGATCGTCGGTGAAGCGCAGGCCTTCGGCCGCGCGCAATTGCGCTTCGCTCACTTCGCCGGTCGGGTCGACGCCGTCTCGGTAATGCTGGATCTTCTTCGCCGACAGGTCGAAACCGACCGTGTTGCGACGCTTGCCAAATTCCACCGCCAATGGCAGGCCGACATAGCCCAGCCCGATCACGGCTACCACATTCGTGTTTTCCATCGCAGAACCCCAGAAGTGACGCACTACCTGTTTTGCTTCCCGGACGGCTTGACGAATCGCTTTGCCAAATAATTATTAAAACGTCAGGAAAGATATATTTTTTACATTGCGGCTTGATAGGGCCAATAGTTATCGAACCGACAAAAAAATGCAAGCGATAAAAAAAGCTTTTTCACAATTATTTTCAGTTACATGAGCCCGCTTACTATGACGGACTCGACCGTACCATTTCGGCCACATTGTGCGAATACAACGGCGCCGTGGCGGGTTTGCGACACACTCCGCAGCAAAGATTGCGGCTAGGAATCGACTGGCGGCGGCAAGCGGTCGGTCGCTTGCCGCCGCCATCAACCGGCGCGCAAACCGCTCGCCAGCAGCTCCTTCCACGCGGCCGGATGGAACGGGCGCAGCCGTATCCAGCGGGCCGCGCAACGCAACGCGGCGCTGTAACGCCGGCGGCCGCGATAGAAGTAGCAATGGTCCTGCATCACCATGTCGAGGCGGCCGACCAGCAGCCTGCGGTAGGAGCGCCAGGCCGGCGTGTCCATCAGCATCAGCAGCATATTGTCCTCCAGCAGGAAGCGCGGCGCGTCGCCATGCGTCAGGCTGGCCGGATGGATGCGGTAGTAGGCCACCTCCTCCGTCACCATCCACAGGTCGTTGTCGAGCGCGCAGCGGAACCACAGGTGGTAGTCCTCGGCGCGCCGCAGGCGCTCGTCGAACAAGCCCTTGGCCACCAGCAGGCGCTGACGTATCAGCGTGGTGGTCGGGATCACGATGCAATCGCGCGCCAGCTCGGCGACCGGCCGCCGCAGCCGTTGCACGGCCGCCGGCGGCGGCGACCGCGGGCAGGCGGCGGTCAATTCGGCCAGCGGCGCGAAGCCGTCCGCGCCCGGGCGCAGCAGACTGATCTTGCCGGCGATCCAGTGCGCCTCGGGGTGCTGGCGCTGCACCTGCCAGCGCTGCGCCAGCGCATGGGGAAACCAGACGTCGTCGGCGTCGAGGAAGGCGATCCATTCGCCGCGCGCGGCCTCGATGCCGGTGTTGCGCGCGCCGGCCGCGCCCTTCGAGTGGTGATTACGCAACACGGAAACCATGGGCCAGGCGCCCACCTCGTCGAGCACGGCGCGGGTGGCCGCATCGGTGCTGCGGTCGTCCACCACCACCACTTCGAACACCGGCAGCGAGTGCCCCTCCAGGGGCCGCTGCCCCAGCACGGACAGCACCGCTTCGCGCAGAAAGACGCCGGCGTTGAACACCGGGATAACGACCGATACGGCGGGTTGCGACATCGCTGCTCCTGGGTGATCGATGAATGTAATCAAATCAACATCAAGCTTGACTCCCTCAAATGCTTACGAGAGAATCATGATAATAGCTTATTAATAAGCAAAAATGACAACGGTTTGTGAAAACGAACACGTTGCCGCAGCCATTTCCAACCGGGGTTCCGCGCCGCATGACGCACATTAACGAACGCATGGCCACCGGCATCGTCTGGATGATCACCGCGCGCCTGGTCGATCGCGGCATCGGCATGGTCAGCACGCTGCTGCTGGCGCGCCTGCTGGCGCCGGACGACTTCGGCCTGGTGGCGATGGCCACCGCCATCGGCGGCCTGCTCGACGTGCTCGGCGCGTTCAGCTTCGACCTCGCGCTGATCCAGAAAAAGAACGCCGAACGCCGCCACTACGACACCGTCTGGACGCTGAACGTGATCTTCGGCCTGTTCTGCGCCGCCGCGCTGCTGGCGCTGGCGCACCCCGCCGCCCTGTTCTACGACGAGCCGCGCCTGGTCGGCGTCATGTGGGTGCTGTCGCTGATGTACCTGATCAACGCCTTCGGCAACGTCGGCGTGGTCAACTTCCGCAAGGAGCTCGACTTCCGCCAGGAGTTCAACTTCATCATGGTGCGCCGGGTCGGCACCTTCGTCGTCACCATCGGCGCCGCGCTGATCCTGCACTCGTACTGGGCGCTGCTGCTGGGCATGTGCCTGGGGCGCGCCATCACCGTGGCGATGAGCTACGCGATGAACGACTACCGCCCGCGCTTCGGCCTGGGCGCCATGCGCGAACTGTTCCACTTCTCCAAATGGATGCTGCTCAACAACGCGCTCGGCTTCCTGCGCCACGACGGCTGCACCTTCATCATCGGCCGCTACTTCGGCGCCGCCGGGCTGGGCGTGTACACGGTCTCGTACGAGATCTCCAACCTGCCGTCGACCGAGCTGGTGGCGCCGATCAACCGCGTCACCTTTCCCGGCTTTTCCAAGATGGCCGACACGGCGCAGATCTCGGCCTCCTATTTCCGCCTGCTGGGCATGATCACCTTGCTGATCTTGCCGGTCGGCATCGGCATCGCCTGCGTGGCCGAGCCGCTGGTGCAGGCCATGCTGGGCGACAAATGGCACCAGGCCGTGCCGCTGATCGCCATCCTCGCCGTCAGCGGCGCCATCACCGCCACCCAGACCAACAACGCCTCGGTGTGGCTGGCGCTGGGACGCCCGCACGAGGTCGCCATCGTGCAGACCTGCTACCTGCTGATCCTGTTCCCGGCGCTGTTCTTCTTCATGCGGCGCTACGGCATCGTCGGCGCCGGCTACGCCTATCTCACCGCGCAGCTGGTGGACGTGGCGCTGGAGATGAGCGCGACCAAACGGCTGCTCAAGTTCGGCTGGGGCGAGGTGCTGCGCACCGTCTGGCGCCCGGTGGCCGGGGTGACGGTCATGGCGATGGCGGTGGCGCAGCTCGACGCCCGGCTGGCCGGCCTCAATCCGTGGCTGCGGCTGCTGACGGATTCGGGCGCCGGCGCGCTGGTCTACGTGGCCACCGTGTTCGCGCTGTGGTTCGTCAGCGCCCGTCCGCAAGGCGCCGAGCGCTTCTGCCTGCGCCGCCTGAAAGTGCTGCCGGCATGAAGACCGACGCCCTCCTCGACGCGATGCGCCCCCCGGCGGTTGCGCGGGCGGAGCCGCAGGTGACGGTGATCGTTCCGACCACGGCCCAGCTGTCGCGCCGCATGGAGATCGGGCGCTGCCTGGCGTCGATCCGCGCCTCGTCGGCGCAGCCGGTGCAAATCATCGTCGTGGTCAACGGTCAGCGCTACGACGAGGGCGTGTGCGACTGGCTGCGCGCCCAGGCCGACGTGCGCTACGCCTACGTCGAGCTGCCGTCGGCGCCCAACGCCGTCTGGGAGGGCCGGCGCATGGTCGATACGCCCTACTTCTCGATGGTCGACGACGACGACGAGTACCTGCCCGGCGCCACCGACCTTAAGCTGGCCGCGCTGCGCGCGCAACCGGAGGCGGATCTGGTGGTGACCAACGCCTACCGCCGCTTCGAGGGCGTCGACGCGCTGCTGTACCACCACTTGGCCCAGGTCCAGCGCGAGCCGCTGGCGATGCTGTTCGAGGCCAACTGGCTCACCAACGGCAACGCCCTGTACCGCACCGATAGCGTCGGCCCCGCCTATTTCGCCGACTACCAGCCGTACGCCGAGTGGACCTGGCTGGCGTTCAAACTCAGCCTGGACGGCAAGAAGGTCGCCACCATCGAACAGCCGACCTTCCGCGTGCATGTCACCGGCGGTTCGCTGTCGCAATCGGACGCCTATTTCGAGTTCTACCTGTCGCTGTACCAGCAGATGCTGGCGGCCGGGCCGCCGCCGGCGATCGAGCGGCGCATCCGGCGCCACCTGTCGGGCGCCCAGCACGACCACTCGGTGCGCGCGCTCGGGCGCGGGCGCTGGCGCGAGGCGCTGGACTGGCACTGGCGCAGCCTGCGCCAGCCAGGCGGCCTGCAATACCTGAGCTACACCCGCCATTTCCTGCTCCATTTCCTGCGCCCGCCGCCGCGCACACCGAGGACGCCATGAATGCCGACACCGAACTGAAGGCGACCGTGCTGGTCGATCATTACCGCGCCACCGCCGCCAGCGAAAAGAGCCACGTGGCCTATCAGGGCTTACCGATCCACGCGCTGCCCGGCCTGCACGAATACGCGTTCGAACAGTTCAGCCGCCACAACCCGCCCGGCGCCGGCGTGCTGGAGCTGGCCGCCGGCAGCGGCGCCATGAGCCGGCGCCTGGCCGACGCCGGCTACAAGGTCACCGCCACCGACTACGTGCGCGAAAACTTCCGCCTGCACGGCGCGATTCCCTTCTACACCTGCGACCTGAACCAGAATTTCTCCGACGGCCGCGCCGCCAGCGAGGACCACATCTGCGCGCTGGAGATCATCGAGCACCTGGAGAACCCGCGCCACTTCGCGCGCCAGTGCTTCCAGCTGCTCAAACCGGGCGGCACGCTGTTGCTGTCCACGCCCAACCTCGACACCGCCGCCTCGATCGCCATGTTCATGCGCGACCTGTCGTTCCAGTGGTTCGCCGAGGACGACTACGCGCGCGACGGCCACATCACGCCGCTGAGCCAGTGGCAGTTGCACAAATGCTTCACCGAGGCCGGCTTCACGCGCGTCTGGGAAGGCTCGGTCGGCGACCCGTGGGGCCGCGTGCGCGGTTCGCCGCGCCTGCTGTACCTGTCGAAGGCGATCGCCCTGCTGATGCGGCGGCCGGCGCCGCTGCGCAACCAGATCTACGTCGCCCTGCTGCGCAAGCCCGCCGCCTGAGGCCGTGATGAAAGTGTGCGTGGTCATCCCCGCGTACAACGCCGCCGGCTATGTGCTCGAGGCGCTCGACAGCGTGGCCGGCCAGAGCGCGCCGCCGGACCAGGTGGTGGTGGTCGACGACGGCTCGCGCGACGACACCGCGCGCGTGGTGCGCGACTGGATCGCCGCCCACCCGGCCTGCGACGCGCGGCTGGTCGAGCAAGCCAACGGCGGCATTCCGGTGGCCCGCAACGCCGGCATCCGCGCCGGCGACGGCGACTGGATCGCGCTGCTCGACGCCGACGACGTCTGGGAGCCGGACCACTTGGGCGCCTTGCGCGCGGCGCTGGCGGCGGCGCCCGACGCGGTGGCCGCCTACGGCGCCGGGCGGCTGCTGGTCGACGGCGTCGTGCAGCCGCGCCTGTACGACGATTTCTGGGACAACCCCTCGCGCCGCCACGGCCGCCCGATCGACGGCTCGGACTGCCTGCGGATCGACGGCGCCGCGCTATCCCGCCTGATCCACGGCAACTTCATCAAACCGTCGAGCCTGTGCTTCTCGCGCGCGGCGGCACTGGCCGTGGGCCTGTTCGACGAGGGGTTGCGGGTCAGCGAAGACCGCGAATTCCTGATCCGATTGCTGCTCAGCGGAGACTTCGTCTACGCGCCCACGCCGATCACGCGCTACCGCTGGCACGACGACAACGCCTCCAGCCACAAGAATAGCCGCCGCAACATGGAATACGCGCTGCGCGCGCTGCACCGCATCGGCCACAACAGCGCCGCCTTCGATCCACCACAGCGCGACGCCTTCCGCCACGAAACCAGCATCGCCATCCGCGACTACCTCTACACCTGCGCGCGCGACGGCTGGCGCCCCTACGCAGACGGGCTACGCCTGGTCGGCACGCTCTACGGCGCGCCGCGCATGTTAAGCGGTTTCAACCCAAAACACTTGGCTCGCTGTCTGTGGCGAGCGGCTTAAGTCCGCCGATTTCTCCTCCGCTTGTTCCGTGAAAGCGATTTCGTATATACTTCGAAATGCAATTACGCAATACCGCTGGAATCCGGACAACGCTTTCGACAGCATCAGGGCGCGCGCGACATGGAATATGCGCCGCACTGCAGCATGCGCGATAACGAAATTCGGCTATAGTCAACCAGCAACAAATTTTTGCACACCGAAACCGCAGAAGCGGTTCGTCAATATCTACATACCTGCGTGCTGGACGGGTTCCCCGCCTACGCCGCTGGTTGGCGCCTGGTCAGCGCACCGCACAGCAGCCTGTTAGCTGTGCGGGATCAATCTCAGGCACGTCGTCCGCCGCTTTTGCGGGCGATGCGTTAAAAATTCCCAATGGAAATTGCACGCACGATAGCTATCAGCTTGAAAGCTGATTGAACCGAACACGGCTATTATGTTGCGCGTTGCAATATGTTAAATCAGCCGGACAGCGATTTCACGTTCGGCGCGGAATATGGGAAGTATCGATGAACAAGACCGCGGTAGCAATCCGACCACCTTGTGCCAGCCCCGAGTACTATGGCCCCGCCATCGTGCCCGACGTACTGGCCAAACTCCCCCCCAACTGGACAACCTCCGGACCGCTGACCTCGTTCGGCATCCATCTTGCCAACACCGAGGCGGGACGCCAGTCCGCCGAGATGCTCGTCAACAAGATGTATAGCTGGCGCGGCTATGGCGACCACCATGCGCTGGAGGCGCACCCGCACCACGTGACCTTGGCCGCGGCCGAACCCGAGCAAATGCTCGGCACGGTGACGCTGCGCACCGACTCGGCCGACGGCATGCTGGCCGACGCCACGTTCAAGGAAGTGATCGACACCTACCGCCAGGCCGGCGCCAGGGTGTGCGAGGTGACCAAGCTGGCGATCGACCCGCTGGCCCATCCGAAGCTGGCGCTGGCGTCGCTGTTCCACATCGTCTACCTGTACGCGCGCAAGGTCCACGAGTGCACCGACGTGTTCATCGAGGTCAATCCGCGCCACAAGCGTTTTTACGAACAGATGCTGGGGTTCGAGGCCGCCGCCGGCGTCAGGAACAACGCGCGCGTCAACGCGCCGGCGCACCTGCTGCGCATCAGCCTGGAATACATGGGCGCGCAGATCCGCAAGATGGGCGGCACCGGCGCCGCCACCGGCCAGGAGGCGCGGCGTTCGCTGTATCCCTACTTTTTCTGCAGCAGCGCCGAGCCGGGCATCATGTCGAAGCTGGCCAGCCTGGGCTCGCTGGCCGATATCCCGCCGGTCGGACCTTACGGCTTGCGTTGGCCCATGCTCAAAGCGGCTTGAGCAGGCGCGGCGCGCCCGGCGGCGCGCCGCGCGTCAAACTCAGCGCAGCAAGTCGACAAGCTCCTTGCGCACCGAACGCGCCGCCGGCGCGGCGCCGTAGCCGAGGCGGCCCATGTAGACCGCGCGCTCGTGATCGCTCCCGATCAGGTCCGTCAACGACCGCTCCAACGCGCGGGCCCCGTCGACAATCGCGGGAACGCTGGTGAACGCGATGCCCTCGCGCAGATACGAGGTGAAAATCAACGGCGTCATTTCGGGCTGCATCAGCAAGCCCTGGCCGGTCAAGGTCAGCCAGAAACGCTGCACCGCGCGACCGGCCTCGACGTAATCGTCGATCCCGCGCGGCGCCCGCTCCGCCTTGATCACGTAATGTGCCGCGCACCCGATGCCCGGCAGCAGATCCATTTGCAGGCGCGGCCCCCAGGTACCGGTCAGCATATTCATTTTGCGCATCCGGCCCCAGCTGTGCATGGCCCAGCGCATCGCCTTGATCGTCATCGCGTCCACGCCGAGGGCTTGCGCCGGCACCTTGTCCGGGCTATGGGTCCGGTCCCAATCGATGATGCCGCGGTGGACCTCGAACGCCTCCGGCATCGTCAGCCGCAGCCGGGCGTTGCGGTACATCAGCACCGCCGCTTGCCACCGCAGCGGACCTTCGAGCCATTGCACCGTGTACCCGGGACCGACGGACCGCTCGATGTCGCGCTTGTGCAGCGGGTCGAGCGCGCGCCTGCTCAGCGGCCTGCGCTGCACCGAGCGTTGCGTGATGGCGGCGATCAACGGGCTGGCGGCGACGTCCGCGTCGGGGATGAAGCGCACCTGGAACACCGGCGCCTCCTCGCTCCCCTCGCGCGCGACCTCGATGCGCAGTCCGTGGACACTGGCGGCGATGGCGATGGTCTCGATCAGCGCGCCGAACGCGATCTGGCTGGGATGGCCGTGCAGGTCGTAGACGACGTCGCGCCGGGTGTCGCGGCAATGCAGCGCGACGTGAAGCGGTCCGAGCACTTCGAATTGCCAGCTCTGCACATTGTCGCCACTGGGGGCCCAGCGCGCCAGCTCGAGAATCTCCATCATGGTGGAACGTGACGTCATCGCCTGGGGGCCCTTTCGAAATCATCTATGCCGGCGTGCGGCCGGGCTGGCCGGCAACGGCTATGAGAATACCAGAATATGTTTGCCCGGCCTAAAAAAAAGACCGCCGTCGGCGGTCTTTCTAATGGCGCGCGGACCGCCGCGCCGCGCGTCAGGCGCGCTTGCGGTTCACGGCGACCAGGCCGAGCATGGCGACGCCCATCAGCACCAACGAACCGGGTTCGGGCACGGCCAGGAAGTCGGTCACGCCGGCTTCGGAGTTGATCGACACGAAGTTAGGATCGACGCAGTTGACGGTATCGCACGCCAGGCCCTGCGAGGTGTTGTTGAACGCGCTGAAGGCCAACTGGTAGAACGGCACCGGCGAAATGAAGAAGTCCTTGCCTTCCGGGGTCAACTCGAAATTGGAGTTGATGTTCTGGAAAGCGCCGCCCAGCGCGTCCAGTCCGGCCACGCCCTGGATCACTTGCGTCACCTTGGCCAGCACCACGTCGGGCGTGCCCAGATCGGTGACGGTCGGGTCCGCGCCCAAGGTCGCCAGGCTCTTGCCGTTCAGATTGCCGGGGTCGCCCACCAGCTCGAGGGTGATCGATTGCACGCCGCACGACACCCCGACGCCCAGCGGGCTCGAGCAGACGAAGGTTTGCGTGAAGCGCGCGAACAGGCCGTAGCCGGAGTTCTTCAGATTGATCTGGCTGTCGCCGCCGTCGATCGGGTTGCTGTTCAAATTGAACGCGGTGAAGACGATGTAGCCGACGCCGATGTAATTGTTGCCGGGACCGGCGGTTTTGCTGATCCGCGCCGACGAGGTGCCGCTCAGCGTATCGGCCGTGAAGATCGTGCCGCTGGACGAGAGTCCGTTGGAGTTGGGATTCACGGTGAATTGCGCCAGCGCGGACGCGTTTGGCGCGGCCATCGCCGCGGCGAGCACGGCGCCGCCGAGGGCAGCCGTGCGCAGGCGTTTTAAGATTGTAAGCATCGTATACTCCAGAAAGGTTGAAAAAAATTACTGCCCGGGTTGCCTACAGTCGTTACGGCCAATCAAGCGATCCCTGCCCGTCTGGCGTACCTCCCTACGTCCCCCCCCTGTCCTATAAAGCAATGTCCATGCCAAAATACATTTTTCTTTGAAAATCAATCACTTGGGCAATACCTTGAGCCATCTCAAGTCCGGGCGGATAAAAAGTGTAAAGAAAGTCGACACTTGATGCTTCGCAAGCTTCCTTCCCCTCCATTAAGCATGCGTGAAAAGCCCTGCGCCGGCCGGAATTAATGGGTATCATTGATCAGTTCGTTCAACTTCATGGGGGCATTCATGCCAAGTCCTGGACTCGTAGCAACCGTCGTTCGGGAGTTCTTCTCGCGCCAGCGCATGCCGCGCGTGCCCGAACCGCGCCTGGTCATGGACGACGAGGAAAGCGTCAAGGCCTACACCGCCGCCGGCGGCGAAAACGGCGTGATGGCGCCCGTGTATTTGTTCCACGGCGCCAACATCAGCGAGGTGATCCGGCCGGGCGACACGGTGGTCGATCTGGCCTGCGGCCCCGCCAACCAGCTGGGCCTGGTGGCACGCATCAACCCGGACACCAAGTTCATCGGCATCGACCTCTCCGACGAGATGCGCGAGCGGGCCGAGGCGCTGGTGCTGCGCCAGGGCCTGCGCAACGTCACCATCGAGCACGGCGACATCACCGACCTGTCGCGCTTTGCCGACGCCTCGGTCGACGCGGTCATGTCGACCATGGCGCTGCACCACTTGCCGACCGAGGGCCACCTGGCGCGCACCTACGCCGAGGTGGCGCGCATCCTCAAGCCGGGCGGCGGCGTCTACATGGCCGATTTCGGGCACCTGAAGTCGGTCCGCAGCATCGACTATTTCGCCGACCAGTACAAGGACCGCCAGCACCACCTGTTCACGCTCGACTACCGCAACTCGCTGCACGCGGCGTTCTACCCCGACGATTTCGCCGCGGCCGTGCGGCCGCTGGCCGGCCGCGCCACCCTCTACACGACCTTCGGCCTGCCGTTCATGGTGGCGCTCAAAAGCGCGCCGCGCCGTGGCGACGATCCGGCCCTGGCGGCCACGCTGGAACAGATGAAGCGCGACCTGCCGCCCCACCACAAGGGCGATTTGGGCGACTTGATCCGGCATTTCGCGGTCAAGGGCATGACCTGCGCGCCGCTGGGCCGCGCGCCATAGGCGCACGGCCTCAGCGGCGTTCGCGCAGCCGCTGCAGGATGCCGGCCTCCTCGCGCGGCGAGAAGAACAGCGGGTAGAACGAGCGCTTCTCGTCGGCCTCGGCGCCCTTGCCGCCCAGCGCCTCGATTTGCCCGGTGACATAGTCGAAGCCGACCCGCAGCAGATAGGCCGGCGCGTTGACGCGCGGATTGTTCTTGGGCTGGCCCTGGACGGTGAAGCCGAGCATGTGCTGGTAGAAGCGGCGGTGCCGCGGATTGACCTCGATGAACAGGTCGGTGCAACCGTGGATGTCGCGCGCATGCAGCACGGCCAGGTGGAACAGCGACGCCATGGCCGCCTTGGAATTGGCGCCCGGATCGAACGCCAGCTTGGTGATCTCGCAGACCCTGGCGCCGCGCGCGCGAAAGCCGTCGATTTCGTCCTTGAAGATCTCGTCGGCCAGAATGCCGGCCGGCGAGTCGACGCCCAAGGTGAGCGTGCCGAGCACCTCGCCCTTCGACGAGGCGCTCAGCGTGATGCGATTGGGATCGTCCTGCAGCGCGTGCGTGCCGGCGTAGCCGCGCCAGCTGTACATCTTGTTGATCAACATGCTGGCCTTGTTGCGGCCCGCCGGCGTGTCCATCAGGCGCAGGCCGAACGTGGCGTTGTCCGCCGGCACTTGCAGCACCTCGAATTCGTTCAGCTCCCCCGCCTCCGTGAAGTCACGGGGTCCTGCCGACGTTGTATCACTGGCCATAACAATCTCCTGCGGCTGTTCTGCCCCGACGACGGGCGACGCCGCTCTTATAGTTGTTGGAGCAAATCCTGCGCCGCGCCGCTGTGCGTGAACGGCTGCTTTTTGGCGATCAACTGCTCGAGTTCCTTGCGCGCGTCGACCTTGTTGCCATGTTTGAAGTAGGCCACCGCCAGGTGGTAGCGGATATCGCCGACCTCGGGGGCGAGCGTGGCGGCCTTGCGCAGCAGCGGCACGGCGCGCTCGACCTGGCCCAGCTCGAGCAGGGTCCACCCCAGCGTATCGGCCGTTTGCGGGTTGCCCTCGTCCAGCTTGTAGGCGCGCTCGGCGGTCTGCAGCGCGCGTCCGTCCCTGGTCTGCAGGTAGGCCCACGCCAGGTTGTTGAGCGCGCCGACGTTCGACGGCTCCCGCTTGAGCACGGACTCCAGCAGCGTGGCCGCCTCCGGGTAGCGCTCCTCCTGCAACCGCAATTCGGCGGCGTACATGAACAGATAGGTGGCCTCCGGATACTGCGCCAGCCAGGCCCGCAGCCGGTCGTCGCCCTCCTTGCGCTTGCCCGCGAGCCGCATGGCGTTGACGATCTTGATCTTGACCGCCTGTTTCGGCGCCAGCGCGTCGGCGCTCTCGTAGCGCGCGCGCGCCTGGTCCGGCAATTTGCGCGCCAGCAGCAGGTCGCCCTCGAGCACGAAACCGACCGGATCTTGCGGGTGCGCCTTCTGGATCTGGCGCGCCATGGCGATGCCCTGCTCGGGCTTGCCGCTCCGCTGGGCCATGTCGATCAGCGCCAGTTGCGCGGCAAGCAAGTCCGGCTGCAGCGCCAGCGCCTTTTGCAACGCCGCCGTCGCCTTGGCCTCGTCCTTCAGGCGCAGATAGGTGGTGGCGATACGGAACTGCACCAGCCCGGATTTGGGCGCCAGCGCCGCCAGCTTGCTGAACGTATCGAGCGCGGCCAACGGCTCGTCCTGGACCAGCTGGGCCTGGCCGAGGACATCCAGCAACGACGGGTTGTCGGCGTTGGCGGCCTGCAGTTTGCGCGCCATGGTCAGCGCCTTGGCGCCCTGGTCCACGCCCAGGTATTGCAGCGCCAGCCGCAGCGCCGGCTCCAGCGCGTCGGGCGCCGCCGCATGCGCCTGCTCGAGCCATCCGGTGGCCTCGGCCGGGCGGCCGCGCCGGACGGCCAGCTCGGCGAGCATGCTCATCGCCTCGACGGCGACCGGCCCCTTGTCCTTGGCCAGCTTTTTGAGCCGCTGCTCGGCCGCGTCGTCGCGCCCCTCCTGCAGGTCCAGGCGCACCAGGCCGCGCACCACGTCCAGGTGGCCCGGCCGCAACGCCAGCGCGCGTTCGTACGATGCGCGCGCGGCGGCGCGATCGTCCTTGCCGTGCTGCGCCAGCGCCAGCAGCAGCACCGCGTCGGCGTCGTCGGGCTGGACCTTCACCAGCCGCGCGGCGGCGGCAAGCGCCTTGTCATAGTGTTTCAGATCGAGCTCGGCGCGCACCAGCGCCGTGGTGGCCACCACCGATTTGGCGTCCAGCGCGGTGGCCGCCTCCAGATTGGCCAGGCCGCTCACCTCGGCGCCGCCGAGCATCTCGCTCAGGCCGAGCGAGGTACGCAGCACCGCCTGGTCGGGCGCGAGCTTGGTCGCCTGGCGCAGATATTCGCTTGCCTTGTCATAGTCGCCGGTGGCGATCGCCGATTTGCCGGCCAGGGCCAGCAGCTGGGGGCCGGCCTGGCCTTCCTTGAGCGTATCGCGCAATACGCGCATGGCCTCCGCCGGCTGTTTCTCACGCAGCAAAGTGGCCGCCAGCATGCTGTTGGCGTACGAATTGTTCGGATTGCTTTCCACGTACTTGCGCAGATAACGTTCCGCCTGTTGCGTGGAGTCCAGGTTGTACTCCACCACGCCGGCCAGCAAGATGCTGGGCAAATGCTCCGGGGCCAGCTTCAGCACCTCCAACAAGCTCGTACGCGCCGCTTCGTTCTTGCCCTGCGAGACATCCAGCAAGGCCTGGGTGTAAGTCACCATCACGTTGCCCGGGGCCAGCTTGCGCGCCGCCTGCAGGTGTTGGCCGGCCAGCTCGAATTTGCGCGCGGCGATCGCCAGCGTCGCCTTTTGCAGATACGCGGCGCGGTCGTCGGGCTTGATGGCCAGCACCTTGTCGAAGCAGGCGTCGGCCTCGTCCCACTTGCCCTCGTAACGCAACATTTCGCCCTTGAACCGCCAGGCCTCGGCGTTGCGCGCATCGGACTTGATAGCCTGGTCGATCAAGACGGCGGCCCCTTGCGAATCCTTGTCGTTGACCGCAAGGACGGCCATCCCCACCAGGGCGGGGGCATAGGCCGGATTTTTGGCCAGCGCATCGCGATAGCCCTGCCTGGCCAGTTCCGGTTTGCCCAGCGAGAACTGCGCTTGCGCGCGCAACACCATCAGTTCCAGATTGCCGGCGTCGGGCGCCGACCCGGTGCGGGCCAGGGCATCGGCGTAGCGTCCCTGGTTGATCAGCGAAGCCGCCAGCACCACGTACGCCGCCGCCGGGTCGTAGCCGAGTTCGATGGCGCGCAGCGCCTCCTTCTCGGCCGAGCTGGCGTCGCCGATGTCGAGCGAGGCCTGCGCGAGCAGGAAGCGCGCGTTCCGGTCCTTCGGTTTTCCCTCGAGCGCGTTCTTGAGCTGGATAATGGCGGCGCGATGATCGCCTTTCGCCTGCAGCCGACCGGCATCGGCGATCAGCTCGTCGGGCGTTTGCCGCTGCCCGCATGCGCCCAACAGAAGCACCATCGACAAACCGCCGATCAGGCGTGTGGCGCTTGCCGCGCCGGATTTGGTACGAGCCATCTTGAACCCCTTATGCCTGCGCTTCGACAGCGGCGAGCCGGTCGAGGCCGCCTGTTTCATGACGCTATATTATTATAGATATTGCATCAAATCTGTATATATATTTTTAACGCCAGTAGTTTTTTGACATCAATCTGGACACCGCACGGGGGACGGTTGGAGGCGGGAGATGTTGCATTTTTGCACAGGCGTGCGGCTCGCGCCGCCTGGCGTTGGCAACGGAGAAACTGGCGTTCGGCGACCGCCGGGGCGGGCTGGCGGCGCGACGGTTACTTCTTCGGTCGCAGCGATGCGGCGAGCATCCCCGGGATGCCCGCGTCGATGGCGCCGACCGGGCGGGGCGGCACGCGGGATGGCGCGGCGACGGGTGGCGACGCGGGCGGCGGGCCAACGGGCGTTGTGGCCAGCGCCGTCAATACCGGCGCGATGGCGTCGGCGCGCAGGATGGAGTCGACCGCCACCTGGCGGATCGCGCTGGCGGGCATGTCGGGACACAGCGCGTCGAGCGGCTCCTGGGCGATGGCGGTGCCGCCGGCGGCCTTGATGGCGCGCAGGCCGTCGGTGCCGTCGTCCAGGAAGCCGGACAAGACCGTGCCCACGACCCGCTCGCCGAACTCGGCGGCGGCCGACAGGAACAAGGGATTGACGGCGGGCGCCAGCAGATTGGGATTGGCGCCGTCGGTCAGCTTGACGCGCACCTTGCCGTGGTCGTTGACGATGGTCAGATTGCGGCCGGGGGCGGCGACGAGGATGGCGCCGGCTTCGGCATATTGACCGTCGATGGCGTGCGATGCCGGCAGGCGGCAGCATTTTGCCAGTACTTCCAGAAGTTCATTGCCCTGGGGGCCGACGTGCATGACGACGAGTATGGGCGCGGCAAAATCCGAAGGCAGCTCCGCACAGATCGCCTCCAGCGCCGGAATGCCCCCCGCGGAGGCACCGACCACCACTACCCGTTCCATCATCGTTCTCCTTGGCCAGCGGTTGACGGCACCAAAAGGATATGGAAATTGCCGTAACTCAATGAAATTATACCAAAAAGTCTTACAAATGGCTTAAGTCATCAATATGGCGTGGAGTGGGGATTTTCTCTGTACGCTGGCCCTCTTATGCGGCCGAAGCATCGGCCGGGGGAGCGGCCATATCGGCCCGCCGCGCCAGGTTCATCGCCAGCCGCAGCTGGAAGCGCGGCGCGCCCAGGTCCCAAGGCGTGAAGCGCGGCAGTTGGTACAGGTCGGCGGCGCGTCCGCCCCAGGCGGTCGACACCGCGCCTTCGAAACCCAGTTCGCGCACGATGCCGACATGTTCGGCGCGGTAGTCGACATTTGGCTTGCCGTTCGGATAGGCGAACAGCGGCACCGGCGCCCCCAGCAGGGTTTCCAGCCGCTGCTTGCCGGCCGCGATCTCGTCGCCCGCCTGGCGCGCAGGAATCGCCGCCAGGATCGGATGGTTGACCGTGTGGGCGCCGATGCCCATGCCGGCGGCGTGCAGATGGCGCACCTGCGCGCTGCTCATCATCAGGTCTTGCGCCAGGGCGTAGTCGGCCTCCCCGGCCAAGCGCTCGACCAGGGCCAGCCTCTCCTCCATCGGCAGGTATTTGAGGTGGCCGATCAAGGCGCCGATGGCGGTCCGCCGCGCCTCCGGGCCGTCCAGCGGCAGCAAGCCCAGCCCCGCCGTGCGGGCATCGAAGCGCGCACCGGGCGCCTTGCGCACCAGCTCGATGACGGTGTCGTTCCACATGCGGCCGCCGTCCAGGAAGCCGGTGGCGACGAAGAACGTGGCGGTCAGGCCGAAGCGCTGCAGGATGGGCAGCGCCTCGACCGCGTTGTCGGCGTAGCCGTCGTCGAAGGTGATGCAGGCCGCGCGCGGCGGCAATCGCCCGTCGCGCATCAGGCGCACCGCGTCCTCCAGCGCGAGCACGTTGCACGAGGACTTCAGCAAGGCGAGCTGGAGGCCGAAGGCTTTCCGGTCTATCTCGCCCGGGAACAGCGGATCGGGCGCCGCCAGCACCCGGTGATAAATCATGATGCTCAGGCCGTGCCGGCCGCCGGGCGACATCAGGCGCAACAATGCCCGCGCCGGCCAGCCGGCGCCGCGGCTCGGCGCGGACGGCATGGTGCCGACGCGCGCGTTCATGTTGGCGCCACGCCGGCGCCGGCGTCCGCTTGCCGGTCCACGGGCCGCGCCGCCGGCCGGCGTTGCGGGCCAACCTGGCGCGCCACCAGCAGCCGGGTCGCCACCATGGCGGCCATGATCATGTACGGCACGTCGAAATAAACCAAGCTCAGGAACGCGCCGCCGACCGCGAAGCCGACCAGGCTCACCTGCAGCATGGTGGCCAGCCGGATCGCCCATTCAAGCTCCGGCACGCCCCTGGCCTGGCGCACGATGGCGCTGCCGGTGCGCCAGACTATGACGCCCAGTCCCAGGTACAGCGCCAGGCCCATCCATCCATGCTCGCCCAACACCTGGAAATAGATGCTGTGGGCCGCGTGCACGTCCGCCGGGATCGGAGCGTAGCGCGCGAACACCTGGCCGTCGTAAATCTCGAAGCCGCCGCCCAGCAGGCGGTCGTTGGCCAGGTTGAACGCCATGCGCCAGGCATTGATACGGCCCATGGCCGACATGTCCTCCTGGTAAGTGTTGATGGTGTCGATGCGCTCGTGCCATTGCGACGGCATCAGCAGCACCATGAACGGCACGGCCATCGCCAGCAGCACGCCGAGCGGCAGCTTGTTCTGGCTTTTCAGCCACAGCACCGTGGTCATGGCCGCGATCGCCAGCGCGGCGCCGCGCGAATACGAGCCCAGCGACGCCAGCGCGCACAGCAGCATGGCGGCGACCAGCGCGCCCTTGGCCCAGCGCGGGCGCACATTGCCGATCAGGTAGTACATCAGCGGAATGACGATCACCAGGGCCAGCGCCACCTCGTTGTTACCATCGATGAAGGTGCCCTCCGGGCCCCAGACGCGGAAGTTGCCGCCGCTGCGCAAGGTGAAGATGCCGCCCTTGACGCCGTAAAACCCCAGCGACACGACCACCGTCCACACCAGCCATTCGATCTCCTGGCGGGTGCGCACCAGCATCATCACCACCGCCGTCATGCCGAAGATCTTGTACACCTTGATCCATTGCTGGGTGACCACCTCGACGCCGTGGATCGAGAACAGCGAGGTGACGCTCATCCAGCCCATGAACGCGAGGAAGACCCAGGTGACCGGATGGGCCGGCAGCCGGTACTTGTCCTTGTGCAGCACCATGGCGACGATGATGGTGGCCGCGATCACCGCCGCGAACGGGAAGCTGCGAGCGAAACCCCAGCCCTGCGAATGCGGATTCATCACGCTGATCCAGATCCACATGACGACGCCGAACGGCGGCCGCTTGAAAATGAACGGCAGCGATCCGAACACCAGCAAGGTGACCAGCAAATCCCTCATGGCGCCCCGGCTCCGTAGTTGCGCGCCGCGTCGACCTTGCTCACCACGTAGCGGAATTTGCCGGACGCCTCCGGCGCGATCGCCTCCACCCGTTCGACCGTCACCTCGACCTGCGCGCCGAGCCGCGCCCGCACGCCACGCGTGATGTGATCGCGCAGCGCGTCTTCCAGCGGCGTATCGAGCGCCACCTGCACGCGTGTCGCATGCAGCGATTCCTGGATGATCTTGAAGGCCTTCATGCCCTCGATATCGCGCAGGATGTACACCAGCGCCAGGCCGTGCATGACGGTGCCGTCGGCCGCCACCAGGAAATCGGTGCTGCGTCCTTGTATCTCTTCGAGCATCGGCAGGCTGCGCCCGCAGCCGCATTGGCGGGTCGACAGCGCGCCGACGTCGCCGGTGCGGTAGCGGATGAACGGAAAGTCGCCGCTGGCGAGGTGGGTGACGACGATCTCGCCGGTGGCGCCGGGCGGCAGCGGCCGGCCCCCGGCGTCGACGATTTCGACGATGATGTCCTCGGCGGTGATGTGCATGCCGCCGTGCGGGCACTGGTGGGCGATGAAGCCGGCGTCGCGGCCGCCGTAGCCGTTGGCCACCGCGCAGCCGAAGACGCGGGCGATCTGCTCGCGCTGCTCGTCGTACAGCCGCTCGGAGGTGACGAAGGCGACGCGGATGCCCAGATCGTCCATGCGCTGGCCGCGCAGCTCGGCGTGGCGGGCGATATGCGACAGCGCCGACGGATAGCCGAACAGCATGCGCGGGCGCCGCGCCCGGATGCGGGCGACGAAGGCGTCCAGGTTCGCCTCCGACATCTCGAACGCCGGCAGCAGCATGGTGCGCATCACGCGGTCGCGCACCGCGCGGGCGCGGTCCTGCGCGCCCAGCTCGATCGGCGAGCCCCAGACCACGATTTCCGGGTCGCCGATGTCGACGTCCCACCAGCGCGTGGCGCGCCACTTGGCGGCGACGTCGTGGCTGACGCGCTCCTTGCCGATGTAGAAGATCAACGGCTCGCCGCTGGAGCCGCCGGTGTTGAAGCGCGCCAGCCCGCCGGCGTCGCCGGCGCGCAGGTCGGCGCTGTGCCGGCGTATAAGCGCCTTGTCCAGCAGCGGCAGACGCGCCAGCGCGTCCAGCGAGTCGACGTCGCGGCGGGCGTCGAAGCCGGTTTCGGCGAACAATGCGCGGTAATACGGCACCTGCGTCTGCGCCCGCAGCAGCAGGCGGCGCAGGCGTTCCAGGCGCAGCCTCTCGAGCCGCTCCGGCGCCCAGTACTCGCTGTCGTCCATGCGCCGGCGCACGCTCACCGTGGTGTGGCGCTTGAACTGTTCCTGCAACGGAAACAGCAGTCCGGCCACGACCGCCGTGTACAAACTGCGCGGCGCCAGCGGGGCCTGCGCCGATGACGGCGCGCCGGTATTCACAACAGTGTTCATGCTTTGCTCCCGCCGGCGGCGGAGGGGCCGCCGGCCTTGTTGGCTTTCTCGATCACCGAGCGATACACCTGCAACAGGCGCGGACGCACCTGCGCCCACGTGTACTGGTCGGCCAGTTGCAACCCGGCCTGGCGCAGCCGCTCCTTCAGATCCGGCTCCCCCAGCAGCAGAAACATGGCGTCCGCCATCGCCTGGGGATTTTTCGGCGGCACCAGCAAGGCGCTGCGGCGATGTTCGACCAGATACGGCACGCCGCCGACATCGGTGCTGACCACCGCCACGCCGCCGGCCAGCGCCTCCAGCACCGAGTTGGGCATGTTGTCGACCAGGCTGGGGTTGAGCATGATGTCGGCCTCCCGGTACAACGCCGCCATGGCCGAATTGTCGATGCGGCCGGTGAAACGCACCGCCTGCGCGATGCCGAGATGGTCCGCCAGCGCGGCCAGCATCTCGGCCTCCGGCCCGCTGCCGGCGATCACCAGCTGCGCGGCCGGATAACGGGCGGCCAGCAGCGCGAACGCCCGCAGCGCCGTCTGGTTGTCGTAGATCGGCTCGAGATGGCGCGCCACCAGCACCGACGGCGCCCTGCCCGCCGATGGCGCGGTGTCGGCGCCGGCGGCGCCGAAGCGCTCCAGGTTGATCACATTGGGCACCACCGTGCTGCCGAAGCCGTGCTTGAGGAACACCGCCTCCAGAAAACCGGACGGCACCAGCAAAGCGGCGCTGCGGCGCAGGCTGGGACGGACCCAGTCGACAGCCCGCTGAAGGAAGGCGTCGGCCTCCCCGCCCCGGTAGTTGACAACGACCGGACAGCCGCGCAGGCGCGCGATCCAGATCGCCGGCGCCGCGAACAAATGCCAGGACCAGCCGGAATTGGCCATCACGTGCAGCAGCTGGACCTTGCCGGCCACCCGCCACAGCCGCCACAAATAAGGCAGCAGCCGCACGCCGGCGCGCAGCACCGGGACGCGGCCGGCCCACGCCGGCCTGTAGGGCGCGTTCATCCGCACCAGCTCGACACGGTGGCCGTCGCGCAGCAGCAGTTCATTCAATTGCAAGGTCTGGTTCGCCATGCCGCCCGGCGGCGGCGGCAGCGGTCCGATCAAGCCGATGTGCACCGGTGACTCCATCATGCCGCCCGCTCCGCGCCGACGCTTTTGTAGACCGCGCGGTAGCGCGCCACGCTGACGGCCCAATTGCGTTCGTGCTCGACAAAGCGGCGGCCGCCGGCGCGCAGCGCGTCCCAGCGCTGCGGCGCCGCCAGCAGCGCCAGCACCTGCTCGGTGAGCGCTCGCGGGTCGCCAGCGGCGAACAGCACGCCGGTCTCGCCATCCTCGATCAGTTCGCGGTGGCCGCCGACATCCGAGGCGACCAGCAGCCGCCCCTGGGCCATCGCCTCCAGCGGCTTGAGCGGCGTGACCAGGTCGGTCAGGCGCATCTTCACGCGCGGATACACCAGCACGTCGGTCAGGTCGTAGTAGCGCTGCACCTGCTCGTGCGGCACGCGGCCGGTGAAAACCACGTGCGCGCCCACGCCCAGCGCCTGCGCCTGGCTGCGCAGCGCGGCCTCCTGGGCGCCGCCGCCGACCAGCAGCAGACGGATATCCGGCCGCCGCGCGATGATGCCGGGCAGCGCTTCCAGCAGGATGTGCAGGCCTTCATAGGCGTAGAAGGAGCCGATGAAGCCCAGCACCACCTTGCCGTGCAGGCCCAGTTGCGCGGCCAGCGCCTCGTCGCGGGCGCCGCCGACGCTGAAGTCGGCGATATTGACGGCGTTCGGTATCACGGTCACCTTGCCCGGCTCGATGCCGCGCGCGGCGATGTCGGCCCGCAGCCCTTCGCAGATGGTGGTGGCGGCGTCGACCCGGCGCAGCGCATAGGTCTCCATCGCCCGCGTGGCGCGGTAGCGCAGCCCGCCTTCGCTGCTGGAGCCGTGGTCGACGGCGGCGTCCTCCCAGAAGGCGCGGATTTCGTACACCACCGGAATGCCGAGGCGGCGCCCGACCCGCAGCGCGGCGATGGCGTTCAGCGCCGGCGAATGCGCGTGCAGGATGTCCGGCCGCACCTCGCGCGCCACGTCCAGCAGGCGCGCCTCGATGGCATCGATCACCGCCAGCTGGCGCAGCGCGGGCAGACCGGCCTTGACGCCGCTGGCCGGCGGCGTGCGGTAGAAGTCCAGGCCGTCGATCCGCTCCTTCGCGGCGTCGCTGGCGCCCTGTTTCGGGCCCGTGAGCTGGAAGGTCTGCCAGCCCAGCACGCGTTGCTGGCGCAGGATGGCGCGGGTGCGGAAGGTGTAGCCGCTGTGCAGCGGGATCGAATGATCGAGCACGTGCAGGATGCGCAGCGGAGCCGCAGCGGCGTCGGCGTCGATCCCGGCGTGTAAGGTTGCCGTGCTCATGCGCGCAGCTCCTTGCGCAGGAACGCCTCGAACATCAGCAGCGACCAGATCGGCGCGCTGTAGTCGCGCAACCCGGCCTGGTGCTGCTCGTGCAGATGGCGCAGGTAGTCGGCGTTGAACATGCCGCTGTCGCCCAGCAGTGGCCCCAGCAGCGCATCGTGCACGCGCTGCTTGAGCGGGCCGCGGAACCACGCGGCCAGCGGCACCGAGAAGCCCATCTTCTTGCGGTACAGGATATCGTGCGGCAGGTGCGATTCCAGGCTTTTCTTGAAGATGTACTTGCCCTCGCCGCCCTGCAGCTTGAGCGACGGCGGCAGGCCGGAGATCCATTCGACCAGTTGATGGTCCAGCAGCGGCACCCGCACCTCCAGCGCGTGCGCCATGCTGGCGCGGTCGACCTTGGTCAGGATGTCGCCCGGCAGATAGGTCTTCAGGTCCAGGTACTGCAGCAGCGACAGCGGATCGTCGGTCGGCGCCTTGTCGGCGTGGCCGCGCATGACTTCGATCGCGCGGTAGCCTTGCAGGCCGGTCTTGAAGCGGTCCGAGAACAATTCCGCGCGCATGGCGTCGCTCATCAGGGTCACGCCGTGGAAGTAGCCCTCGACCAGGTCGCGCGACAGCGCCTCGAAGGTGGTCTTGGCGCGGAACACGCGCGGCGCCCAGTCGGCCTTGGGATACCAGCGGCCCAGCAAACCGAACACCGGCTTGCGCAGGCCGGCCGGAATGCGGCCGCGCACGCGGTGCTCGTTCATCGCGTAGCGGTAGCGGCGGTAGCCGGCCAGGTTCTCGTCGCCGCCGTCGCCGGACAGCGCCACCGTCACCCGCTGGCGCGCCAGCTGGCACACGCGGTAGGTCGGAATCGCCGAGCTGTCGGCGAACGGTTCGTCGTACAGTCCCGCCAGGGTGTCGAGCAGCGCGTAGTCGTCGGTGCCGACGTTGCCCGTGTAGTGGTCGGTGCCGTGCTGCGCCGCCACCTGGGCCGCGTAGTCGGATTCGTCGAAGGCCTTGTCCTGGAAGCCGATCGTGCAGGTGTTGACCGGCGTGTCGCTCATGCCCGCCATCATCGCCACCACGGCGCTCGAATCGACGCCGCCGGACAGGAAGGCGCCCAGCGGCACGTCCGCCACCAGCCGGATGCGCACGGCCTCGCGCAGCCGCTCGATCAATTCATGCTCGACATCGGCGCTGGCCATCGGCGCGTGCGGCGCGAACGGCACATCCCAGAACTTGACCGGGGTGGCCGGCGGCGCGCCGACTTTTTGCGTCAAGGTGTGGCCGGGCGCCAGCTTCAGCGCGCCCTGGTAGATCGTGCGCGGCTCGGGGATGTAGCCGTACGCGAAATAGTCCTCGACGGCGCGCGGATCGATGCGGCGCTCCAGGTCCGGCAGCGAGGCCAGCGCCTTGAGCTCGGAACTGAAGGCGAGGAAGCCGTCGGCGGTCACGCAGTAATACAGCGGCTTGACGCCGAGGCGGTCGCGCCCGATGAACATGGTTTGCTGGTTGCGGTCCCACAGGCCGAAGGCGAACATGCCGCGGAAGCGGTGCACGCACGCCTCGCCCCACTCCTCCCAGGCGTGGACGATGACCTCGGTGTCGCAGCGGGTGCGGAACACATGGCCGAGCGCCTTCAGTTCCACCGTCAGCTCGCGGAAGTTGTAGATCTCGCCGTTGAAGCAGACCATCACCGAACCGTCCTCGTTGCCGAGCGGTTGCAGGCCGGCGGCGATGTCGATCACCGACAGGCGCCGGTGGCCGAAGCCGATGCCGGGCTCCAGGTACAGGTCCGCCTCGTCCGGGCCGCGATGGTGCTGGGTCTCGTTCATGCGCTGCAGCACCGCGCGATCGATGTCGCGCTTGCCGCCTATATCCATGATGCCCACTATTCCGCACATGATGCCACCCGCCTTCCCAGTTTAAGTTTTCGTTCGCACAGTTCGTCGTACAGCGCCTGGTAGGCGGCCACCATCGCCGGCATGCCGTAATGCTGGGTCACGCGCAGGCGCGCGGCCAGCCCGTGTTCGTGCACCAGCGCGGGACGGGTCGCGTAGCGTTCCAGCGCCGCGCACAGCGCTTCGCTGTCGCCGGGCGGCACCAGCGCGCCGGTGGCGCCGTCGGCCACCACCTCCGGCACCCCGCCGACGTCGCTGCCGATCACCGGTACGCCGCTGGCCATGGCCTCCAGCGCGGCACCGGGCGTGCCCTCGGCGATCGACGGCAGCGCGAACACGGTCAGTCCGCGCAGGATGGCGGCGACGTCGTCGCGTTTGCCGGGCAGCCAGACGGCGCCGTTCAGGCCGGCGGTGTCGACCTGCGCGCGCAACGCCGGCAGCAACGGGCCGTCGCCGATGATCGCCAGCCGGAGCCGGCCGGCCAGGTCGGGACGGCGCGCGCGCAAGGCGGCGAAGGCGGTCAGCAGCAGCGCGTGGTTCTTCACCGGCTCGATACGGCCGACGCTGCCGATCACCAGGCAGCCCGGGCCGAAATGGCGGTCCAGCGGGCCGCTGGTCTCGGCGGGCGTGGGTGGACGGTAGCGGTCGATGTCGATGCCGTTCGGCAGCAGGCGGCTCTTGCTCGCCGGCACGCCAATGACCTCGCGGTTCCAGGCCAGCATCTCGGCCGAATTGGCGTAGCAATGGTCGTAGAACGGGATCATCAGCCGGCGCAGCAGCCGGTGCTTGCGGTTCAGCCCCTTGGGATCGGCGGCGTCGCGGCCGTGGGCGCCGTTGATGCGCACCGGCACGCCGGCCAGCAGCGCGGCCGGGGCGTACTCGATGGCCGACAGGTTGTAAGTGTGCAGTATCTCGGGGCGCAGTTGCCGCAACAGGCGCCACAGCGCGGCGTGGGTGCCCAGCGCCAGTCCCGGCGGCTTGTCGAGCGCGTACAGGGCGACGTCGCCGCGGGTGATGCGCTCGGCGAACGCGGTGTAGCCGGTCAGCGCGATCACCGCGTGCCGGTACTGTCCGGCCGGCATGCGGTTGATGCGTTCGACCATCAGGTTTTCCATGCCGCCGAAATCGAGACGGTAGATCAGGTGCACGACCAGTGGCGGCTTCATCGCCTCCCCCCCTGTTGCGCGCGGACCCGCGCCAAGGTGGTATCCAGCGCGCCGAGATTGTCGGCGAGGAAGGCGCGCATGGCGGCGCGGGCGCCGTCCGGATGGTCGCCGAGCGGCGCGAACAGCATCACGGCGGCGCCGTCGTCGCTGCCGCCGAGCACACGCTGCCTGATTTGCAGAAGTTTGCCCATCGTATCGCTGGTGGTGGCGCGGCCGTCGATCCAGTACCAGTGCCACACCAGAAGCGCGCCGTCGGCGCTGTTCAATGTCGATTCGCGCACGGCCAGGCCGCGGCCGGCCACGGTCTCGTTGCGCACCGTGCCGCCGGTCAGGTTCCATGGCGAGTTCACCATCGACGTCAACCGGTTCATCGACGTGATCAGTTTGCTTGCTTCGGTTTGATGCCGGTAATACAACAGCGACAAGCCGACCTGCTGGTCTTGCTGCGCGTAGTAGCGCCTCAGCGAGACGGCCGGCGCGGTGTAAGCGGGCTGCCAGTCGGTGAAGGCGGCGGCGAGCGGCGCCTTCGCCGGGAACCTGTCGAGACCGAGCGGCGGCGCCGTGTCGCCGGTGCTTTGCAGATAGGCGGCATAGGCGGGCCAGACGCCCAAGGCCACCGCCACGGCCAGCGCCATCGCCGCGATGCGCGCCGTTGGCGGCCGTTGCGACACGCTCCGCGGCAACGGCAAGGATGCCGGCGGCAGGCGGTCGCGCCAGCGCGCGCCGATCAGGAACAACGCGAAGATGACGATGCCGAAGAACAGCCAGCCGTACAGCAGGTGGTCGACCCCGACCGCCAAGGTCATGCCGCTCAGGTGGCCGAGCATGACGATCATGTAGGCGCGCAAGCCGTTGGCCAGGATGGGCAGCAAGGCGGCAACCGCCACGAACAGCAGGCGCTTCGACCAGCGCGTATAGGTCATGTAGGCGTACAGCAAGCCGGCCGTGATCGACGCGATCAGGTAGCGCAGCCCGCTGCACGCCTCCACCACCGACCACCCGCCCGACGGCAGGATGAAGTTATTACCTTCGTGCAGGACCGGTATGCCGCTCAGGCGCAGCGCCGCCACGGTGAAATTGGCGGTGACGCTCATCAGCGGCTCGATCAGGCTGTCGCCCACCGGCACGGCCAGGAACAGGAACAATAACGGGAAGGCGATCACGCGCGCCATGCGACACCCGAGCACCGCCAGCGCCGTCAACGGGAACATCGCGACGAAGGCGTACTGCCGCATCACCTGCACCTCGCCCAGGTCGGCCAACAGCCAGAACATGCCGCAGCCGGCCAGCGGCAGCAGCGCCGGCCAGAACGGCGCCGGCGTCATCGCCCGCAGCCGTTCGCGGCGCTGCCAGGCCAGCCACAGGCTGATCGGCACGATCATATAGCCGTGGGCAAAGGTTTCCGAGCGCGACCAGATCTGCACGATGGAGGCGGCCGTGCCCCAGTAGGCCGCCAGCGGCAGCAAAATCAGCAACAAGGCGAAGATGACGACGCGATTGACCGTGGCGGGCTTGGCGCGGCGGCCGGTGCCGTCGCCGACGCCGGCCGGGCTTGCGCTGGCGCGCGGGTCGGCAGTGGTTAAGATCGTGCTCATGTCAGGCGCTCCGGGGCCAGGGCTGGGCCGGCCGCCGTTCCAGCAAGGCGGACACCGGCGCCAGGTTGCTTTCCCAGCCGTACAGTTGCTCGACCTTGGCGCGCGCCGCCGCGCCGATGGCCGGATCGGGCGCGTTCAGATAATCGAGCGCGGCGCGGGCGTGGCCGGCGGCGTCGTCGGCCAGCAGCAGTTCGCGGCCCGGCACGGCGTCTATGCCTTCCAGCGCTTGCGGCGACACCAGCACCGGCCGCGCCATCGCCATCGCCTCCAGCACCTTGTTCTGGATGCCGCGCGCGATGCGCATCGGCGCCACGCACAGCGCCGCGTGCGCCACGTAGGCGCGCACGTCGGGCACGGTGCCGGTCACCATCACGCCTGGCAGCTCGGCCAGGCGTTGCACTGCCGGCGCCGGCCGCGAACCGACGATGCAAAACAGCACGTCCGGCGCGGCGGCGCGGATCACGGGCAACACCTCGCGCGCGAACCAGCTGACGGCGTCGATGTTGGGCCAGTAATCCATGGCGCCGGTGAAGGCGAGCACGCGCGCGCCCGCCGGATATGGCGAGGCGCCGCCGTTCGCCGGAGAAAAGAATTCGGTGTCGACGCCGTTGCTGTAGTGGCCGATGCTGGCCGCGCTTTCCGGGGCCAGGGTGCGGAACAGCGCCGCCTCGGGCGCCGACACGAACAAGGCGGCGTCGCTGGCGCGCGCCACCCCGCGCTCGTAGTCGAGCAGCAGGCGCGCCTCGCGCTGGTAGACCTGGCGCATCGGCCAGCGCTTGCCGTCGGCGTACTGGCGCCACTTGTCGGAATCGACATCGACGAAATCCATCACGCGCCGGGCCGACGGATGGGCGTCCGCGTACTGCGCCATCGGCGAGGAATAACAGACGATGCGGCTGATGCCTTCGCGCTCCACTGTGTCGTCGACCCAGCGCCGCATGCCGGCGTCCCGGTAGTAGTCGCACGACAGCGCCCGCCCGCCAGCCAGCGCCGCCAGGCTGCGCAACCGTCCCCACAGCGGATGGAGCGCGCCGAAATGGCTGCCGGCGCACATCGCTTGCAGATGCGGCACGTGCCGCCAATCATCGGCGTCGTCGACGAAGGTGCCTAGATGAACCTCGTAGCGGGCGCACAGGTGACGCAGCAAATGGTACGACCGTATCTTGTCGCCCTTGTTGGGCGGATACGGAATACGGTGTACCAGGAGCAGCAGTTTTTCCACGTGTCAGCCCAGGTTCTTGACGATGTGCGGCCCAAGCATGTTCGCCACCGGCAGCGGCAGCCGCCGCCACATCCGGATGAACAGCCGGTACTTGGGATTAAGCGGGTTGTTTTCCGGCACCGCCGACGCCTTGATCAGCCTGACCTCGTAGTCCAGCGGCTCCGGTTCGAAACCCCAATTCTTCTTGAAGTCGAAGGCGCCGGTGCCCAGCTTGCTGCGGCCGAAGTCGAACCGCCGCATGCCGCGCGCGGCCGACGCCTGCATCAGGTTCCAGTACATGAAGTCGTTGCCGGCCAGCGCGCGGGCGTTGTCCAGTCCGCCGCCGTAGTACGGCAGCACCTGGTCGCGGAAGAAGAAGCTCAGCACGCCTGCCACCAGTTCGCCATCATGGGTAATCACGCGCACCTCGCAATCGTCGCCGAAGGTTTCCTTGAGCAGCGCGAAATAGCGGCGCGAAAACACCGGCGTGCCGAGACGGTGGACGCTGCGCGCGTAGGCGGCATAAAAACGTCCGACGTCCTGGTCGACCTCGCCCCGCAAGCCGAACTTGATGCCCTTCCTGACCATGGCGCGCTGCTTGCGCGGAATGGCGTTCATATTTTGCTCGTCATCGGCGACGATGGCCTTGCGGAACGTCACATACAAGGGCTTGACCAGCCAATCCGGATCGCCAGGGTGGCCGCGCTCGATGTTGCGGTATTCGAGGTGGCCGACGCCCAGCTCCCGCGCCAGCGCCTGCGCGGCCTGGTCGAGCATGGCGCGCGCCTCGTCCGAAGCGGCGGCGATGCCGCCGTAGACGCAGAACGGCAACGCGCCCAGCCAGTGGCCGAAGACGCGGCTGCGCACCTCGCCCAGCGGCAAGATGCCTTCGATGACGCCGGCGCGCTCGACATAATAGAACCATGTCCGGTGGCCGAACGCCTGGCGCAGCACGCGTTGCCAGCCGGCGCGGTGGAAGAAAGTCGCCTGCGGGCACTGGTCGACGTAGGCGTCCCAGCGCCGGCTGTCCTGTTCCTCCATCAGGCGCAGCCGCAGCTGGCCGGCCATCGCCGACGGCGCCGGCGCCAGGTGCGCGTGTTCGGCCAGCGCGCTCATGCCGCCCCCAGGAACAGCCGGTCCATGCGGTCCCAGGCGAAGTCGCGGGTCAGCGCGCGGATGCGGCCATCCATGCGGCCGAGGTTGACGTAGTGGCGGAATCGCGTCTTCCACTGCAAGCCTTGCGGGCGCGGCTGGCCGGGATCGAGCTCCCATGGATGGAAATAGAAGATGGCCGGCTGGCGATCCTGCCGGTTCACTTGGCGCATCATCCAGCGCGACATCGCGTACGGCATCAGGCGGAAATAGCCGCCGCCGCCGGCCGGCAGGTTGCGCTTCATCAGGCGCACGGTGGTGATCGGCACCTCCAGCAGTCCCCGGTCGCCGTTCGGGTAGAAGGCGAAGCGCGGCGCGTCCGGCATGCCGTAGTGGTCGTGGACGATGGGATAGATGCTGGAGCTGTAGCGGTAGCCGGCCTGCTGCAGCGCGTCCAGCGCCCACAGGTTGGCCGGGCCGATCGAGAAGCTGGGCGCGCGGTAGCCGCGCACGGCCTGGCCGCCGATATCCTCGAGGATGGTTTTGCTGGAACTGATGTCTTCCAGGAAGGCGGCGCGGCTCTGGTCCGACGCCCGCAGGTGGCCGTAGCCGTGGCTGGCCAGTTCGTGGCCGCCGTCGACGATGCGGCGCACCAGCTGCGGATAGCGCTCGGCGATCCAGCCCAGGGTGAAGAAGGTGGCGACGACGGCGCCGTCGTCCAGGATGCCCAGGATGCGGTCGACATTGGCCTCGACCCGGCATTCGCGCCCGGCCCAGCTGTCGCGGGCGATGTGCGGGGCGAACGCCGACACCTGGAAGTAATCCTCCACGTCGATGGTCATGGCGTTGCGCACCGGCTGGATGGCTGTCATTGGACGCTTCCTTCCCGCTCGGTGAGCCAGCGCTGCATGATCTGGACGATGCGGCGCGCCGCCTGGCCGTCCCAGTAGCGCGGCACGCGGCCGGTCTTGCCGCCGCCGCTGAGCACCTTGTTGTACTCGGCCAGGATGCGGCCCGGGTCCTGCCCGACGATGGTGTTGGTGCCCTGCTCGACCGTGATCGGCCGCTCGGTGTTGTTGCGCAAGGTCAGGCACGGCACGCCCAGCGCGGTGGTTTCCTCCTGCATGCCGCCGGAGTCGGTCAGCACCACGCGGGCGCCTCGCATCAGCCCCAGCATTTCCAGGTAGCCCATCGGCGGCAGCGGCAGCATGCCCGGCTGGTCAAGCAGTTCGCCGAGGCCGGCGCGCTCGATCATGGCGCGCGTCCGCGGGTGCAGCGGGAACATCACCGGCGTGCGGCGCGAGACGATCAGCGCCGTCTCCAGCAGGCTGCGCAGCACTTCCGGCCGGTCGACATTCGATGGCCGGTGCAAGGTCAGCACTGCGTAGCCGTCCTCGCCGTCGGCGAAGCCGGGGCGTCCGGCCATCGCGGCGATGCTGGCCGCCGGCAACGCGCGCGGCAGGTTGGACAACAGCGTGTCGATCATGACATTGCCGGCGAAATGGATGCGCTGCTCCTCGATGCCCTCGCGCAGCAGGTTGTCGCGGCCGCTGGACTCGGTGGTGAACAGCAGGTCCGACAGCTGGTCGGTCAGGATGCGGTTGATCTCCTCCGGCATGGCGCGGTCGCCGCTGCGCAGGCCCGCCTCGACGTGGAACACCGGCACGCCGCGCTTGTTGGCCACCAGCGCGCAGGCCAGCGTGGAATTGACGTCGCCCACCACCAGCACGCCGTCGGGCGCCACCTCGTCCATGGCCGGCTCGAACTTGCGCATGACCTCGGCCGTCTGCAGGGCGTGGCTGCCGGAGCCGACCTCCAGGTTGATGTCCGGGTCCGGGATGCCCAGCGCCGAGAAGATCTGGTGGTTCATGGCGACGTCGTAGTGCTGGCCGGTGTGCAGCAGGCGCGCCTCGAAACCGGCCGCCGGCTCGGCCAGCGCCGCCATGATGGGCGCCATCTTCATGAAGTTGGGGCGGGCGCCGACCACGCACAGGATGCGGAATTTGCGCGCGGGCGTGTCTACGTCAGTGTGGCTCATTCGATGTTGTCCATCTGTGGCAGGTTGGCGGGAGTGGCGACGAGTTTTCTCAGCACGTGCAGCAGCGACACCATCGAGCGCTCAACGCGCACCAGGCGTTCGTCGATCGTGCCCTGGGACACCATGCCGCCGCTGGGCGGCCACTCGCCTGGCGGTTCCATGGCCAGCGCCGCGTCCGGTCCGTCCGGCACGGCCGTCTCGTCGCGGATGTCGCGCAGCACCGTGGCCACCTCGGCCTCGGTGAAGGTGTCGAGCTCCTCGAGGAAGCCCATCAGCAGCAGGCGGTCGCAGACGTGGTTGGTGGTGCGCGGGATGCCGCCGGCGTAGGCGTGGATGGCCGCGTGGGCGCCGTCGGTGAAGCACGGATTGCCGCGCCAGCCGACCGTTTGCAGCCGGTGGACGATGTAGGCGCGCGTCTCGTCGCTGTTCATCGGCCCCAGGTGGTAGGTGGCGATGACGCGCTGGCGCAGCTGGCGCAACTCCGGGCTGTTGAGCGTGGTGCGGAATTCGGGTTGACCCAGCAGGAAGGTTTGCAGCAGCGAGCGCTCGTCGGACTGGAAGTTCGACAGCATGCGCAATTCCTCGACGGTGCGGGCGGTGAGGTTTTGCGCCTCGTCGACGACCAGCAGCGCGCGCTTGCCCTGCTTGTCGCAGTTGCGCAGGAACTGTTCCAGCCGCACCAGCAGCATGCTCTTGCTGCCCTCCTCGGCCGGCACGCCGAACGCCGCCAGCACCATGCGCAGCGTGTCCTCGGTGTTCAGGTAGGTGTTGGTGATCTGCGCGGCGACGATTTCATCGGCCGGCAGCCCGTTGAACATATTGCGCATCAATGTGGTCTTGCCGGCGCCGACCTCGCCCGTGATGACGATGAAGCCCTCGCGCTGCGACAGGCCGTATTCGAGATAGGCCATGGCGCGCTTGTGGCCCTGGCTGCCGAAGAAAAAGTGGGGATCGGGGCGCAGCTGGAACGGCTTGGCGCTGAGCCCATAATAGTTCTCATACATCGCGGGCCTGGCTCCTCAGAAGCGTTGGTTGAGATGAAACACGATGGCGTTCTCGCGGTAGCCGCCAAGGGCGCCGGCGACGCTGCCGGTCTGGCGCCGCAGTTCGAGGTCGCCGGTCAGTTGCCGGCCGAACTGGCGGGTCAGCGCCAGCCGGAAGGCGCGGTTGATGCTGCTGGCCTGCTGGACCAGCGAATCGGCCTTGTTGAAGCTGGCCGACAGGTTCAGCGAGCTGCGCGGCGACAGCCGGTAATTGAAGGTGGCGCTGCCGCCCTGCTGGTGGCTGTTGTCGTTGAGGCTGCCGAAGCTGCTGCCGAGCAAGGTGCTGTCCGATTGCACCGACGACAGCGCGTTGCGCCGCTCGTCCGTCAGGCTCAGCACCAGCACGCTGTGCGCCAAGGTCCAGGCCAGCGACACTTGGAACTGCTTCTGCAGGATGTAGCGGTTGCTCAGATAGTTGACGCTGTCGGTCAGCGAGCGCGGCAGGCCGTTGGCGCGGATGAAGGCGTCGATCGCCTGGCGCCGCAGCGTGGGATCGGGGATGGCGCCGGCGTACATGCGGTCGAGCAGCTCCGAGGTCGACACCGACGCCGGCAGCAGGAACTGGTCGCGCGAGGTGGTGACGTCGGTCGAATAACGCACGCTCCAGGCGGTGGCGCGGGTGCGGTGCACCGCGTCGAGGTGGTAGCTGTCGCCGAAGTAGCGCTTGCCGAAGCTGGCGCTGACGCTGGTGCGGCTCGACGGCGTCCAGCCGAAGCCGAGCGACCATGACTTGCCGGTCGGCGAGTCGCCCACTTGCGATTCGTATTTGTACTGGTCGCGGCCGATGCTGGCCGTCAGGCGCAGCGGCGTGGCGATCAGGTAGGAGCCGTTGAGCCCCAGGTTGCCACTGATGGTGGTCGGGCCGGCGCCGTCCTCCAGCCGCTGGCGGTAGTACTGCAGGCCCCAGCCGATGCGGGCGCCGACGCTGCCGCCGAGGCCCGCCTGCACGCTGTCGGCCGTGCTGTGGTTGAAACCGGCGCTGTCGGCGCTCACCACGTCGTGCGTGTAGCGCAGATCGCCGGTCGCGAAGGCGCCCAGCCTGTGCGTCAGGTAGGGACTGAGGCTGTAGCTCTTGACGTTGGTGCGGTTCTCGGTCAGGTAGCCGTCGGCGCCGTCCCGGGCGACCGGCTGGCCGAACGCCGACACGGCCTGCTGGCGGTAGGCGCCGGCGGCGTCGAGGTACAACAGGCCGCTGACGGCCTCGGCGTGCAACTTGCCGTTGAAATTGTTCGACAGGCTCTGGTTGGCGGCCGGGTCGTCGCGCGAATAGGCGTACAGGCGCGCCTCGTAGGCGGCCAGCAATTGCAGGCGCGGGCTGTCGTCGCGCACGGTGATGCCCGGCGTCAGCTCGCTGATCCACAGGCTGCGGGCCTGGTCCGGCGGCGCCAGGCTGACGTTGTCGGTGTAGGTTTGCTGGAATTGCGCCGACGGCTCCACCTTCAGCTCCGCGCGGCACGCCGGCGAAAACAGCAACGCCACCGCCGCCGCCGTCACGGTCGGCACTGGCGACAATACGGCGGCGCCCAGCCCGTGACGGCGCTTAGGACTGGCCATTATGATAACTATAGTTATATTGGTAGTCATACGCCGCAGTCCCCGGAAACTCGCGGGTCTTGTTGTACACCAGATTGACGTTGTTCAGGCCCTCGAGCTGGCGCAGCGATTCCTGGACCGCGTGCTGGCTGGTCTTTTCGGCCTCGACCACCACAACGATCTGGCCCATGTGGGCGGCCAGCACGTGCGCCTCGGTGGTCAGCAGCAGCGGTGGCGAATCGAAGATGATGATGCGGTCCGGATAGCGTCCGGCCATCTCCTTCAACAGGTTGGCCATGGCCTGGCTGGCCAGCAGCTCGGTGGCGCGCGGGTTGGCGGCGCCGGCCGGCAGCAAGGTCAGGCCGTCGATATTGGTGTGCAGCAGCAGCTCGGACATGTCGGCGCGCTCGTCGAGCAGCAGCTCCATCAGGCCGCGCTGGCCGGGCAGGCCCAAGGTGCGCAGCACCGACGGCCGGGCGACGTCGGCGTCGACCAGCAGCACGGTATGGTCCAGTTCCATGGCGATGCTCATGGCCAGGTTGATGGCGCAGAAGGTCTTGCCCTCGCCCGGCAGCGAGCTGGTGATCATGATCAGGTTGGCCGGCTTGTCGCCACGGTGCTTGGGGGAGAAGGCGCGCGTGATCAGCGGCCGCTTGATCACCCTGACCTCCTCCATCAGCGGCGTGCGCGTGCCGGCGGTGATGAAGCCCATGGCCTGCATGCGCGCCGCGTCCAGTTCGATGTTCTTGCCGTTGCCCCGGTGGCGCAACACGGCGGCCGGCGACGCCGACGGCGGCAGGCCGCGGGTCGGCAAGTCCGATGGCGACGGCGCGGGCGCGGCCAGCGCCGCCTCGACGGCTTCGTCGGCGCAGTCCTGCGCGTGACCTTGCGCCAGCCCCTGGCGCGCGGCCGCGTCCCGGTGCATGCGGCTGGTGGCTCGTTCGATTATGCTCACGGAGACTCCTGGTTTCGCTGATGAAGCTGGCCGACTTAGCCGATCTGTGCCTGTCGGGCCGGTTGGATTAACGTTGAACTAGCGCTGCAACCACAGCACCGATGCCATGACGCCGCCATAGCCGCCGAAGAACAGCGACACCGCCAGCCCGAACGCGTACAGGCGGCGTCGCCGCTTGAGGCGCTGGGTCTCGGTCCAGTTCATCGAAATGCTTCCAAGGATGGGAATGCCGGTGGCCTCGCGCAGCGAGCGCTGGCTGATGAAGGTCGGCCGGATCTGGCTCAGCAACAGCGCCGAACCGAGGCCGGCCAGCAGCGCGCCGGCGAACACGATCGAGCACAGCCGCGCGCGGTTGGGACCGACCGGCATCACCGGCGCGCTCGGCGGATCGATGACGCGTATCGTCATCATGTCCGACGCCGAGCTCAGGTCGCCCGACAGCCGGGCCGACTCGCGCCGCTCGACCAGCTTGGCATAGTTCTCCTTGTTGATGGCGTAGTCGCGGTTCAGCTGCGACAGCTCGGCCTCGACCTCGGGCGCGGCCGTGCTCATGGCGCGCAGCGCCGCCACCCGGCTGCTGTATTCGCGCACACGGGTCTGCAGCGCGGCCAGCCGCGCCTCCTCGACCGACAGCGCGACGTTCATCTGCTGCACCATCGGGCTGAAGTTGGCGCCGGCGGTGCGCACCTTCTTCGAGGCCTCCTCGCGCTTGCGGGCCTTCAGCTGGTCGATCAGGCGCTTGGTGCCGGCGATGTCCGGATGCTCGTCGGTGTATTGCATGCGCAACTGGTCGAGGTTTTTCTCGAGCGCCTGGATGCGGCCGTCGAGTTCGGGATTGGCGTCCTCGCTCGGCATCGCGCCCAGCACCGGGGCCGGTTCCTCGCCGGCGATCTGGCGCTTGATGGCGTTGCGCGACTGCTCCGCCTCGGCCGCCTCCAGGCGCGCCTGGTTGAGCAGCTCGGTGGTCTCGGCCAGCTTGCTGGCGTAGTCGCCGCCCTGGCGCGACATCAGCGCCATGTGGCGGATCTTGAACTCCTTGAGCGCATTCTCGCCGGCGGCCAGTTTTTCCTCGTAGCTCTTGATCTGCTCGGCGATGAAGGAGATGGCCTTGTCGGAATCCTGCTTCTTGCCGCCGACGCTGCCCTCGACGAAGATCGTCAGCAGCGATTGCACCACGTCCTTGCCCAGCTTGGGATCGGGATTGGTGTAGGCGATGGTGTAGATGTCGTCGTGGCCGGTGCCGCCGATGCTGATCTGCGAGGTGAGCTCGTCGATCAGGCGTTCCTTGTCGTTGACGCTGCGCGTCTTGATGTCGAGATCGACCATGCGGATGACGCGTTCGACGTTCGGCCGGCTGATCAGCGTGCGGCGCATGAACATGACCTGCTCCTCGATGTTGGGCATGGTGGTCATGCCGGCCATCAGGGGCTTGAGGATGCTTTGGGTGTCGACGTAGACGCGGGCCGTCGATTGATATTCGTCCGGCATGCGGTACACGACCGCCCAACCGATCAGGCCGACCACCCACGCGACCGCCACGGCATACCAGCGATATTTGCCGAGCGCTTTCAGAAACGTCAGCAGCAATGCACTCAATTCCGCCATCTCTTGCCTCGCCAAGTGCGCGTCAGGTCCTAGCTGGAAGGCCGGCGCGTCGATTATCAAAACAACATTTCTATGAATCATAGTACAACGCATCAGTTCGCTGTTATTATTTTTTACACACTAGGCTACAACGTTGCAAGAAGTGGACAAGCGGCGTGGCGGCGAAGATTTGTTGCAAAAATTATCAGTTGGTGTAGATTGCGGGCATGATCACAATCGCCACATTTTTAAGCACCCCGCGCCGCGCGTTGTTGGCGTGGACGGTGCTCGCCGGCGCGTTGGCCGGCGGCCACAGCGCGCGGGCGGGCGAGCTGAGCGAGACCGTGGCCGCCGTCAAGCGCTCGGTGGTGGCGATCGGCAGCTACCAGCCGACCCGCTCGCCGCCCATCGTCTACAGCGGCACCGGCTGGGTCACCGGCGACGGCCTGAGCGTGATCACCAACGCCCACGTGGTGCCGGAGGCGCCCGATCTGGCGCGTCAGGAAAGCTGGGGCGTGGTGGTGGCCGACGGCGAAAATGTGCGCTTCCGCGCGGCAACGTTGGCCGGACGCGACACCGAACACGACCTGCTGCACCTGCGCCTGACGGGCACGCCGCTGCCGGCGCTCAAGCTGGCCGATTCCGACGCCGCCGCCGAGGGCCAGGACCTGGCCTTCACCGGCTTCCCGCTGGGCATGGTGCTCGGTTTGCACCCGGCCACGCACCGCGCGGTGCTGGCGGCGATCACGCCGATGACCCGCCCGGCGGCGACCTCGCGCCAGCTCGACGCGCGCGCCGTCAAGCAGCTCGGCCGCCCGCCGGTGACGGTGTTCCAGCTCGACGCCATCGCCTATCCCGGCAACAGCGGCAGCCCGCTGTACGACCCCGCGACCGGGGCGGTGTACGGAGTCCTGAACATGGTGTACGTCAAGGGCAGCAAGGAGAACGCGATCAGCACGCCGAGCGGCATCGGCTACGCCGTGCCGTCGAACTACGTGCGCGACTTGCTGCGCGCACCGTCACAATAGCGCCACAATAACTTTCTTGCCATGATCAAAAAGGCATGCCAAAATGAAAATATCGGCGTCGCTTGCGCCGTGCCAGTTTTCTCCCCCGCACTCCATTAAAGGACGACCGTGAACGCGCACTCATCCCCCAATCTTTACCGGCGCGCGCTGCGGCGCGTCCTGGCGTTGACCTGCGGCCTGGCCATCGCGGCGCTGGCCGGCTGCGCGACGCAGCGGCCGCTGGCCGCGCCCGCCGAGACCTCGCCGGAGATCGATTACCTGATCGGTCCGGGCGACAGCATCAGCATCAACGTCTGGCGCAATCCCGAGGTGTCGCAGACGGTGCCGGTGCGTCCCGACGGCAAGATCACGGCGCCGCTGGTGGAGGATCTGCCGGCCAGCGGCAAGACCCCGAGCCAGCTGGCGCGCGACATCGAAAAGGCGCTGGCGCGCTACATCCAGCAACCGGCCGTCAGCGTCGTCGTCAACGGCTTCGTCGGCACCTACGACCAGCAGATCCGCGTGATCGGCCAGGCCGCCAAGCCGCAGTCGCTGCCATACCGGCGCGACATGTCGCTGATGGACGTGCTGATCGCCGTCGGCGGCGTCACCGAGTTCGCGGCGGGCAACCGCGCCAGCATCGTGCGCAAGATCGACGGCAAGCAGGAGAAGCTGCCGGTGCGCTTGAGCGACCTGATCAAGGACGGCGACATCTCGGCCAACGTGCGCATGTGGCCGGGCGACATCCTGATCATCCCCGAGAGTTTCTTCTGAGATAGTGTCGAGTTTCTTTACAGTCGCCGGCTCGGCGCCGGCCGTGGCGGCGCCGATAGCATAAAACCAGTCATAAGTCCTTGATTTTAATTGAAGCCCGCGCGGGATTCAGTGTCGGGAATGAAACTTGCATCAGATCGTGTAGACAAGTAAAAACACAGGGGATGGCAGACGTGGCTAAGCAAACGCATCAAGATAATCCTGGCGATGCGCCGGTGCCGGCGCAGATGATGGACGCCAATGCCCCGTCGCGGCCGTCCCGCCGCCGGCTGGCGGGCGCCGGCATCGCCAGCGGCGTCATCCTGACGCTCAAAAGTCCGTCGGCGATGGCAACGAGAATGTGCAAGGCGCCATCGGGGGCGATGTCCGGCGGGCTGAGCAGCCAGAAGCCGGCTCAGACGCTGGTCTGCACCGGCCGTCCGCCGTCGTGGTGGGCGGCGCAATCGTGTCCGCTGCCGCAGACCTGCACCGCGTTCAGCCACGTCTTCACGTGCAGCTCGCGCACGCTGACCTACGCCAGCCAGCCGATCATGAAGATCCTCAAGGCCCAGACCTACGACCGCGACCGGGTTGGCATGTACCTGATGGCGGCCTACTTCAACGCCTACACGGGCCGCACCTCGTTCCTGAAAGTGCCGGCCGTGATCGCCATCTGGAAGGAATGGCAGGGTTCCGGCGCCAACCTCGGCGGCACTTACACACCCATCGCCGGGGGCCGCAAATGGAACTCGCGCGAAATCGTCGCCTACCTCGCCAGCACCATGGAATGAGCATGGCGATTTCCTGGCGCCTCAGTGCGGGCCAGCAACTGCGGCGGCGGCAGTGGGACGGGGAATGCGTGCTGTACAACGACCTCTCGGGCGATACCCACCTGCTTGGCGCCGACGCGCTGGAGCTGCTGCTGGCGCTGCAGGCCGGCCCGGCCGACACCGGCGCCCTGGAACGCCGGCTGCTGGCGGCCGGGTTGGCCGCCGCCGACGACGGGGCGGCCACGCTGCTGGAGGATCTGGAACGCCTGGCCCTGGTCGAGGCCGTATGCTGACCGTGGCGCAGCTGCCGCCCGGCCAACTGGCCGCGCGCCTCGCCGGCGCCGGCCTGTACCTGCAAACCGGCGCCTTCGTCACCCGCCTGCAAAGCACGATACCGAGCGTGGTGCATGGCGTGGGGCTGATGTACGCCGACTATCCGCTCGGCCTCGACGACGACTACGCCGATTTCCACCTGAGCATGGTGCGTCCGCTCAACTGGCGGCGCTGGCTGCGCCCGCAAGTCCAATTGCTGGCCGACGGGCTGGCGCCGTTCAAGCCGCTGCCGCTGGCGCAGGCCTATCCGATGTTCGAATGGGGGCTGAACTGGTGCATCTCCAGCCGCGCCCATAGTTATCTGATCCTGCACGCGGCGGTGGTGGAAAAACACGGCCGCGCGGCCATCCTGCCGGCGCCGCCCGGCTCGGGCAAAAGCACCTTGTGCGCGGCGCTGGTCCACCACGGCTGGCGCCTGCTGTCCGACGAGCTGACGATGGTCCGGCTCGACGACGGCCTGATCGTGCCGATGCCGCGTCCGATCAGCCTAAAGAACGGCTCGATCGAGCTGATGCGCGCGGTGCTGCCGAACGCCCGCTTCTCGCCGTCCGTGCACGACACCAACAAGGGCACGGTGGCCCACCTGCGGGCGCCGGCCGACAGCGTCGAACGCCTGGCCGAGCCGGCGCGCCCGGCGTGGATCGTCTTCCCGCGCTACGAGGCCGGCGCGGCGGCCGAGCTGCTGCCGGTCGCCAAGGCGCGCGCCCATCTGCGCACTGCCGAGAACGCCTTCAACTACAGCGTGCTGTGCGCGCGCGGCTTCGACGCCATGGCCGACGTGGTCGAACAGTCGGACTGCTACGACTTCCGCTACAGCAGCCTGGCCGACGGCATCGCCACGTTCGAGCGCCTGGTGGCGCCGCCATGACGCCGTTGCTGATCGAAGTGCTGCGCACGCCGGCGGCGCTGGCCGCGTTCACACCCGCCCAGTGCGATCTGGTGCTGCGCCAGGCCGAACGCGCGCAATTGCTGTCGAGCCTGCACGCGCGGGCGCGCGACGCCGGCGTGCTGGAGCGGATGCCGGCGCCGGCGCGGCAACAACTGGAATGGGCCCGCCAGCAGGGCGAGCGCCACCTGCAGGCGGTGCGCTGGGAAGTGCGCCAGATCCGGCAGGCGCTGGCCGGCCTGGGCGTGCCGCTGATCTTGCTCAAGGGCGGCGCGTATGCGATGGCCGGGCTGGCCGCCGCCGAGGGGCGCATCTTCTCCGACATCGACATCCTGGTGCCGCGCGCGGCGCTGGCCGACGTCGAATCGGCGCTGATGCTGCATGGCTGGGCCGGTGTCGGCCACGACGACTATGACCAGCATTACTACCGGCGCTGGATGCACGAGTTGCCGCCGATGCGCCACGTGTGGCGCGAGACGGTGATCGACGTCCACCACGCCATACTGCCAAGCACGGCCGCCGCGCATCCCGACGCCATGCTGCTGCGCGCGGCCGCCGAGCCGCTGCCGGGCTATCCCGCCAGCGGCAGCCTGCCGCCGCTGTACACGCTCGGGCCGGTGGACATGATCCTGCACAGCGCCACGCACCTGCTGTACGAAAGCGAGTTCGACCACGGCTTGCGCAACCTGGTCGATATCGACCGGCTGTTGCACGAGTTCTCTTCGTTGCCGGGATTCTGGGTGCGGTTAACGGAGCGGGCCGCCGCGCTGCAACTGCAGCGGCCGTTGTTTTACGCGTTGCGCCACGCCGCGCGGCTGTTGCACACGCCGGTGCCGGCGGCGCTGCTGGAGGGCAACGAGGTAGCAAGGCCGGGGCCGGTGGTGCTGGCGCTGATGGACGCGCTGCTGGACCGGGCGCTGCTGCCGGAGCACGCCAGTTGTGACGGCCCCCTCAGCAAGCTGGCGCGGCAGATGCTTTACCTGCGCGGCAACTGGCTGCGCATGCCGCCCTGGCTGCTGGCGCGCCACCTGTTCCACAAGGCGCTATTGACGCCGCTGCATGCGGCGCGGACGCGGGATGTTTAACGGGCGGCGTGTTCGATCTTCGAGCCATCTATGACTCGCCAACAACGCACGCACGGATTGCAGCGAATTCGCGCAACTCACCCCTCCGCCAGCGCCTTGCCGTAAATCCGCTTGGCGATCGTGATGGCCAGCCATTGCAACGGATGGCTGCTGCCGCCCGGACGATACGTATGTACCATCTTGTTCCGGTAGGCGTCGAAATGCAGGCCGTGCGGCGCCGCCAGCACCTCGCCCCGCCCCAGCAACACCTTGAGCGCGACCGTGGCCGAGATGCCCGCGCACAGGTTGCAGGCCATGATCGTCGACGGACCGCGCCGTTCCTTCAGATTCACCGCCGACGGCACCACCAGATACGCGCGGTGCAACCCGGCCGGCGCCAGCCCGACCATGAACCGGATCGCCTTGTCCAGCTCCGGCAGATCGCCCCACTGGAAATACTGTTCGAACGTCGTCTTACCCGGCAGGAAGGTCAGGCTGGCGCCGCCCATGCCCAGCGGCGCGCACGTGGTCGCCGGAATGCCCATCTCCGCACATTTGGCGAAGGTCTGCTGGCGCGCGTCGAAGGCGAAAAAGTCCAGCCCGTCGACATAGAAATCCACATCGCGCAGGAATTCAGGCAGGTTGGCGCTGGTCACGCCCTCGGGAAAGACGCGGATGTCGGCCTCGGGATTGATGTCGAGGATCATGCGGCGTATCACCTCCGACTTCGGCTGGCCGAGCGTGCTCATGGTCGCGCCCAGCTGGCGGTTGAAGTTGACAATGTCGTAGGTGTCGAAATCGGCGATAACGAACTTGCCGAAGCCGAGCCGGGCGAAGGTATTGGCGTAGAACGAGCCGACCGCACCGGCGCCGCCGATGGCCACCCGCTTGCCGCGCAGCACCGCTTGCTCGGCCTCGGTGACCCAGCCGATATTGCGCGAGAACGCCTTGTCGTAAATGAATGCCTGGTCCATGACAGCTACCTTTCAAGTGATCCTGGACACGCCGGAATCGTGGCCGTCTCCCCAGCGCCATCGTTCCATTCAGGATATTCGGTGAGTCTTAAAATGTAAGGTTTACTTCCCGCGTTCGCGCCGCAAGGCGATGCCGACCGCCAGCGGCAAGGCGTAGATGAAGGTCTGCGGATCGACCTTGCAATGCCGCCCCAGCAGCGACGGCGAGACTTCCTGCCGGTGCAGCACGCGGTGCAGCAGGTCGGCGACGAAACTGCGGCGCAGGCGGCGCACGCTGGCGAGGTTGGCCCGCCGCTGCGGCGCCGACAGGTCGAACAGGCGCGACAGCGCGCGCTGGAACTTCATTTCGTGGTGCAGCCGCAACAGCGACGTCTTGCTGCCCCAGCCGGAGCCGGAGAAGATGTTGACGCCGGCGCCGTAGACGCACTCGCAGCGCGCCGAAAACGCGATGCGGCTGGTGCGCTGGCTCAGCTCCAGCCAGAACAGATAATCCTCGCCGGCGTAGACGAATTCCTCGCGAAAACGCAAGGTCGACAGCGGCGCGTGGCGGTACACCACGGTCGAGGTGCCGATGATGTTGCCGCTCAGGATCTGGTCGAACATGTCGCCCCGGTAGGCGTACAGCTCGTCGGCGCCGGCCAGCGCCGGGTGCTGCGCCGGATCGATGCGGCCGGCGCGGCGGAAGGCGCTGACCGTCTGGTTCAGCTGGTAGTGGTCGGAAAAATAGAAATCGTTGCCCTCCCCCAGCGCCGCCAGCGCGCGTTGCAGGTGTTCCGGTATCCATTCGTCGTCGGAATCGAGGAAGGCGACGAAGTCGGTGCCGGCCGGCAGCGCGCGCAGTCCGGTGTTACGGGCGGCGGCGGGACCGGCGTTGGGACGTTCGATGATGACGATGCGTTCCGGCTCGTCCGCCAGCAGCCCGGCCAGCTCGCCGCGCGCGGGCACCGGCGAGGCGTCGTCGACGATGATGATGGTCAGCCGGTGTTCGCCGCGCTGGGCCAGCGCCGAGACGACCGCCTTGCGCAGGATGCCCTCCTGCCGCTGGTAGTACGGGATGATCACGGCCACCGTCGGCAAGGCGCTTGCGTTCCCGTCAACTTCGACGTTCATGTTTTTCTCCGTTGCGGGATGCGCGGCGCGGGCAGCAGACGCCGCGCCGTCAGCCACAGGTCGCTCAGCAGGGGCATCGGGTCGCGCCAGCTGTGGACGAAATACCGGGTGCTTGGCCGGACGAAGTCGAGCAGGTAACCCGCCACCTCGGCCAGCGGGCCGGCCGGCGGCACATAGCCATCGCTGGGTTTGCGGGTCAGCACGCGCCACAGGCGCTTGGTCTCGGGCACCATGAAGCGGGCGCGCAGGCCGGCCACGTAGGGCGCTTGCGCCACCGGCCGGTTCAGGCCCAGCAATTGATAGGCGTACCACGGAAACGCCGCGCCGGCCTGGCAGGCCAGCGGCAGGCTGCCCCAGAAGCGGCCGTTGATCTCCATCAGCGCGGCACGCCCGGTGGCCGGGTCGTAGCGGTATTCGACCATCGCCACGCCCTCCCAGTCGAGCGCGCGCAACAGCGCGACCGATTGTGCCATCAGGGCCGTGTGTTGATCCGGCGGCAGCGATACGCACAGCGTCGAGACGCCGCCTTCGGGCGGCCATTCGTGCACGCGGCGGTGCTGGAACAGGCAGTGCGCCTGGCCGTCGCGCATCAGCACGAACTGGCCGAGGCCGTAACCGGCGCAGAATTCCTGCACCATCGGATAGATGCCGACCGCCTCGTAGCGGCGCAGGCCAGCCATCAGTTCATCGGCGTCGGCGCAGTAGCGCAGCTTGTCGAGCGACAGGCCGGCGCGGCGCAACGGCTGCATGGCGCCGTTCGGATCGGCCCACTTGAGGATGACCGGATAGCGCAGCCCCGGCGCGGCGGCGGCGGCCTCCTCCAGCGACGCCGGATGCAGCGTGCGCGGCACGTGGATGCCCACCGCCGTGGCGGCCGCGTAGGTCTGGTCCTTGTGCAGCACCCGCTCCATGCGCGCCGTGTCGGCAAACATCAGGCGGTAGCCGTCCAGCTGCGCCCGCTCCAGGTTGAGCGCGCCGATGTCGGTTTCGGAAATCGCGAACAGGCAGGCGGGACCGATCTCCGAGGAGAGCTGGCGCAGTTGCTGCACCAGGCCGGCGGCGCCGCCGCCGGGACGTATCAGGCCGCGGGTCAGGTAACGCGAGCGCAGGCCCAGGCCCGACGCGCTGTGGGCGATGCCGATCACCGGCACGCCGCGCCGGCCCAGGTCGCGGATGATGGCCAGCCCGATCGGGGTGTCGATGCCCAGCACCACCGCCGGTATCAAAGCCTCAGCCATGGGGCACTCCCGCCACCGGCACCTGCCGGCTTGATCTGTCAAAGATGCGCGCCAGCAGCTTGCGGATCGCGTGCCGCCAGTGATGGCGCTGCTGTTCGGTCAGGCTGCCCAGCACGGCGATGGTGGCGAAGGTGGCCAGCATGGTGGCGGCGTAGAACCACGGCCGGCCCGGGTCGCCATCGATCAGCGCGGCGTAGAACTGCATCAAGGGCTGGTGCAAAATATAAGCGCTGAACGTATAGGCCGCCAGCGGACGGATCACCGGTTCGATCATGCGCAGGGGACGTGCGGCGATGTCCGCCAGCGCCCGCATGCCGGCGAAGTTGGCCAGCACGATCAGCGCCAGCAGATAGTCGGTGATGAAGAACTTGGAGAACGCCATCTGGTGGTGCAGATCGGCGCCGATCAGCCGCAACAGCAGGTTCGAGCCCGCTTCGGTCATGCCGTAGTGGTGGAACAGCCAGTACGCGGGCCACGAGGCGGCGAACAGCAGCGCGCCGGGCAGCGGCTTGAGCGTGCGCAGCCATTGCCAACGGAACAGGACGACGCCGGCCACCCACACCGGCGCCAGCAGCAAGATCTTGGGGCCGAGCAGCAGCATGACGGCGCCGGCCAGCAGCACGCGGGTGCGGCCGGCCGTGAAGGTGGCGATGGCGAACAGCACGTAATACCAGAACTCGTAGCACAGCGACCAGTACGGCACATTGGAGAACGACATGATGGACACCAGCCACACCTCGTTGAGGAAGGTCAGGCTGGTCAGGATGCGCAGCCAGGCCAGGCCGTAGGTGGTGGTGCCGCCGGTGTAGAACTGCGGCGCCATGGCCTCGCCCGCCATATCCAGCAGCGGCGTCAGCAGCACCACCGGCAGCGCCAGCGAGTAAAACCGCGACAGCCGGCTGGCCCAGTAGGACAGCGGCGTGTTCTCGCGCTCGGAGGTGATGTAGGCGATCACGTAGCCCGACAGCACGAAGAAGACGATCACGGCCGCATGGCCGTGGTTGCTGAACGGCAGCTTCTCGGTGGTCAGCAGACGGAAATTGGAGTGGTAGACGATCACCGCCAGCGCGGCGAGGACGCGCACCAGATCAAGATAGATGGAAAAGCCCCGGTTCATGCGACGCTCCCGCTGCGGTCGGATACGCCGGCGGTGCGCCGGATCGCCGCGAGCTCGTTGGCGCTGGCGGCCACATCGGCAGGCTCACGCTTTGTCAACTGCGGCACCGCGCGCTGCAGACCGCGCACCGCTTGCCGCACCCGGGCGAAGCACTGGTCGAAATAGGCGTCGCTCAAGGTGAACGGGTCGTGCAGGTGCGGCATCGGTCGCGTGCACCACAGGCCCAGCAGCACCACCTCGACATCGGTGCGCGGGCCCAGCCGACGACGCAGCTCGCGCGCCTGGCGCACTTCCATGACCAGGAACAGGTCGCCAGGCTGGACATCGAAATCGGTCAGGTCGATGGCGCGGTGGGCGCTCATGTCGTAGCCGTGGCGGCGCGCGGCGCGCAGCGCGCTGTCGGGCGAGGCCGAGCCGGTATGGGTCGACAGGCCGGCCGAGGCCACCGTCATGCCCAGCCGCGCGGCCACCTGTTCGGCGAAGGCGCTGCGGCAGATGTTGCCCAGGCAGATGAACACGGCGCGGCGCACCTTGTGCGGATGGCGCAGCCGGAAGCCGGACAACCGTCCGCAGGCGAGCTCGATCCGGGCCAGCCAGGCGCGCACCAGGCCGCGCCAGGTGCCGTGCCGGCGGTTGATGGCCTCGGCCAGCGGCGCGAACGGACGGCGCCAGTTCATGCCGCACCCGCGCTCTGGCGCGCCAATGCCCAATGGCCGTAGCGGTCGTACAACACCTGGGTCGCCATGCGGCACACGCTTTGCCACGGCGCGCCGCTGAGCAAATGATTTTCCGCTTGTTGCGGCGCCAATGGCAGGCTGGCGGCGGCGGCCAGGCCGCTGGCCTGATACAGGTCGCCGTTGGCCGCCAGATAGCCGCACAGGCGCCGCAGCCGCTCCTGGTTGACGCCGTGCCGGCGCAAGGTCCGGTAATCGGCGCCCCGGCTTTGCACGTATTCGAAAGGATGGGTCAGGATCACCACCAGCTCCATGCCGGCCCGGCGCGCCCGTTCCAGCAGGGTGCGCGTCTCGGCGAAGCTGGTGCCCGAGATCGACAGCGTCTTCAGATGCGGACGGCGCAGGCGCCAGTCGCTGAAGGTCAGCACCGGGCACTCCAGCACGCCGTGGCGAGGATGGCGGCCGCCATATAAACGGTAGCGCGGATCGCCGCTGTCGTAGATCGCCAGCCCGATATTGGAACTGTAAGGGATGCCGGCGGCGGCGATCGCGCGGTACAGGCCGCTGTCGTGCTGCAGGCTGGCGCTGCGGAACACCTGCGGCGGCGCCAGTCCCCATTCGCGGAACGTTTCCTGGCCCTGGCGCAGCAACTCCAGGGTCGAGGCCTCGTCGCGCCCGGCGAAATCGTCCTGGCGCGGCTCGCGCCGGACCCGCTCGGCCCAGTCGTCGTGCTGGAACACCGCCCAGCAGGGATGGGCGTGCAGTTGCAGTTCGTGGCCGGCGGCGGCGATGCGCTGCGCCAGCGGCCGCATCGGATCGTCGCGGAAATAGTGGCGCTGCAAGGTCTCGATGAAAAACGTCGCGGTGATGCCGTTGCGGGCGAAGCAGTCGAGCATGAAGTCGAGGCCCTGCGAGCGGCCGTCGACGTCGCAGCGGACCATCTGCGCGCCGACCGGCCGCAGCGCGGGGTCGGCGAAGGCGCCGGCGATGCTGAACTCGGTATCGATGGTCAGGCAGACGCGCATGGCATCAGTTCCGGCTTTGATGTTGCTGGTACCACTGCTCCAGCATCAGCAGCACCCACACCATGGTGCCGTGGTAGCCGGCGTGCTCGCGCACGTGATGGCCGAGCAGTTTGTCGATGAACTCGCCGCGCACGACGCCGCGCCGGCGCAGCGATTGCAGGCTATCGCCGGCCAGCTGGTTCAGGCGCGGATACTGCTGCATCCAGACCCCGAACGGCAGGCCGAAGCCGTGCTTTTCCTTGTGGATGATTTCCCGCGGCAGGAAGTCGTCGAGCGCCTGCTTGAAGAAGTAGCGCAACTGGCTGCCATTGAGCTTTTGGCGCGGCGTCAGGCGCGCCGAGAACGCCACCATCGATTCGCTCAGGAACGGGAACGCGGCCTCGACGCCGGCCAGCGCGCAGGCGCCGCGCACCTTCGGCAGGTCGTTGTCGGCCAGTGTGATTTTCAGGTCCAGCGCCAGCATGCGGTTGATCAGGCTGCCGGCGTCGCTCTGGCCGTAGGAGGCCGCCAGCTCGTCCAGCGGACGCCCGGTGTTGGCGCCGGCCAGCAGGCCGGGCTCGAACACCTCGGCGGCGCCATAGCGGTTGAGCAGATTATAGGTTTCCAGCCGGGCCGGCATCGGCACCGAGGCCTGCTCGACGTAGCTGCGCGCCTTGCGCAGCAGCGCCACGCGGTCGGCGCCGGGGAAATGGTTGAGCGCCGGCTCCAGCAATCCCTCGCGCAGCAGCGCCGGCACTTTCTGGTATAGCGCGAACACTTGCTGGCGGGCGTAGCGCTCGTTGCCGCCGAACAGTTCGTCGCCGCCGTCGCCGCCTATCATGCGCGTGACGCCATCGGCCGCCGCCATGTGCGCGCAGTAATACGCGGGCACGGCCGAGGCGTTGCCGAACGGCTGGTCGAAGGCCTTCGCCATGCGCGGGATGATGTCGACGACGTCGTCGGCCGTGACATAGTATTCGTGGTGGTCGGTGCCGAAATGGCGCGACGCCAGGCGGGCGTAGGACATCTCGTCGTAGCCGTCGGCCGAGAAGCCGATCGAATACGTTTGCGCCGGGGCGCCGGCGGTCTCGCACAGGATGCCGGCCAGGGTGGAGCTGTCGGTGCCGCCGCTGAGGAAGGCGCCGACCTTGCCGCCGGCCGCGCCGCCGACACTCTCGCGCACGCTGTCGCGCAGCACCTGGCGGAATTCCTCCTTCAATTGCGGGAACGGCGCGTCGACCCGCTCGTCGAAACGCATGCGCCAGTAGGTGTGCGACTCGATCCGTCCCTGGCGGTAATGCAGGCAGCTGCCCGGCAACAGCCGTTGCTGGTGGCGGTAGATGCCGCCCGGGGCCGGGATCATGTGGAAGAACACATAGTTGTACAAACCCTGCGGATCGATTTCGGCCGGCGTCAGCGGGTGGCGGCGCAGCGCCTGGGCCGAGCTGGCGAACAGCAGCGTCTCGCCCTGCTGTTGATACAGCAGCGGGAAGCTGCCCATGTGATCGGTGGCCAGCAAGGCCTCGCCGGCGCGCTCGTCGACGACCGCCAGCGCGAAGGCGCCGGTCAGCGCCTCGCACAACGCCAGCGCGCCCTGCGCGCGCCACAGTTCGGCCCAGGCCGGGCCGGGAATGGTATCGGCGCCACCGCGCAGCCTGGCCTCGCCCCGCAGCATGAAGCGCACGCCGTCGGCCTCGTAGCATTGCACGCCGGCGCCGGCCATGGCGCTGGCCGCGCCCACCATGATTTGCGGCGGCTGGCCGTCGACGCCCACCAGCGGCGCGGCCATGGCCTCGGCCAGTTCACGGTTGGCGCCGGCGTCGCGGCCCTGCCCTATCCACCCACAGATTCCACTCATGAAGCCGCTCCATCGCGATCTTGTTGTCCCACCAGTACTTCCAGCGCCGACGGATGGCTGAGGAAGCCGCCCGGGCTCGCACTCAATCCATAGGCGCCCGATTGCAGCACGGCCACCAGGTCGCCCGGACCGGCGGCGGCCAGCTCCATGCGGTCCGCCAGCAGGTCCAGCGGCGTGCACAACGGGCCGACCACGGACACCGTCTCGCGCGCTTCGCCGTGGACGCGGTTGCCGATCACCACCGGATAATTCTTGCGGATGACCTGGCCGAAATTACCCGAGGCGGACAGGTGATGATGCAGGCCGCCGTCGGTGACCAGGAATACCTGGCCGCGCGAGACTTTGCGCTCGATCACGCGGCTGACATAGACGCCGGCCTCGCCGACCAGATAGCGGCCCAGCTCGATGACGATCTGTGCCTCCGGCAACGCGCGCCGCACGTCGGGCAGCAAAAGCGCCAAGTTGGCGCCGACCGCCGCCACGTCCAGCCGCTGCTCGCCGGGGAAATACGGAATGCCGAAGCCGCCGCCGATGTTCAGCAGCCGCATCGGACGCGGCGCGAATTCGGCCAGCCGCATCGCCAGCGCCAGCGTTTGCTGGTGGGCTTCCTGCAGCGCCGCCGCCTTCAGGTTCTGCGATCCGCTGAAGATATGCAGGCCATGCCAGTCGACCGGCATCGCCGCCAGCCGCTGCAGCAAGGCCGGCACCAGCTCGGCGTCGATGCCGAACTGGCGGGCGCCGCCGCCCATGCGCATGCCGGACGACTTGAGTTCGAAATCGGGATTGACGCGCAGCGCCACCTGCGGACGGATGTCGAGGCCAAGGCCGATCGCGGCGATGCGATCGAGCTCGGCCTCCGATTCGACGTTGATGATCACGCCGGCCGCCACCGCGCAGGACAATTCGCCGTCGCCCTTGCCGGGGCCGGCGAAGCTGATGTCGGCCGGCGCCACGCCGGTGTCGAGCGCCACGCGCAGCTCGTTGCCGGAGGCAACGTCGATGCCGTCGACCAGGCCGGCCAGGTGCTGCACCACGGCCGGCATCGGATTGGCCTTCATCGCATAATGCAGCTGCACGCCTGGCGGCAATGCCGCGCGCAGCTCGGCCACGCGGCGCGTGATGGCGTGGCGGTCATAGGCGTAGAACGGTGTCCGGCCCAGTCGCGCGGCCAGGCGCGTCAGCGGCACGCCGCCCACTTGCAGGCAGTCGTCGCGCACGGGGAATTGCTCCAGCGGCGCGTGGACCGGCGCTTGGCCCGCGGGGTGGCTCAGTTTGTCGCTCATACCGCCGCTGCCGTGAAGCTGGCCAGATATTGCGTGCTGAGCAGCTTGCGGTCGATCTTGCCGTTGGCGTTGCGCGGCAGGCTGGCGTCGGCCAGGATGATTTTATGCGGCAACATGTAATTGGGCAGGTGCGGCTTGAGCGCGGCCAGCAGGCGCGCCTCGTCGAGCACGCGTCCGTCGCGCACCGCGACCACCACCACGATCGCCTGGCCCAGCACCGGATGCGGCACGCCCAGCGCGGCCGCCTCGGCCACCTCGCCCTGCGCGTACAGCACCGCCTCCACCTCGCCCGGACTGACCCGGTAGCCGGAGGTCTTGATCATCTCGTCCGCGCGGCTGATGAAATACAGGAAACCGTCCTCGTCGCGGCGCACCGTGTCGCCCGACCACACCGCCATCTCCGGCAGCATCAGGCCCGTCAGCGGCGAACGGTAGGGTTTGAAACGCTCGGCGGTGCGGGCGGCGTCGTTCCAGTAGCCGAGCGAGACCAGCGGTCCCCGGTGCACCAGTTCGCCCGGCTCGCCGGGCGCGCATTCGCTGCCGTCCGGGCGCAGCACCAGCACCTCGGCGTTGGGGATGGCCTTGCCCATCGAATCGGGACGGCGGTCCAGCTCGGACGGCGGCAGGAAGGTCGAGCGGAACGCCTCGGTCAGGCCGTACATCAGATAAGGTTTGGCCGCCGGCAGCTTGGCGCGTAACTGGTCGAGCGTGGCGCGCGGCATGGCGCCGCCGGAATTGGTGAGGTAGCGCAAGGTGCACACCGTCGGCCAGTCGAGCGCGGCCAGCTGTATCCACAGCGGCGGCACGCCGGCCAGGCCGGTGATGCGCTCGGCGATCACGGCGGTGAGCACGTCGCGCGGCAGCAAGTGGTTGATCAGCACGGCGCAGGCGCCGCTGAGGAAGGCGGTGGTGAGCTGGCTCAAGCCGTAGTCGAAGCTGAGCGGCAGCACGGCCAGGATGCGGTCGTCGGCCGTGTTGCCCAGATAACCGGCGACGCTGGCCGCCCCGGCCACCAAGTTGCGGTGCGACAGCACCACGCCCTTGGGCTGGCCGGTGCTGCCGGAGGTATACAGAATGGCGGCGACATCGGAATCGGTGATGCGGCGGGCCGGCAAAGCGGCGGTGTCGGTGTTGACCCCGGTCGCGTCGGCGTCGGCCAGCGCCGCCTCCCAGTCGAGCACCTTGATCTGGCCGATATCGGCGACGGTGGCCGCCGCCCGCGCCGCGCCCAGCGCCAGCACCGTGTGCAGGCTGTCGCAGCCCCCCAGGCTGGGCGCCAACTGGCGCAGCCGGTCGGCGCTGGTGACCAGCACGCGCACGTCGCAGTCGCGCAGGATGTAGGCGACCTGCTCGGGTTTCAACAAAGGATTGACGGGAACGAACACCATGCCGGCCGCCGCGGCGCCGAACAGCGCCGCGACATGCTCGATGTTCTTTTCCATGTAGACGGCGACCCGCTCGCCGCGCCGCGCGCCACGCGCCCGCAGCGCCGCGCAAGTGCGCTTGGTCAGGGTGACGAGTTGCGCGTAGGTGAGGCGCCGGGCGCCGTCGACCAACGCTTCGGAAGCGGGTGCGCGCTCGGCCGAGGAGAAAATAAAATCGTGCACCAGATAGCTCGTAGCACAGCCCATATCACCCTCTCTTGCAGGTTTTTTTCAGGTTTTTTACCGATTGTCCGGCCCCGGCCGGCAGGTCGAATGATGATATCAGAATGGCACGCAGATTAGCATTTTAATATTCAATTACAACGAAAACAACACAATATGACATCGTTCGTTATTAATAGTGCATCGGCTAATCAGGAGCGCTATACTCGAAAAATGTCTAAATGGTAACGGCGGGGCGAACGTAGAGTCGCCTCCAATCTTACCGGCCGGGGAGTAGCTGAACATGTTGAATGTCAACCAGGATGTCGGTTTCCAGCCGGCCGTTGGCGGCGCGCAAGCCGCGTCCGCACCACCACCGCCGGCCTCGCCGATTCCGCTCGCGCCCGTGCTGTCCGCCGCCTCCTTCCTGCACCAAGGGCATCCCGCCGTGCGCTCCATCGTCGACGCCGGGCCGGCGCGGCTGGTCACCAGCGGCCGCGTCGCCATCGCGCTGGCGCTGAGGGAAATGGCGGTTGGCGCCGGCGACGAGGTGCTGGTGCCGGCCTACCATTGCGCCTCGATGATCGAGCCGGTGATCTGGTCGGGGGCGCTGCCGGTGTTCTACCGCATCCTGCGCAACACCGAGATCGACCTCGAGGATCTGGCGCGCCGGGTCACGCCGCGTACCAAGGTGTTGATGGCCACCAACTACTTCGGCTTCCCCCAACCGCTGGACAAGCTGCGGGCGTTTTGCGACGGCCACGGCATCAAGCTGCTGGAGGACTGCGCGCATTCCTTCCTGGGCGAATACCAGGGCAAGCCGTTGGGCTCGTTCGGCGACTACGCCATCGCCAGCAGCATGAAATTCCTGCCTATCTATGAAGGCGGCTGCCTGGTGTCGGCGCGCCATGCGCTCGACGGCGTGAGGCTGCGCTCGGCCGGCGCCGGTTTCGAGGCCAAGGTCGCCATCAACGCGCTGGAGGAAGGTTGCCAGTACCGCCGCCTCGGCCTGCTGCGCCACCTGCTGGCGCTGCCGATGGCGCTCAAGAACGCGCTGTGGCAACGCATGAAGGCGCGCAATCCGGCGCGCGCGCAACCGCTGTCGCCCGGTTCGTCGGAAGGCGGCTTCAGTTTCGATCCCGCCTGGCTGGACAAGCGCTCGTCGCTCTATTCGCGCCTGATGCTGCGGCTGGTGTCGCGGCGCCGCATGGGCGCCCTGCGCCGGCGCCACTATGTAAGACTGCAGGCCGCGCTGGCCGACCTGCCCGGCTGCCGACCGCTGTTCCCGGCCTTGCCGGACAATGTCTACCCGTGGGTGTTTCCGTTGTGGGTGGCGCAGCCAAGGCAGGTGTTCGCGGCGCTCAAGCGCGGCGCCGTGCCGGTCCTGCGCTTCGGTGAGTTCCTGTGGCCGGACGCCGGCGCCGCCGTGTGCGACGCCAGCGTCGAGTTGTCGCGCCACGTGATGCAGTTTCCCTGTCACCAGGAATTGCGCGACGACGAGCTGGAATGGATGATCGTGCAAATCCGGACGGCGTTGACGGCGGGAGCGCAGGCATGAGCTGGTCGCTGGTGCCGGCCGCCCGCTTCGCCGACCACGCCGCCACCTGGGCCGGTCTGAACATCGCCGGACCGGCCGCGCCGCTGCTGTCGCCCGAGTTCGTGCAACCGCTGTTGAAGGAGTTCGGCAGCGGCAATGAGTGGCTGGCCATGTGGCGCCAGGACAACGAGGTGGTGGTCATGACCATCGTCTGCCCGCGCCGCGCCGGTGTCTGGGAAACCTTCCAACCGTCGCAAGCGCCCGTCACCTTGTGGCTGGAGCGGCCGGGCGCGCTGGCGCCGCAGGATTTGCCGCGCCTGCTCGACGCGCTGATCCGCACCCTGCCCGGCGGCGCCCTGCTGCTGGGCATGACCCAGTGCGATCCGGCCGTCACCCGGCAACCGGAGGACGGCGACCGCATCACCGTGCTGCCCTATCTGGACACCGCCCGCGTGGCGCTGCAGGGCGAGTTCGCCGATTATTGGAACGGGCGCGGCAAGAACCTGCGCGCCAACATGAAGAAGCAACGTGCCAAACTGCTCAAGGAAGGCATCGCCACGCGCATGGAGGTGACGCGCGAGGCCGAGGGCATGGCCGCCGCCGTGGCCGACTTCGGCCGGCTCGAAAGCGCCGGCTGGAAAGCCAAGGAAGGCACCTCGGTGCACCTCGACAACGCGCAAGGCCGGTTCTACCGCGCCATGCTCGAAGGCATGGCCAAACGCGGCGACGCCGCCGTCTACCGCTACTGGTTCGACGACCGCCTGGTCGCGGTGAACCTGTGCGTCGAAGGCGGCGACAGCGTCATCATTCTGAAAACGACCTACGACGAATCGCTCGGCAGCCAGTACAGCCCGGCGTTTCTACTGCTGGAGGAACTTTGTCAGCATTTGTTTGCGCTACGTCGTTTCAAGGGACTTGAATTCTATGGCAAGGTGATGGAGTGGCACCGCCGCTGGAGCGACGAAGTGCGCACGCTGTACCACGTCAACAGTTACCGCTGGTCCGGACTACGCCGCCTGCATCACGCATGGCAGCGGCGCGCCGAGAACCGCAACCTGGCGGCGGCCACCCCGGCCGCGACCGCCGAACAACCAATGGAGTAGCATCAAATGCAACTGGAATCCGTCAAAACCATCCTTGGCGACGTACTGAGCCTGGGTCCGTCCGCACAAGCGCTCACGCGCGACTCGGCTTTGCTGGGCAGCATCCCGGAGCTCGACTCGATGGCGGTGGTGCAACTGCTGGCCGCGCTGGAGGAGCATTACGGCTTCACCATCGAGGACGACGACATCAGCGCCCACACCTTCGCCACCGTCGGCAGCCTGACCGACTTCGTCACCGACAAGATTGCAGCATGAACGACGTGGCGCCCGAAGCGTTCTTTCTGCCGGCGGATACCGCGGCCGGCGGGCAGCGCTATTGCCTGTACCAGCCGGCGGCCGGCGCCTGCCGTGGCGCCCTGGTGTACGTACCGCCGTTCGCCGAGGAAATGAACAAATCGCGCCGCATGGCCGCCCTGCTGGCGCTGGAACTGGCGCGGCAAGGCATCGCCACCTTGCGCATCGACCTGCACGGCTGCGGCGACAGCAGTGGCGATTTCGCCGACGCGCGCTGGGAAAGCTGGCGCGACGATGTCGGCCTCGCCAGCGCCTGGCTGGAACGGCGCAGCGGCCACCGGCCCGCGCTGCTGGGACTGCGCCTGGGCGCGCTGCTGGCGATGGACTACGCGGCCAACACGCCGGAAGCCGAGGCGCCGCGTCAACTGATCCTTTGGCAACCGGTGCTGGACGGCGCCACCTTCCTCACGCAATTCCTGCGCCTGCGCATGGCCGGCGCGATGATGAGCTCGACCGGCGCGGCTGACAATTCCACCGCCGCCCTGCGCACGCTGCTGGCGGCCGGCCAGTCGCTCGAAGTCGCCGGCTACGAACTGTCGCCGGAACTGGCGCTTGCCATGGACGGCCTGAAACTGGCGCCGCTCGGCCGCGCCGGCTGCGCGCTGCACTGGTTCGACGTCGGCCAGCCGGAACGCGCGCCGTCGCCCGCCACGGACAAGGCGCAGGCGGCGCTGCGCGAGCGCGGCGTCGAGGTCGGCGTGACCCGGATCGACGGTCCCGCCTTCTGGGGCAGCCAGGAAATCGCCGCCTGCCAGCCGCTGCTGGAGGCGACCGCCGCGCTGGCCCCGTGGTTCGCGATGGAGAGCGCCGATGCGTTATGAGGAACAAGCCGTGGCCTTCCGCTGCGGCGGCGAACAATTGTACGGCGTGCTGAGCTTGCCGGAACAGCCATCGCCGCGCGGCGTGCTGATCATCGTCGGCGGCCCGCAGTACCGCGCCGGCAGCCACCGCCAGTTCACCCTGCTGGCGCGCACGCTGGCGGCGCGCGGCATCCCGGTGCAACGCTTCGACTACCGGGGCATGGGCGACAGCGAAGGCGCGCAGCGCGACTTCAACGATGTCGAACTCGACGTGCGCGCGGCCGTCGACCATTTCATGGCTACGGTGCCCGGCATGCGCGAGGTGGTGCTGTGGGGCCTGTGCGACGGCGCCTCGGCGGCGCTGTTTTACGCCAGCCAGGACGCCCGCGTGCACGGCCTGGTGCTGCTCAACCCGTGGGTGCGCACCGAAGCGGGCGCGGCCCGTACCACGCTCAAGCATTATTACCGTGGCCGCCTGCTGCAGGGCGAACTGTGGCGCAAGCTGTTCAGCGGCCGGTTCGACGCCGGCGCCGCCTGGCGCTCGCTGCGTCAACTGCTGGCCGCCAGCGGCGCCAAGCCAGCGGCCGGCGCCGACAACACGCCGGCGGACCTGCCCTCGCGCATGCTGGCGGGCTGGTCGCGCTTCAAGGGGCCGGTGCTGCTGATACTGAGTGGCGCCGACCTGACGGCGAAGGAATTCACCGACCTGGCCGGCGCCTCGCCCGCATGGCAAAGCCTGCTCGCGCGGACCGGCACCACGCGACATGAACTCGACGAGGCCGACCATACTTTTTCGCGTCGCGTATGGCGCGACCAGGTCGCCGACTGGACTGCAAACTGGGTGCACACATGGTAGAGACGGCAACGTCCAAAAAAGTGCTGATGATCGCCTTCCACTATCCGCCGATGCGCGGCAGCAGCGGCATTCAACGCACGCTGAAGTTCTCGCAATACCTGCCGGAATGGGGCTGGAAGCCGGTGCTGTTGTCGGCGCACCCGCGCGCCTACAGCAATCCGGGCGACGACCAGATGGGCGAAATCCCCGCCGACGTGCCGGTGTGCCGCGCCTTCGCGCTCGACACCGCGCGCCACCTGTCGCTGCGCGGCCGCTACTCCAGCCTGATGGCGCTGCCCGACCGCTGGGTCTCGTGGCTGCTGGGCGCGGTCCCGGCCGGGCTGCGGCTGATCCGGCGCCACCGTCCGCAAGTGCTGTGGTCGACCTACCCGATCGCCACCGCCCACCTGATCGCCTACGTGCTGCAGCGCCTCTCGGGCCTGCCGTGGGTGGCCGACCTGCGCGACCCGATGACCGATGTCGGCTATCCGGAAAATCCGCTCACGCGCAAGGTCTACCTGTGGATAGAACGCCGCACGGTCGAGCGCTGCACGGTGGCCGTGTGCACCACCCCGGGCGCGATCCAGACCTACCGGCAACGCTTTCCGCACCTTCCCGCCGAGCGCTTCCGCCTGGTAGAGAACGGCTACGACGAGGAGAATTTCCTCGACGCGCAGCGCGATGACGGCGCCGCCAGCGCGCCCTCGCCGTCCGCCGGCCGGCCGCTGGTGCTGCTGCACAGCGGCGTCATCTACCCTTCCGAGCGCGACCCGGCACCCTTGTTCGCCGCCATGGCCGCGCTGCGGCGCCAGGGCCTGATCGGCCCTGACACGCTGAAACTGGTGCTGCGCGCCACCGGTCATGACGCCTTCCTGGCCGGATTGCTGGCGACCTACGGACTGAACGACATGGTGGACATCGCGCCGCACCAGCCCTACCGCGCCGCGCTGGCGGAAATGCTCACCGTCGACGCGTTGCTGATACTGCAGGCGTCCAACTGCAACCACCAGATTCCCGCCAAACTGTACGAATATTTGCGCGCCAGCCGCCCGATCCTGGCGCTGACCGACGCCGGCGGCGACACCGCCGCCACCCTGCGCGCGTCCGGCATCGACACGATCGCCGCGCTCGACTCCGAGGAGGACATCATGCAAGCACTACCGCGTTTCCTGTCGCTGGTCCGCGAAGGCAAGGCGCCGTTGCCGCCCGCCGCCGTGGTCGCCGCCCATTCCCGCCACGCGCGCAGCGCCGTGCTGGCCAAGTTGCTCGACGATGTGGCCGGCGCCCCGGTGGCGTACAAGGCCGGTGCGGCGGCGGCATGAGGCCCGCACCTTCCGCCTTGCCGCATCTGTTGCTGGCGGCAATCGTGCTGGCCGGCATGGCGGCGCCATCCCAGGCCGCGCCGAAGAAGCTGTGCGGACAGATCGCCAACTCCTTCGGCCCGTTCGACTACAACGATCCGGCCAATGTCCAGAATATCGCCATGGTCGAGCCGCACCACTTTCCCGAGGAGGTGGAACTGGGCATACGCGGCGCCACCGGCCCGCTGGGCAGCGACATCGACTACACCTTGCGCGCCATCCCCAACCACCCGCGCGCGCTGGCGACGATGGCGCGCGTGGGCGTGCGCGACAAGGTCACGCAGCTGCCGGGCGCCCAGTTCCCGGTCGAATGCTATTTCGTGCGGGCGATGGAATTCCAGCCGGCCGACCCGGCCGTGCGCGCCACCTACGCCACCTACCTGATGGCCTTGGGTAAGCTCGACATGGCGCGCGACCAGTTGCGCGAGGCGGTGGCGCTGGCGCCGGAAGACCCGACCTATAACTACAACCTCGGCTTGGTGTACTACAAGACCAAGCAATTCAAGGAAGCCAATGAATACGCGCACAAGGCCTATGCGCTCGGCTTTCCTCTGCCAGGCCTCAAGCAGCTACTTGTGACGGCCGGAAAATGGCAGGATCCGGCGCCATGAACGAGACCGCCGCCGGCCACGTTGGCGGCGGAACGGCCGCCGATCCGGCCGGCGGCTCGGCGCGCCAGCCCTCGGTCGGCGCCGCGCGCGTCGTGCTGTGGCGCCTGCTGGCGCTGATACCGCTGGCGCTGCTGACGGCGCTGCTGCCGCACTATCCGTTCTGGCCGCTGGCGGCCACGCTGGCGGTAGCCGCCTACGCGGCGCTGCTGTGGTGGCGCCCGTCGCTGTGGCTGCTGCTGGTGCCGGCCGCGCTGCCGTGGCTGGACCTGAGCACCTGGACCGGCTGGTTCTACGTCGATGAATTCGATCTGATGCTGCTGGCCACGGCGGCGGTCGGCTACTGGCGGCTGGCGCCGTGCCACCGCGCCGGCAAGCTTCCCACCGCCGCCAAGCTGTTGCTGGCCGCCGTGTCCGCCGCCACCGCCATCGCGGCGGTGCGCGGCCTGCTGCCGCCGCCCCCGCTGGACCTGAACACCTTCGCCAGCTACAACAGCCATTACAACAGCCTGCGCGTGGCCAAGGGGCTGGCGTGGGCGCTGGTGCTGTTGCCGCTGCTGACCCGCAGCGTGGGTCCGGAACTGTCCCGGCTGCGCACCCTGCTGGTGCCGGGCATGCTGCTCGGCTTGTTCTGCACGGCGCTGATCCAAGGGTGGGAGCGCTGGTTGTTTCCCGGCCTGCTCAATTTTTCCAGCGACTACCGGCCGACCGCGTCGTTCTCGGCCATGCACACCGGCGGCGCCGCGCTCGACGCCTTCCTGGCGCTGAGCTTCCCGTTCGTGGCCTGCTGGCTGCTGGGCAAGGCCCTGCGCTGGCAGCTGGGCGCCGCGCTGGCGCTGCTGCTGATGGGCCTGTTCACCGGCTTCACCACCTTCTCGCGCGACGTCTGGCTGGCGTATGCCGGCTCCGGCATCGTGATCGGCTGCCTGGTCCTCGGTCCGCGACTGGCCGCCGGCAAGCTGCGGCCGGGCGTGCTGGCGGCGGTGGCGGTGTTGCTCGCCGTGATCAGCGTTTTGCTGATGCGATCGTTCGCCACAGGCGGCTACCGCACGCTCGGCGCCTTGCTCATATTGCTGGGCGCAACCTTGCTGACCGGCGGGCTGCCGCGCGCCGCCGGCCGCGTGCTGCAGCCGCGCTACCTGTTGTGGGCCGGCGCGGCCACCGCCGCCTTGCTGTTGCTGGACCTGGCCCTGTTCATCGCGCTGCGCAAGCTCTCGGTGCCGGGCTGGTCGAAGGCGCCCTACCTGTCGCTGGCGGCGGCGGCCTGCGCCGCCGGGCTGGCTGGCGTCGCCGCGCTGGCCGGTCCGCGCGCCTGGCGCCACCAAGCCACGGCGCTGACGCTGGGCACCTATCCAGCCCTCGCGATCGCCTGCCTGTTGGTGGCGCGCCACTGGGGCGGCATGCCGGCCGCGCTGGACGCGGCCTGGGTGGTCGGACTGAGCGGGGTGATATGCGTCATGGGCCTGCTGTTCCACCAGCCCCTGTGGCACATCGGCCGCGCCAGCGTGACCTTCGGCGCGGGCGCGGCGGCGCTATTGGCGATGGCCATTCCGGTGCTGGGCAGCTCCTACATGGGCGAGCGCATGAGCACAGTCGCGCAGGATTGGGAGCGGCGCACCCGCCACTGGGACGAGGCCCTGCACATGATGCCGGACGACTGGGCGAGCACGCTGCTCGGCGCGGGGCTGGGGAGCTATCCGCGCACTTATTATTGGGGCAACGCGCTGGGCATCCGCCCGGGGAGTTTCCGCTACGAGACCGACCTCGTCGGCAACAACTACCTGCGTCTTGCCGCCCCGGTCCATCCACGCGGCTACAGCGAAGTGCTGCGCCACATACAGCACGTGCGGCTCGAACCGAATACCAACTATCGGATCTCGCTGGACGTCAAGCGCAGCGATCCCAAGGCCGTCGTGTGGATGGCGGTGTGCGAGCGGTGGCTGCTCTATCCGCAGACGTGCGTGTCGCCCGGGTTCAAGATGGGCCCGGCTGACGACCGCTGGCAACACTTCGAGATGGACTTTTACAGTGCGGGCATGGGCCAGCGGCAAGGCTTGTTGGCGCGGATACCGGGTGCGCGGGCGCCGGTGCAACTTGAACTGGCCAGCGGCGACCAGGGCGGCATGGTCGACATCGACAATGTGAGCGTGCGCGCGCGGGATGGCGGTCCGGAGTTGTTGCGCAACGGGGATTTTACGGCTGGACAGGCCGGGTGGTTCTTCACCAGCGACCGCGATCACTTGCCTTGGCATATCAAGAATTTTTACGTCCACACGTATTTCGAGCAGGGCTGGCTGGGAGCGGTGGCGATGGGGTTGCTGCTGGTTTACGCGGCGGGACGGATGGCGGGGAGCGCTTGGCATGGGCGGGTGGACGCGGCGGTGTTCCTGGCGGCGTTGACCGGGGCGTTGCTGGTGGGCGGGTTCGATAGCCTGTTCGATGTGCCGAAGGTGCAGTTGTTATTCTTCCTGGTGCTGGCTGCGGGGTTGATGCGGCCGCGCCGGAGGATTTTGAATCACCTTGGAGACACGTAAGGCGGATTACGTAATCATCGAGGTCATCGTGATCGACGAATCAACAAATCAAGCGAAGTTGTACTGCATGTTGATGTGGGCGATGCCCGCTTCGAAGAACTCGTCGCCTTCGATCGTGAAGCCGTGGCGCTGGTAGAACGGGGCGGCGTGCGTCTGCGAGCTGAGCACGACTTGCCGGTCGCCGCGCGCCTTCGCCTGCGCCATCAGCGTTTGCAGCAACGCGCCGCCGACACCGGTGCCGCGCCCGCTCTTGCGCACCGCCATGCGGCCGATGTGGCCGTCCGGCAGCAACCGTCCGGTGCCGATCGGCGTGCCGGCGGCGTCATAGGCGACGGCGTGCAGACAGACCGCGTCCATGTCGTCCATTTCCAGCTCGGCAGGTACTTTTTGTTCTTCGACGAAGACTTCAAAACGGATGATCTTGGCGTCCTCCTTCAGGACGCTCCAGTCTCCGCAACGGATTTCGTATTGTGCGTGGTCGGTCATACCGATGGCATCTGGTTGGTCAAGCCTGGATTGTCGCATGCGAGATGCTGTTCGAGGAAGTCCACGAACACCCGCACCTTGGCCGAGCTGGCCAGCCGCTGCGGGTAGACCGCCCAGACATTGGCTTCCTGCGTGTACGCCGGCAATATCTGCACCAGCTGCCCACGGTCCAGATACGCCTGCGCATCCCAGCGCGAGCGCAGCACGATGCCGGCGCCGGCCACCGCCCATTGCAGCGCGATCTCGCCATGGTTGGTCGACAGCGGGCCATTCACCTTGACCACGCCCTCTTCCTCCGCGCTGCGCAGGCGCCAAACGCCGAACGGCAAATCGCGCTCCTTGATCGGCAGGCAATCGTGGTCCTCCAGCTCGCGCAGGGTTTCCGGCGTCCCACGCCGCGCCAGATAGGCGGGTGACGCGCACAGGATGCGGTAATTGGTCATCAGCCGCCGCGCGATCAGTTGAGGGGCGATCTCGTCGCCGATGCGGACGTCGATGTCGAAACCTTCGCTGACGATGTCGACCAGACGGTCGAACACCTCCAGCCGCACTTGCAGTTCCGGATGGTCGGCCGCCAGCCTGGCGATCGCCGGCGCGACGACGTTGCGCCCGAAGCCGAAGCTGCTGCTGACGCGCAGCTGTCCACGGGGCACGCCCTGTCGTTCGGCGACCTCGTCGAACAGGCTGTCCAGGCCGGCCAGTATCGTCAGCGCGCGCGCGTAGACCTGCTCACCATCGTCGCTGACCACCACCCGGCGCGTGGTGCGGTGGAACAGGCGCACGCCCAGCGCCTCCTCCAGCATGCCGATGCGCTTGCTGACATAGGCCGGCGACATGCCCAACTCCTCGGCGGCGGCGACAAAGCTGGCCTTGCGCACGACGGTGGCAAACACACGAAGGTCGTTGTTTTCGATATTTTTATTCACGGTCATTATTCAAACCAATTATTCACGAATCGTGTTTTATGAGATCACAATTGGACACATTTTAAACCTGACTCGGCGCGTTATGCTGGCACTCATCGGAAACAGAGGGGAAACCGCATGAAAACGCACAAGATCGCAGTCATCGCCGGCGACGGCATCGGCAAGGAAGTCATGCCCGAGGGCATACGGGTAGTCGAGGCGGCCGCGAAGCGCTTCGAGATCGGCATCGAATGGACCACCTTCGAATGGGCCAGCTGCGACTACTACGTTCAGCATGGAAAGATGATGCCGGACGACTGGTTCGACCAGCTCAAGGGTTTCGACGCGATTTTCTTCGGCGCCGTGGGCTGGCCTGAGACGGTGCCGGACCATATCTCGCTGTGGGGCTCGCTGCTGAAGTTCCGCCGCCAGTTCGATCAATATGTGAACCTGCGGCCGGTGCGGCTGATGCCCGGCGTGCCTTGTCCGCTGGCGAACAAGAAACCGGGCGACATCGATTTCTATATCGTCCGTGAAAATACCGAGGGCGAGTATTCCTCCGTCGGCGGGAAGATGTTTGAGGGCACCGAGCGCGAATTCGTGTTGCAGGAGTCGGTGTTTACGCGCACCGGCGTGGATCGCGTGCTCAAGTATGCTTTCGAGTTGGCGCAGAGCCGGCCGAAGAAGCACTTGACGTCGGCCACCAAGTCGAACGGCATTTCCATCAGCATGCCTTATTGGGACGAGCGCTTTGCGGCCATGGGCGAGGCTTATCCGGAGATCCGGCGCGACCAGTACCATATCGATATTTTGTGCGCGCGTTTTGTGCTGTCGCCGGAGCGCTTCGATGTGGTGGTGGCGTCCAATCTGTTCGGGGACATCTTGTCGGATCTGGGACCGGCGTGCACCGGGACGATCGGCATCGCGCCGTCGGCGAATCTGAATCCGGAGCGGACGTGGCCGTCGTTGTTCGAGCCGGTGCATGGTTCGGCGCCGGATATTTATGGGAAGAATATCGCCAATCCGGTGGCCATGATCTGGTCGGGCGCGATGATGCTGGACTTTTTGGGTGGTGGCGAGGGCAAGTACCGGGCGGCGCATGATGCGATTGTCGCGGCGATCGAGGCGTGTATCCAGGATGGTGCGAGGACGCCGGATTTGGGTGGCACGGCGGATACCACCGAGGCGGGTAAGGCGATCGCGGCGGCGTTGGAATGATTTGTTGGGTCGCGGGCGGCGCGTGGCGGATTACGCTTCGCTAATCCGCCCTACGTGTCTCCGCGATTGACCACAGGCCAACGTATTCTCGCGTTCCACGTAGGGCGGATTAGGCGGAACGCCGTAATCCGCCATGTTTGCACGCCAGCGGCGCGTCCGTGGCCGATTCCCGTGCCAACCGACTTACTTGGCGGCGATGACGCCGCAGGCCAGCCGCGCGCCGGAATTGCCGGTCGGCTGCGTGACCATGTCGTCCGGCGCCGCGTGAACGATCACCGAACGCGCGACCGCGTTGGCAGGGTTGCCGTCGGTCAGATTAATTTGGGTCAGCGGCACCTTCACATCCAGCTCGGCCACGCCCTTGTCGTTCGCGTTGAGGTTGCCGAAGTCGCCGCCGTGGTGCATCGGCTTGGCCGGATCGCCATGCTGCGTCGTCGACGGGTTGAAGTGCCCGCCGGCGCTGGTGCCGTCCGGCGCCGAGCAATCGCCCTTCTCATGGATGTGGAAGCCGTGCAAGCCGGGCGTCAGTCCTTCGATGCGCGCCTTGACGCGCAGGCTGTCCGCCGTTTGTTCGAAACGCACCGTGCCGGTGACCTTGTTGCCGGCGGTCGCCGCCAGCGGCGCCTCGGCGCTGGTGGTCGCGGCGAAGGCGGTCGATGCCGCCATCAGGGACAAACTCATCATGCAGCTCATTAAGGCGATCTTCTTCATATATTTCCTATCTTCAAGAGAGTGTTTCGGGTACGTCAAGCAAGGTCTAGGCTACGCCGGTTTGGTCACTTCGACAACAGTAGTAATGTATGGTGCGTGAAACAATTCACCATCAAACCAGCTTGACCAGCTGCTTGCCGAAATTACGCCCTTCCAGCAGGCCGATGAAGGCCTCCGGCGCGGACGCCAGCCCCTGCGCGACCGATTCACGGTACTTGATCTTGCAACCTCCGACCAGCGCGCCCAACTCCTTCAAGCCCTGCGACCAAAACTCCATGTGCTCGGTGATGATGAAGCCGCGCAAGGTCAAGCGGTTGATCAGCAACAGGCGCGAGTTCTTGATCGACAGGTCGGCGCCGGCAAAACCGGCGATGATGCCGCACAGCGCGATCCGCGCGAAGGCGTTGGTGCGCGCCAGCGACGCGTCCAGCACGGCGCCGCTGACGTTCTCGAAGATGCCGTCGACGCCATCGGGCGTGGCCGCCTCCAGATCCTTTTCCAGGTTGCCGGCCTTGTAATCGACGCAGGCATCGAAGCCCAGCTCATCGACCACATACGCGCACTTGTCGGCGCCGCCGGCGATGCCGACCGCGCGGCAGCCGCGCAGCTTGGCCAACTGTCCAACCACGCTGCCGACGGCGCCGCTGGCGGCCGAGACCACGATCGTCTCGCCCGGCTTGGATGCCATGATCTGGTTGAAGCCGTACCACGCCGCCATGCCGGGCATGCCGACCGCGCCGAGGTAGGCCGATAGCGGAATACCGGAAGTATCGAGCTTGCGCAGCATGACGCCGTCGGAGACGCCCATCTCGCTCCAGCCGAGCACGCCACCGACGAAGTCGCCGGCACGATAACGGTCGTTGCGCGACGCCAGCACCTGGCCGACGGTGCCGCCGATCATGGTTTCATCGAGCGCCTGGCAATCGGCATAGCTTTTGGACGCGCTCATGCGCCCGCGCATGTACGGGTCCAGCGACAGATAGTGATTGCGTATCAAAACCTGGCCGTCGGCCAGTTCCGGCACCGGCACGGTCTCCAGACGGAAGTTCTCGGGCAGCACCGGCCCGCGCGGACGCGAAGCCAGGACGATGCGTTGGTAAGTCGAAGGAATATCCATTCAGACCTCGTAGTCCATGCATTGGCGCTGATCGCGCACAGCGCCAAAGAAAGGCTTGATCGCGACGTGGTCCGGGTGTTCCTGATACGCGTCCAGCGCGGCCTTGTCGGTGAACTCGGAATACAAAATCACATCGTAGGTCGCCTCCAGGCCGGGCTGCGCCAGCGCCGCCTCGAACTTCAGGATACCCGGCACCAGATCGGCGCAGCCGTCGAGCATCGCCTTCATCTTCGCGGCGTTGGTGGCACGGTCGCCACCCTCGGCGTGTTCTTTCAGTTTCCACATCACGATGTGTTTCAGCATTTTTATTCCTGGTTAAAACCACGCGTCTTGCATATCGAGCGTGGTGGTGTCCACGCTGGCCAGCAGCTCGAGCTGCTGCGCCACCTTCGGCAGCTCCCAGCGGTAAAAGAAGCGGCAAGCCTGCAACTTGCCGCGATAAAAGTTGACATCCAAGTCGACATCTGCGACGTTGGCGTCGGCGAGCGCGCGCGCCGCCAGCAACGCCTGCTGGAGCCAGATCCACGCCAGCACGACGTGGCCGACCGCCTCCAGATACAGGCTGGCGTTGGCCAGCGTTTTGTTCATGTCGCCGACAGCATACAGGCTCTGCGTTACTTGTTCCACCCTCTGCCATGCGGTGTCGAGGGCGTCGGCATGCGCCAGCAGTTCGGCGGCGATGTCGTTGGCCGCTTCGGCCGATAGCTGGGCGCTGGCGGCGTTGACCGCGCCCGGAGCGCCCACGCCGCCGCGCACCTTGCGCACCGTCCGCCGCAACTCGGCGCCGAAGGCCTTGAACAGCGCGCCGTCCTGCGTCGCGACTTTTCGTCCCAGCAAGTCCAGGCCGTGGATGCCGTGCGTGCCTTCGTGGATGGCGTTGAGGCGGTTGTCGCGGTAAAACTGTTCGACGTTGTATTCGCGCGTGTAGCCGTAGCCGCCGTGTACCTGGATCGCCAGGCTGTTGGCCTCGACGCACCACTGCGACGGCCACGACTTGGTGACCGGCGTGAGGAAATCGAGCAAGCGTCCGGCGTGCTCGCGCGCCTCCGGCGTTTCGGCGGTGCGCTGCTCGTCGACCAGGCGCGAGCAATACAACACCAGACCCAGCGCGCCTTCGACGTAAGCCTTCTGCGCCAGCAGCATGCGGCGCACGTCGGTGTGTTCGATGATGGCCAGCTGCGGTTGGGCCGGGTCCTTCTGCGCCGGATGGCGGCCTTGCGGACGGTTGCGCGCGTAGTCCAGCGCGTGCAGATAGCCGGTGTAGCCGAGCACGGCCGCGCCGAGGCCGACGCAGATGCGCGCGTCGTTCATCATGTGGAACATATTGGCCAGCCCCTGGTGGGCGGTGCCGACCAGATAGCCGACCGCCCCGCCCTTGCCCATCGGCTTGAACTTGCCCTCGCCGAAGTTGAGCAGGCAATTGGTGGCGCCTCGATTGCCCATCTTGTGGTTCAGGCCGGCCAGCACGACGTCGTTGCGCTCGCCCTGGCTGCCATCGTCGTTGACCAGGAACTTGGGCACGATGAACAGCGAGATGCCTTTGACGCCCGGAATCAGCTTGCCGTTGGGGCCGGGGATCTTGGCCAGCACCAGGTGGACGATGTTGTCCGACAGCTCGTGCTCGCCAGCCGTGATCCACATCTTGTTGCCGCTGAGCCGGTACTGGCGTTCGCCGTCCACGCCGTCGACCGGATCGGGCTCGGCGCGGGTGGTGATGTCCGACAGGCTGGAACCGGCCTGCGGCTCGGACAGGCACATGGTGCCGAAGTAGCGGCCGGCAAACATCGGATCGGCAAAGCGCCGCACCTGCTCCGGCGTGCCGCACTTGAGCAAGGTGCCAGCGTTGCTGGTGGTCAGGAAGGTGTAGGCCGTGGTGCTGACGTTGGCGGCGGTGAAATAGCACGCCAGCGTCTTCTCCACGACGCACGGCAGCTGCATGCCGCCGCGCTCGTAGTCCTGGCCGGACGCCATCAGGCCGGCCGCCGAGTAGGCGTCCAGCGCCACCTTCACCTCGGGAATCATGCTGACGTTCAGGCAGTGCTCGCCGGGCACCGCGTGCGGCTCCTGGTTGTCGCTTTTCTTGTTGTGCGGCGCGAACAGGTCGGCCGCCAGCTGTTCGGCCGTGTCGATCGCGGCGTCGAAGGTTTCACGGTTGTGGTCCTGGAACCGTTCGCGCGTGGTCAGCGATTCCACGTCCAGCCATTCGTACAGCATGAAGTCGATGTCGCGGCGCGACAGCAGTTTCGATTGCATGGGCTTAGACCACTTCGAACAGGCCGGCCGCGCCCTGGCCGCCGCCGATGCACATCGTCACCACCACGTATTTGACGCCGCGCCGCTTGCCTTCCAGCAGCGCGTGGCCGGTCAGGCGCGCGCCCGACACGCCGTAGGGATGGCCGACGGCGATCGCGCCGCCGTTGACGTTGAGCCGGTCCATCGGAATGCCCAGCTTGTCCGCGCAATACAGCACCTGCACGGCGAACGCCTCGTTCAATTCCCACAGGCCGATGTCCTCGACCTTCAGGCCGGCTTTCTTGAGCAGCTTGGGAATCGCGAACACGGGGCCGATGCCCATCTCGTCCGGCTCGCAGCCGGCCACGGCGAAGCCGCGGAAAATGCCCAGCGGCGCCAGGCCCTTGGCGGCGGCGGTCTGCGCGCTCATGACGATGGCCATCGAGCCGCCGTCGGAGAACTGGCTGGCGTTGCCGGCGCTGATGACCCCGCCCGGCACGGCGCTGCGGATCTTGGCCACGCCCTCGTAGGTGGTGTCGGCGCGGATGCCTTCGTCGGCCGAGATCGTCACTTCCCGGCTCAGCAGCATGCCGGATTCCTTGTCGGCCACGCCCATCACCGTGGTCATCGGCACGATCTCGGCGTCGAACAGCCCGGCGGCCTGGGCGGCGGCGGCGCGCTGCTGGCTTTGCACGCCGTAGTGATCCTGGCGCTCGCGGCTGATGTTGTAGCGCTTGGCGACGGTCTCGGCCGTCTGCAGCATCGGCCAGTACAGTTCCGGCTTGTGCTCGGACAGCCACACTTCCTTGTACATGTGGGTATTCATTTCCTGCTGCACGCAGGAGATCGACTCGACGCCGCCGGCGGCGTAGATGTCGCCCTCGCCGGCGATGATGCGTTGCGCCGCCGTGGCGATGGTTTGCAATCCGGACGAGCAGAAGCGGTTGATGGTCATGCCGGCGGTGGTCACCGGGCAGCCGCCGCGCAGCGCGATCTGGCGCGCGATGTTGCCGCCGGTGGCGCCTTCCGGGTTGGCGCAGCCGACCAGCACATCCTCGACCTCGCCGGGCTCGATGCCGGCGCGGGCGATGGCCGCCCGCAGCACATGGCCGCCCAGGGTGGCGCCGTGCGTCATGTTGAACGCGCCCTTCCACGATTTGGCAAGCCCGGTGCGGGCGGTCGAAACGATGACGGCATCTATCATGGAAATCTCCTGTGGTTTATTTTAGTCGGGCCAGAATAGCATATTTAGTACGACCGTTCTTAATTCAATTTGTCAGTTTCGCGTAAGTTTGGAGCAAGCATGACGTAAGGTTCGGCGGCCACACTGCATTCAAGCTGACGGAGTAATAACTATCGCGGCTAGTGAAGTTCAAATAATTACAGGAGACATATATGGCAACCCCATCAGGCACTGCAGACCTGCGCAACCCGCCCAAATCGACGGTGATCACTCCGGAAGAACGCAAGGTGATTTTCGCCTCGTCGCTGGGCACGGTCTTTGAATGGTACGATTTCTATCTGTACGGCGCGCTGGCATCGATCATCGCCAAGCAGTTCTTCATCGGCGACCCCACCACCACCTTTATTTTCGCGCTGCTGGCCTTTGCCGCCGGCTTCATCGTGCGTCCGTTCGGCGCGCTGGTGTTCGGCCGCCTCGGCGACATGATCGGCCGTAAATACACCTTCCTGATCACCATCCTGATCATGGGCGCGTCCACCTTCATCGTCGGCCTGTTGCCCGGCTACGCGGCGATCGGCATCGCCGCGCCCATCATCCTGGTCGCCCTGCGTATCCTGCAGGGTCTGGCGCTGGGCGGCGAATACGGCGGCGCGGCAACCTACGTCGCCGAGCACGCGCCGAACGGCAAACGCGGTTCCTTCACCGCCTGGATTCAAACCACCGCGACGCTGGGCCTGTTCCTGTCGCTGCTGGTGATCCTGGGCACCCGCACCGCCATCGGCGAGGAAGCGTTCAACGCCTGGGGCTGGCGCGTGCCGTTCCTGGTGTCGGTGCTGCTGCTGGGCGTTTCGGTCTGGATCCGCCTGTCGATGAATGAATCGCCGGCCTTCGCCAAAATGAAAGCCGAAGGCAGGACCTCGAAAGCGCCGCTGAGCGAAGCGTTCGGCCAATGGAAAAACCTGAAAGTGGTGATCCTGGCGCTGGTCGGCCTGACCATGGGCCAGGCGGTGGTGTGGTACACCGGCCAGTTCTACGCGCTGTTCTTCATGACGCAAACCCTGAAAATCGATGGCGCCAGCGCCAACATCATGACCGCGATCTCGCTGGCCCTGGCCACGCCGTTCTTCATCTTCTTCGGCATGCTGTCGGACAAGATCGGTCGTAAATGGATCATCCTGGGCGGTTGCGTCATTGCAGCGGCGACCTACTTCCCGCTGTTCGGCGCGCTGACCCACTACGGCAACCCGGCGCTGGAAACCGCGTTGAAGAACTCGCCAGTGGTGGTCGTCGCCGATCCGGCATCGTGCCACTTCCAGTTCAACCCGACCGGCACCACCAAATTCCCATCGTCGTGCGACATCGCCACCGGCATCCTGTCGAACGCCTCGGTCGCCTACACCAAGGAAGCGGCACCGGCCGGCAGCGTCGCCAAGATCAAGATCGGCGACAAGGAAGTGCCAGCGTTCAACGCGGTCATGACGCCTGACGGCCTGAACTTCGACGCCGACAGCAAGAAAGCCGAAGCCGCGCTGAAGAAGGATGTGGCGGCGGCGATCAAGGTCGCCGGCTATCCAGCCAAGGCCGACGAGGCGCAGATGAACAAGCCGATGATCGTCGGCATCCTGTTTATCCTGGTGCTGTACGTGACGATGGTGTACGGCCCGATCGCCGCGATGCTGGTTGAAATGTTCCCGACCCGTATCCGCTACACCTCGATGTCGCTGCCATACCACATCGGTAACGGCTGGTTCGGCGGCCTGCTGCCGACGATCTCGTTCGCGCTGGTCGCGTTCAAGGGCGACATCTACTATGGCCTGTGGTATCCGATCATCATCGCCCTGATCACCGCGGTGATCGGCGGGCTGTTCGTCCGCGAAACCAAGGACAACAACATCTACGCCAACGACTAAGGTTGGCGCGCTAAAGCGCGAAGAGGCCGGGTTCCGCTGAGCGGACCCGGCCTTCTTTTCGCTCCGGGGTCAGGTCCACCATTTCTACACGGGCTGGTCCGTCGTGGGCATGCGGCGGCGCTGTTTAATGCGGCGCTGAAATATTCTGAACCACGTGGGGCGGATTAGGCGGCACGCAGAAGACGCATAGGTTGGCGGCCACACGCTTACTGGTTTAACGCCGCCAGCAGTTCGATCTTGTTGGACACGCCCAGGCCGCCATAGGCGTTCTTCAGGTAGCTGCGCACCGTCGCCGGCGTCAGCCCCATCAGCCGGGCGATCTCCTTGTACGAGTGCCCGCGCGCGTACAACATGGCGGCGCTCAGCTCGCGCGGCGAGACCCGCGACGCGCGCGTGGCGTCGTCGACCAGCGACAGCACCGCCAGCGGTCCGCTGCGGTCCAGCAGCAGCCGCCCGCCCGCCAGCGCGATGCTGCACGGCGCCCGCGTCAGGCCGTCGACCACCCGCGCCGGCAACATCGTTCCCTGCCAATCCTCGCAAGCGCTCCACAACAGCCGGCCGACGCCGCCGCCCAGAAACGACAACCGCCCCTGCATATCCGAGATCGCCAGCGACGCCAGCGACGTGGCCTTGCTCGCCGCCCGCATGTCGGCCAAACGGTGCGCCCAGTACTGCAGCAAATGCCGGCTGAACGCGTGGAACAGCATGCTCTCCAGATCACTGAACGGCGAGCGCGCACAATTGCGGTACAGGCAGACGAAAAACAGCAAGCCGCTGCCCGGCAACTCCTCGGTGATCGCCATGATCGTGCGCAGCCCGTGCCGCTCGACGAACGCGGCCATCTCCTGCGCATCGTCGGGACACTGGCCGCCGCCCTCGCGCACCACCACGCCTAGGCTGTCCATCGACGCGCGGGCGAAGCTGTCGGACGCGGCCACCGTCTGGTTCCATTCCCGTGCGAAGTCCGGGCTCAAGCCTATGCTCGCGTGCAGCAGGTTGCGCGGCGCCCGCACGGCCGTGGCCGGACACACCTCGCCCCACCAGGCCGAGTCGAAGCCGATGCAGCGCCGCAGTATCAGCAAGGACCCGTGCAGGAACTGCTCCGGTCCGGCCTCCCGCGCGAGCTCGCCCAGCGCCAGCACCGCGCCGCTAAACGCCAGATACGCCGCCTGCGGCACGGCGGCCGCCGTTCCGCAGCCGGTCTTGATCCATGGATGTTGGTCCCGCACGCGCCCTCCCCGATTGGCCGGCCACCCCCCGCATCTGCGGAGGGCCGATCCGGCAACCCAGCCGGTAGTATCGATAATATCAGGCCACCTGATAAATATCATCCATAACGATAAAGGAGACTCTTCATGGCAATCATTCACCCAACAGTCGTGCGGGCCGGCGCGCTGGCGCTCGCCTGCGGCGCGGCGCTGTCGACCGCCATGCTCAGCGGCTGCGGCGACAACAACGCCCACGCGGCCAACGTGGCGGGATTCAAGGAGGTGTCGCTCGGCACCTCCTTCTGGGACATCACGGCCGCGCCGCCTGCCGGTTCCGCCGCAGGCGACATCCTGCAGGCCCAATTGCGCACCGACGCCCCGGCTGGCGCCAAGGCCTGGGACGTGGTCTACGTGTCGGAAATCCAACCGGGCAAACTGGCCTACGTATCGGGGGAAATCTACATCCCCGCCGGGTCCGCGGGCGGCCGGCGCGACGTGGTGCTGTGGAACCACGAAACGGCCGGCCTGGCCGACGCCTGCGCGCCGTCCCGCCGCAGCCGGGTCGAAGCGGGCCGCGAGCGCGCGCCGGCGCTGGAGGCGCTGCTGGCCAAGGGCTATGTGGTGGTCATGAGCGATTATCCGGGACTCGGCCTGCCCGGCCCCGCCTTCTACATGGCGGGCCAGCCGAACGCCCGCGCCTCGCTCGACATGCTGCGCGTGGCGCAGAAATTCAGCGAGGCCAACGCCTCGCGGCGCTATGCCATGTACGGCTGGTCGCAGGGCGGCCAGACCACGATGTGGGCCGAGAATATCGCCGCCAGCTACGCGCCGGAGTTCACCGGCCTGGGCGCGGCGCTGATGGCGCCCGCCGTGCGCATCAAGGATCTGACCTTGAATTCGATGACCAGCACGGAGAACGCCGGCTATGTGATCTCGACCCTGCCCGGCATCCAGGCCTACTTCCCAACGTTGAAATACCGCGATTTCCTCACACCGGAGGCGATGGAACAGTTGCCGGTGCTGGCCAGCGGCTGTTTCGACGTGTGGAGCGCCGCCGCCGGCGTCAAGGACGCCTACGTGCCGGGCGCGCTGTCCCCGGGCACGGCCTGGTGGACGGCGATGACGGAGGTCGACAACTTCATCCCGCGCGGCTCGATGCCGTTCAAGATCTATCAGGGCGCGGCCGACACCACCACCCCGGTGTCGTTGACCCAGCGCGAGCGCGCCGCCCTGTGCGCGGCCGGATCGGCAGTCGACTACCAGGAGTTCCCGGGACTGGACCACGAGGCGGTGGTCGGGCAGGCGGCCAAGGTGCTGCCGGCCTGGTTTGAGGAGCGCTTCAGCGGACGCGCGGCCGCCAGCAACTGCGGCGCGCCATAGCCGAGCCGGCCGTCGCGGGACGAAAAAAGGGCCGCCATCGCTGGCGGCCCCAAGGCTGAACCCACTTGTTATTATTTTGTCTTGCGGCGGCGCGCGATGGCGCCGACCAGTGCCAGTCCGCCCAACATCATGGCGTAGGTTTCCGGCTCCGGCACCGGAGTGACGGTGCTGTCGGTGAATTCGACGCGCAGGCCGGTCGGGTTGCCGCCGTTTTGCGCCCAGTTGGTGACCACGAAGTCGAGTTTATTAACGCCGTCGATGAAGCCGCCGTTCGCGGTGAAGCTGCTCCAGCCCGTGAAGCCGGCGGCGCTGGAGACCAACTGGTTGTTCAGCAGGACCGCCACCGAGTTGTCGGCGGCGAAGCGAGCGCTGAAGCCGGCCGTGTCGGCCTTGTAGCCGCTCAGGTCGAACGACAGCGAATACGTGTAGGTGCCCGCGCTCCAGGGGTCGAAACTTTGCGCCTGGTCGGCCGTCGGCGTGATCCACTTGGAGGTGCCGTCGTTGCCTATCCACGGGCTGATCGGCCACTGGTTGTTGTAGGTGATGACCGGGACGGTGTTGGCGGTGCTGGCCGAGCTGAGGGCGTAGTGGGTGTCGGCCGTGCCGCTGGCGCCGACGCCGGTGTTGACCAGACCGTTGATGTTGGCCGCCTGGACGGTCGAGAATGCGCTGATGGCGAGTACCGCCGAGATGATGGTGCGTTTCATGTGTGCCTCTAAAAAAGTTGGGTGGTAACGTGGGGCATCGATGGGGATGCCGACTTGCTCACGCTGCGACTCGAACCGTTTTTTAGGGCTTCGATGAAAATTGTGCTTTCGAGAATTATACCGAGGTTTCAAGACAAATGCTCACAGGCCATTAAATTTTCTTTATGGCATGTGAGCATCTGGCAACATCGAAGCGCCGGGGAAGCGGTCAGCTATTGAAACCCTTACCCTCGCCGGCCAGCCGCACCAGCAGCGGCGCCGGCTGCCACGCCTCGCCGTGACGGCCCTGCGCGTACTTGTTGATGGCGGCCAATACGTTCGGCAGTCCGACGGTATCGGCGTAGAACATCGGTCCGCCCCGGAACAGCGGGAAGCCATAGCCGGTCAAATACACCATGTCGATGTCGGACGCGCGCAGGGCGATGCCCTCCTCCAGGATGTTGGCGGCCTCGTTCACCAGCGCGTACACCAGCCGCTCGACGATCTCCTGGTCGCCGATCTTGCGCCGGGCGATGCCGAGCTCGGCCGAATGGGCGACGATCATCGCGTCGACCTCGGCGTTCGGGTAGGCCTTGCGGTCGCCCGGCTTGTAGTCGTACCAGCCGCCGCCGGTTTTCTGGCCGTAGCGGCCCATCTCGCACAGCAGGTCGGCCGTCTTCGAATAGCTGATCTCCGGCTTCTCGACATAGCGGCGCTTGCGGATCGCCCAGCCGATGTCGTTGCCGGCCAGGTCGGCCATGCGGAACGGGCCCATGGCCCAGCCGAACTTCTCGGCGGCCTTGTCGACCTGCTCCGGCAGCGCGCCCTCCTCCAGCAGGAAGCCGGCCTGGCGGCTGTACTGCTCGATCATGCGGTTGCCGATGAAGCCGTCGCACACGCCGGAGACGACGCCCGTTTTCTTGAGTTTTTTCGACAAGGCCAGCGCCGTCGCCAGCACGTCCTTGCCGGTCTGCGCGCCGCGCACGATCTCCAGCAACTTCATCACGTTGGCCGGGCTGAAGAAGTGGGTGCCGACGACGTCCTGCGGCCGTTTGGTGTAGCCGGCGATCTGGTCGACATCCAGGGTCGAGGTATTGGTGGCCAGGATCGCGCCCGGCTTCATCACCTCGTCGAGCCTGCGGAACACCGCCTCCTTGACGCCCATTTCCTCGAACACGGCTTCGACCACGATATCGGCGTCGGCGATGTCCTCGTAAGCCAGGGTGCCGCTGACCAGGGCCATGCGCTGGTCGAACTTCTCCTGCGTCAGCTTGCCCTTCTTCATCGTGCTTTCGTAATTCTTGCGGATGGTGGCCAGGCCCTTGTCCAGCGCCTCCTGCCTGGTCTCCAGCAGCTTGACGGGGATGCCGGCGTTGACGAAGTTCATGGCGATGCCGCCGCCCATCATGCCGGCGCCGACCACGGCCGCCTGTTTGATCGCGCGCGTTGGGGTATCGGCCGGCACGTCCGGCACTTTGCTGGCGACCCGTTCGGCGAAAAAGGCGTGGCGCAGCGCCTTCGATTCGGTGGTCTGGATCAGATGCATGAAGCGTTCGCGCTCGAACTTCATGCCGTCCTCGAACTTCATTGTCACCGAGGCGGCCACCGTCTCCACGCACTCCAGCGGCGCCGGGAACGGACCGGCCATGGCCTTGACCGTGTTGCGCGAGAACTGCAGGAAGGCTTCGTGATTCGGGTAGTCGACCTTGCGCTCGCGCACCTTCGGCAGCGGACGCACGTCGGCGATTTTCCCGGCGAAGGCGATCGCCGAGGCCAGCAGGTCGGCGTCGGCCGCGAACACCTCGTCGAACAGCGCGGTGCCGGCCAGCTTGTCGGACGCCACCGGCGTGCCGGAGACGATCATGTTGAGCGCCATCTCCAGGCCCAGCACGCGCGGCAGGCGCTGCGTGCCGCCGGCGCCCGGCAACAGGCCCAGCTTGACCTCCGGCAGCGCGATCTGCGCGCCAGGCATGGCGACCCGGTAGTGGCAGCCGAGCGAAAGCTCCAGGCCGCCGCCCATGCACACCGTGTGGATCGCCGCCACCACAGGCTTGGTCGAGCCCTCGGCGGTCGCGATCAGGGTGTGCAGGCTGGGCTCGGCGAGCGCCTTGGGCGAATTGAATTCCTTGATGTCGGCGCCGCCCGAGAACGCCTTGCCGGCGCCGGTGATGACGATCGCCTTGACCGCGTCGTCCGCCAGCGCCTGCTGGATGCCTTTGACGGCGGCGGTGCGGGTGGCCAGGCCGAGGCCGTTGACCGGCGGATTGTTGAGGGTGACGACGGCGACGGCGCCGTGGACTTGATATTCAGCGGTCATGTCTCTTCCTTATTGTTGTGTGAAACGGAACGAACTCACTATACCGTAAAAAAGAACGATCGTACCGGAAAATCGCATCGGCGGGCGCCGGCCTTTGAATGCGGCGGCCAGGCTTTTAAAAGCGGAGAAAATCCGGCCGGGCGTGGAAAATAAGGTACACCGGCCGATGCGAATTGAATGGCCTGGCTTGTTTTCCACCTTGATTAAGGGAAATAATATATGGCCGCGCCCGCGATGCAATCAGCGCACAACATTATCTACACATTATTATTATTTAAGATATAGGATTTCTTATGGACGTGCATACTCAGGCGATTCAATCGGGCGATCAGGATTTACAGGCCATTAATACCGCGCTGAACCGGGTGCAGGCGCTGATCGAATTCGATCTCGAAGGCATTATCCTGCATGCCAACGAGAATTTCCTTGCCACGGTCGGCTACACGCTGGCCGAGGTCCAGGGCCGCCACCACGCCATGTTCTGCGATCCCGAGTACGTCAAGACCGCCGAGTACAAGGACTTCTGGGCGCGCCTCGGGCGCGGCGAATACAACCGCGGCGACTTCAAGCGCGTGGGCAAAGGCGGGCGCGAAGTGTGGATCAATGCGTCCTACAACCCGATCATCGGCGCCGACGGCAAGGCCTACAAGATCATCAAGTTCGCCACCGTCATCACCGAAAGCAAGCTCAAGAACGCCGAGTACGAGAGCAAGGTCGCCGCCATGTCCAAGGCGCAGGCGGTGATCGAGTTCGACATGACCGGCCACGTGCTGTGCGCCAACGACAACTTCCTCGACGTGATGGGCTACACCATCGACGATATCCACGGCGAGCATCACCGGATGTTCTGCGAGCCCGAATACGCCACCGGGTCGGAATATAAACGTTTCTGGCAAAAGCTCAATCGCGGGGAATTCGATTCCGGCCGTTATAAACGCATCGGTAATAATGGCAAAACAGTATGGATACAGGCGACTTATAATCCCATCCTCGATTTGAATGGCAAACCATATAAGGTGGTTAAATTCGCCAGCGATATTACCGCGCAGGTGAATCTGGAGGCCTCCGTGGCGGCCCAGGCCGCCTCCGACGGCGCCAAGATCAAGCGCCTGCTCGAATCGGTCGAGCGCGCCGCCTCCGGCGACCTGACCAACACCGTCGCCGTCGACGGCGACGAGCCGCTCGACCATCTGGCCGAGGGCATCGGCAAGATGATCGCCGACCTGCGCAAGGTGATCGGCGAGGTGGTGGCCTCGGCCAACGGCTTCGCCGACGCCTCGACCACCATCGCCGAGCGTTCCGGCGGCGTGGCCATGGGCACCCAGGCGCTGGGCGCCACCGTCGAGGAGATGAACGCCTCGATCGACGGCCTGACCAATTCGATCAACATCATCGCCGGCAACACCTCCAACGCCGACACGCTGGCCAAGGACACCCAGCACGAGGCCGAGGCCGGCGCCAAGGCGGTGGCCAAGTCGATCGAGGCGATGGACCTGATCAACCGCTCGTCGGAGGACATCGGCGAGATCGTCAAGGTCATCAGCGAGATCGCCAACCAGACCAATATGCTGGCCTTCAACGCCGCCATCGAGGCCGCGCGCGCCGGCGAGCACGGCCTGGGCTTCTCGGTGGTGGCCGACGAGGTGCGCAAGCTGGCCGAGCGCTCCTCGCAGGCGACCAAGGAGATCTCCAAGCTGATCAACGAATCGGTCAAGCGCGTCTCGGCCGGCAGCGAGATCTCGCGCCAGGCCAGCGACGCCTTCGACAAGATCGTCGCCGGCGTGGCCAAGACGACGATGGCCATTTCCGACATCTCCAAGGCCACCAACGAGCAGCTGTTAACCGCGCGCGAAGTGAGCACGGCGGTGCAATACATCGCCGAGGAGGCGGAGAAGACCGCCGCCGCCTGCGACAGCATCGCCCGCTCGACCGAGGGGCTGAACGAGCGCGCCGGGGACCTGAACAAAACCGTTTCCGGCTTCGTCGTGTAATGGAAGGCGGCGCGGGCATTCAACCGGCGACCTTGTCGGCGCTGATCGCGCTGGTGCGCGAGCACACCGGCATCGCCATGAACGACCGCAAAAGCCTGCTGCTGGAGCGGCGCTTGCGGCCGAGGATGCTCGCACTCGACATCGGCAGCTACCAGGGCTATGTGCAGCGGGTGCGCGACGACGGCGCCGAGGTGCCGCACTTTATCGACCTGGTCACCACCAACGACACGCTGTTTTTCCGCACGCCCCATGTTTGGGAGTACGTCGGGCGCGAGTTCCTGCCGCGCTGGTGGCGCGAACGTCCGGGCGAGACGCTGACGGTGTGGTCGGCGGCGGCCTCCAGCGGCGAGGAGCTATATTCGATCGCCATGCTCTGCGACCAGTTCGGGGCGAAGACGCCGGGTTTCCGCTACCAGATCCTCGGCACCGACATCTCGCACCAGATCCTGGCGCAGGCGCGCGCCGGCAAGTACGCGGGCCGCTCAGTCGAGCGGCTGCTGGCCTCGCACCCGGATTGGCTCAACAAATATTTCACGGCGCGCGCCGACGGCCTGCAGGTGGTCGACGCGCTGAAACGGCACGTCACGCTGGCCCAGCATAATTTGCTCAAGCCGTTGCGGCCGCCGGCGCCGTTCAAGCAGCAGAAGTTCGACCTCGTGTTCCTGCGCAACGTCCTGTTCTATTTCGACCAGGAACACCAACAGGCCGTGCTCCAGCAAGTCCGCCACAGTATGGCGCCCCAAGCCAGGTTAATCCTGGGCGAATCCGAATCGATCACAGGCCTCGATACCGCCTGGCAGTTCGAGCGGCCATTGATCTACACGCTCGGCAGCCTACCACCATGATTGCACTCCTCCCCACGATCGGCGACACCCTGATCCTTCCGACCTTACCGTGGGACACCTCCGATGACCCGGCCACCCGGCTCGCCGGGCCGTTCCAGCACGTCGGCATCGGCGAGCTGAAAATCGGCAGCCGCGGCGGGCAGTTGAAGGCCCTGCTCGGTTCCTGCGTCGGCATCGCCTTCCTGTGGAAGAAACGCGGCCGCTGCGGCCTGGCCCACTGTCTGCTGCCCGAGACGGCGGAACCGCAATGGGAACCGGGCGCGCGCTACGTCAGCCAGGCCGTGCCGTCGTTGCTGCGCCTGATGGGCGCGACCACCGCCGACTACGCCGACATCGAGGTGGTGGTGGCCGGCGGCGGCATGATGCTCGAAGCCTTCTCGTCGCGCTTCCAGATCGGCCAGCAGAACGCCGACGCCGCCCGCAAGTATCTCGACCTGTACGGCTTGAACGTGCTGGAGTGCCGCCTCGGCGGCAAGACCGGCCGCACCCTGGCGGTCGACTGCGCCACTTGTAGTTATCAGATCGACGACATCACCGTCCAGCCACCGGAACGCCGCCATGCACATGCTTGAAAAGAAAACGCCCGCCGCCGGCCCCACCGAGCTGTTCGGCTCGTTCGTGCTGGGCCCCGACGAATTCGCCCTGCCCGCGCTGTGCATCCGCGAAGTGGTCAACTTCCCCGACAAGATGACCACGCTGCCGCTGTCGCCGCCGTTTTTGGAAGGCATGTTCACCCTGCGCGGCTGCGTCATCCCGGTGGTCAACCTGGGGCGCGTGTTCAACCCGGCCGCGCCGGCCGCCGACCCGGCGCACAAGATCGCCATCCTCGATTACGACGGCGTGCTGGTCGGCATCCTGTTCCACGCCACCGGCGAAATCCTGCGCGTGCGCCCGGAACAGCGCAGCACGCTGAGCTACGCGTCCGGCGAAAGCCACGGCGTGGTCGCCGGCACCATCCTGCTGGAGGACGGCGCGCGGCTGCTGCAGGTGCTCGACCCGGCCGCGCTGGCGCGCATCGAAAACGTGCCGCAGGTGCTGGCGCTGCAAGGCGCGGGACGCCAGGCGGCGCGCCGGCACCAGGGCGAGCGGCGCCAGTGCGTCAGCTTCCGCGTCGGCAGCTCGTCGTTCGCGCTGGAGATGGGCGCGATCCAGGAAATCATCCGCGTGCCGGAGATCCAGGCCTCGGTGCTGAACAGCGCCTTGTGCCTCGGCCGCGTCAACTTCCGTGGCAGCCCGGTGGCGGTGGTCTGCTTCCACACCTTGCTGACCCCGGGCGCCACCAGCGCCCCGCCGCCGGGCGAACGCGTGGTCCACCCGGACCAGCGGGTGGTGATCGCCCGCATCGACGACGCCACGATCGGCTTCCTGGTCGACTCGGTCGACAACATCGTCAACTTCTTCAGCGAGGAGATCATGCCGATCCCGATGCTGGGCAAGGCGCGCGCCGGCATGTTCGGCGGCTGCATCTCCAAGCCCGAGCTGGGCGACATCATCCTGCTGGAACACCGCCAGATCCTGTCGAGCGCCGAGATCGTGGCGATGCGCACCGGCCACGCCAACCTGTATCCCAAGGACGAGCCGTGCGCGGGCCGGGAAGACAGCCGCGCGCGCCGCAACCAGCGCCAGGTCTACATCACCTTCGCGCTGGAGAACACCTACGCGGTCGAGATCAAGCAAGTGCGCGAGATCATCGATTATTCGGACGCCGTCACCCACGCGCCCGGCATGCCCCCGTTCATGCGCGGCATGCTCAACCTGCGCCAGCAGATGATCAGCGTGATCGACCTGCGCAGCCTGTACCAGATGGCGCCGGCGAAACAGAGCGGCCAGGCCAAGATCCTGGTCATCGAGCGCGGCCAGGAGCGCTACGGGCTGCTGGTCGACGCGGTCGAGAACATCATGACCGTCAACGACAACCGCCGCTTCACCGCGCCGAAGATGATGCGCAACAGCAGCGTCAACGACGGCCCGCGCGGCGAGATGGAGGAAGTGATCGACATCGAAGGCGAAGGCGACAGCCACAAGACGCTCAGCGTGTTCGAATGCGACCGCCTGCTGCAGCGTCTGGCGCGCGAAATGCCCGCACTGGCGGCTTGATACGGGGTCGGGTAAAGTAGCGGGTGCCGGCGACCGCCGGTGCCGCTTTTTTATCGAGGTCCACCATGTCCGCCGCTACTTCCCTTCGCGCCATCGCGCTGCTCCCGCTCGGGCTGATCGCCGCCAGCGCCTTCGCCCTCTCGCTGTCCGACCTCAGTAACAAGGACGCCACCGGCGGTTTGAAGGCGGCGCTGGAGCAAGGCTCGAGCCTGGCGGTGGCCAAGCTGGGCGCCGAGAACGGCTTTCTGAACAATGAGAAGGTCCGCATCCAGCTGCCGAAGATCCTGGAACAGGCGCGTCCGCTGCTGCAAATGACCGGCAAGGGCCAGAAACTCGAGGAGCTGGTGGTACAGATGAACCATGCCGCCGAAGCGGCCGTGCCGATGGCCAAGCCGTTGTTGATGGATGCGGTCAAGTCGATGAGCGTGACCGACGCCAAGAACATCCTCACCGGCGGCGAGACGTCGGTGACGGATTTCTTCCGCGAGAAGACGTCGGCCAAGTTGGCCGTGCAATTTCTGCCGATCGTGAAGAAGGTCACCGACCGCTCGAAACTGTCCACCCAATACAACTCGACGATGGCGCTGGCGCCGACCATGGGCTTGGTGTCGGAAGACCAGAGGACGGTCGAGGGTTATGTGACCAAGCGCGCGCTGGATGGGCTGTACACGATGATCGCCGAAGAGGAGAAAGCGATCCGTGCCGATCCGCTGGGCGCCGGGAGCAAGTTGATCGGCAAGGTGTTTGGGGCGATCAAGCCGCAATGATCAAAGGGTAAAGAGTCGCATGCGGCATCGGTGTGGACTAGACTCGACTAAGCCAATAGCGAGGTCATATGCAAATCATCAATATTCATGATGCCAAATTAAACGAGCTTCCCCCATTGCGCTGATCGAAGGCGCGGCGTGCCTCCTCCACAGCCGGCAAATTGTCCATGGTCCAGCCATGCATCACCTTCATCGGGTGCAGCAGCGTGCGCCCTAGCGGCGTGATCGCGTACTCCACCGCGATGGGCGACACGGGAATCACGTGCCGCGTCAACAGCCCGTTGCGCTCCAGTCTTCGCAGGCATTGCGTGAGCGCCTTTTGGGTGATGCCTTCCAGACGCCGCTTGACGGCGTTGAAACGCACCGGCCCGTCCTCCAGGGTGATGAGCACCATCATCGACCATTTATCGGAAATCTGATCGAACAGCGAACGGCTCGGGCAATCGGCGGAAAAGCATTGGATAGAAGGTTCAAGCGGATCGGGCATGGGGTTTCCTTGGGGATACCTAGGCACCTCAAGGTGCCTAATTGACTCTAAGTATAATTCATATACCATGCCATTTCCAACCACAATTGAGCTAAAACAATGTCATCCATCGATACCAGCGTACTTTTCCGCCCACTCACCATCAAATCGCTGCAACTGAAAAACCGCATCGTCATGGCCCCCATGACCCGCACAGCCTCCCCCGACGGCGTACCAACGGAAGCGAGCGCCGCCTACTACCAGCGCCGCGCGGCCGGACAGGTGGGACTGATCCTTTCGGAAGGGACGGTCATCGACCGCCCGGCGTCCCGCAACGATCCCCAGATCCCCTTCTTCCATGGGGAGCCGGCGCTGGCCGGATGGAAAAGCGTGATTGACGCGGTGCACGGCGCCGGCGGCCGCATGGGACCGCAACTATGGCATACCGGCGCCACCCGCTCCAGCGAATGGGAACCCGAGGCACCGGTCGAGAGCCCTTCCGGACTCGACGCCCCCGGCAAACCGCGCGGCCAGGCCATGAGCGACGGCGCCATCGCCGACACCATCGCCGCCTTCGCCAAAGCGGCGGCCGACGCCAAGCGCCTCGGCTTCGACACCGTCGAGATCCACGCCGCGCACGGCTATCTGATCGATCAATTCTTCTGGTCCGGCACCAACCTGCGCACCGACCGCTTCGGCGGCGCGACGCTCAAGGAACGCTCCCGTTTCGCCAGGGAGATCGTCACCGAGGTACGCAAGGCGGTCGGTCCGGACTTCCCGATCCTGATGCGGATCAGCCAATGGAAACAGCAGGACCTGAGCGTTCGCCTGGCCGCAACGCCGGCCGAGATGACGGACTGGCTGCTACCGTTGGTCGAGGCCGGCGTAGATGTGCTGCATTGTTCGCAACGACGTTTCTGGGAGCCGGAGTTCCCGGAAATCGACGGTGAAAACGGCCTCAATTGCGCCGGCTGGGCTAAAAAGCTGACTGGCGCCGTCACCATCGGCGTCGGCTCGGTCGGACTCGACGGCGACGTCCTGAACGCTTTCGCCGGCAAGGGTTCGGGGGTCATGAGCATCGACCGCCTGATCGAACGGATGGAGCGCGACGAGTTCGATCTGATCGCGGTGGGCCGCGTCCTGCTCACCGATCCCGACTGGGTGGCGAAGATCGAGGCCGGCAAGTTCGATAACCTGAAAGGTTTCGACCCGGCCTCGCTCGCCGCGCTCGTTTAACCGGAGCCGACAGCGTACGACGGGGGGCAGTCTGGCATTCGTACACAGCCTATTCACTAAGCGGAACCGCCGGCTATGACGGAAGGCGGACAGGCAAGACTGCCCCCGCCCTTCAGTCGGGCACGCTGCTGCAGATATCACCGCCTCGCATGGGTTTACCTGTGCGATACAATCGCACAGAACATTCGTGTGTAATAACGTGCGTTGCATGCGTTGTGCAAATTTCCCCAAGGACTTCCCATGCTCGAACATGCCGATTATGGCCCCGAAGACTGCCGCGCCCTCAGCGAGATCCTTGCACGCGTGGGCGACCGCTGGACTATGCTTGTCATCGGGCATCTGAGTAAAGGACCACTGCGCTTCAACGATCTGCGCCGCGCCGCCGACGGCATCACCCAACGCATGCTCACGTTAACACTGCGCGCGCTCGAGCGCGATGGCCTGGTCAAGCGCACCCAATATCCAACAGTTCCGCCAGCCGTCGACTACGCGCTCACTGATCGCGGACTCTCTCTGCTAGGCCCGCTGTTCTCATTGGGCGAATGGGCGCGCGCGCATCGCTTGCCAATTGAAGCGTCACGCGTGAACTTCGATCGTGCTTTGGCCGACGCAGCGGTGGCGGCGCCGCCGCCAGGAATCCACCTTATTGCCACGAAGGTGCGCTGACGTTGCACCAAGTATCACGCGTGTGCCTCCTTGTCGCGGTTTTTCCAGTTCCTATAATGGTCCGAACAAAACCACCGAAGGACCACCGCATGACTGCACCTACCTTATCATCGTCCGGCATGCGCGGTGGCGCGCTTAACATGGGCCTGTGGATCGCCCAATGGCTATTCGCCGCCTCGTTCGTTGGCGCGGCCTTGATGAAGTTAGCCATGCCGATCGCGCAGTTGGCGACGATCTGGCCATGGACCGGCGAGCTCGCGCCAACGCTCATCAGGCTGCTCGGCGTCATCGACTTGCTCGGTGGGCTCGGCGTGCTGCTGCCATCGCTCACACGCATCAAACCGCGCTTGACGGTAGTAGCCGCTATCGCAAGCATCGCACTCCAACTATGCGCAATGGCCTTCCATGCATCGCGTGACGAGCTTGCAGCGTTACCCGTCAATATCGTCTTCATCGCCACCGCAATCTTCATCGCCTGGGGCAGATGGAGCAGGCACCCACTTTACCCAAAAGCCTAAACCCCAGACAAGTCGTGCTGCCTGTCACGATGCACGGAACTGCAACGCCTTCTCACCATGGTGGAGAAGGGCGAAACCGAGAAGCCAGTCTCTACCCTCAGGGGGGAGCGTTAATCGTCAGGTTCAAGCCGTCGGCAATTTGTAGTCCCTGTACCGCTCGCGCAATTTGTTTTTCTGGATCTTGCCGGTGCCGCCGACGGGCAAGGCCTCGGCGAACACCACGTCATCCGGCAACCACCATTTGGCGACCTTGCCGGTGAAGTGCGCCAGCAGTTCGTCGCGCCCGACCTGCTGCCCCGGCCGTAAGACCACCACCAGCAACGGCCGCTCATCCCACTTCGGATGCGCGACGCCGATGCAGGCCGCCTGCATCACCGCCGGGTGCGCCATGGCGACGTTTTCCAGGTCGATGGTGCCGATCCACTCGCCGCCGGACTTGATCACGTCCTTGCTGCGGTCGGTGATCTGCATGAAGCCGTCGGCGTCGATGGTGGCGACGTCGCCGGTCGGGAACCAGCCGTCCTCCAGCACATCGCCGCCCTCGTCCTTAAAGTAGCTCGCCACCACCCACGGCCCCTTGACCAGCAAGTGTCCGTAACTGACGCCATCCCACGGCAATTCCTTGCCATCGTCGTCGACGATCTTCATGTCGACACCGAAGATCGCATGGCCCTGCTTTTGCAGGATGGCGCGCTGCCGCTCCTTCGGCAATTCGGTGTGCTTGCTCAGCAAGCCGCCGGTGGTGCCGAGTGGCGACATTTCCGTCATACCCCAACCGTGGATGACCTCGACGCCGAACTCGTCGATCAAGGTGTTCATCATCGCCGGCGGACAGGCCGAGCCGCCGATCACCGTGCGGCGGAAGGTCGAGAACTTCAGCTTGTTCTGCAACGCGTAGTTGATCAGTCCCAGCCACACGGTCGGCACGCCGGCCGAGAAGGTCACGCGCTCGCTCTCGAACAGCTCGTAGACCGATTTACCGTCCAGCGCGGCGCCGGGGAACACCATCTTCGCCCCAGACAGCGGCACCGAATACGGCAGCCCCCAGGCGTTGACGTGGAACATAGGCACGACCGGCATCACCACGTCGCGCGAAGAGACGTTGAGCGCGTTCGGCATCGCCGACGCGTACGCGTGCAGCACCGTCGAGCGGTGCGAGTACAACGCGCCCTTGGGATTGCCCGTGGTGCCGGAGGTATAGCACAAGGTGGAGGCCGTGTTCTCATCGAACTGCGGCCAGACATAGTCGTCCGAGTGCGCGTTGATCAAGTCTTCGTAGCACAGCAGATTGGGGATCTTCGTCTCCGCCGGCATGCGGTCGGCGTCGCCCAGCAGGATGAAACCCTTTACCGTCTTGCAATGGGGAGCGATGGCCTCAACTAGGGGAAGGAAACAGAAATCGAACAGCAGATACTGGTCCTCCGCATGATTGCAGATGTAGGCCAGTTGTTCGGGATGCAGACGCGGGTTGATCGTGTGCAAGACGACACCGGAACCGGAGACGCCGTAGTAAGCTTCCAGGTGGCGGTAGCCGTTCCATGCCAATGTAGCGACGCGCTCGCCCTGCCGCACGCCGAGTCCGTGCAGCGCGTTCGCCAGCCGCTTGGCGCGCTGGTGGCATTCGCGGAAGGTGTAGCGGTGCAGGTCGCCCTCCACCCGCCGCGAGACGATCTCGCTGCCACCGTAGTGCCGCGCGGCGAACTCGATAATGCTGGAGATCAGCAGGGGCTGGCTCATCATCTGCCCCATTAATGGAGCAGCTGGAACCGCTGGATTCTCCGAACTCTTGACTGGCATGGCACGCTCCGCAACATGGTTATTTATGCAAACCAGTGTGGATGGACCGCACGAGCACCGTCAACGGTTTTCGATGCTGCAACGCAGCACCTGGAGCCTGCGGTAAAATCATCGACATCACCGGCGGTAGCCCCGCCGAGCCTACTTGAACGGACACTATTATTACTGCCTCCAATCTGCCGCTGGACAACTCATTCGCGTCCTTGCCGCCCGCTTTTTATACCCGGCTCATGCCTACCCCGCTGCCCGCGCCCTATCTGGTCGCCGTCAGCGAACCGGCCGCCGCGCTGGTTGGCCTGACGCCCGAACAACTGGCCGGCAGCGTCGATATCCTGGTCGGCAACGCCGTGCCGGAGCGCTCGCTGCCGCTGGCGGCTGTCTATTCCGGCCACCAGTTCGGCGTCTGGGCCGGCCAGCTCGGCGACGGCCGCGCCATCCTGCTGGGCGAGGTCGACACCGCCGAAGGCCCGATGGAACTGCAATGGAAAGGCGCCGGCCTGACGCCCTATTCCCGCATGGGTGATGGCCGCGCGGTGCTGCGCTCGTCGATCCGCGAGTTCCTGTGCTCGGAAGCGATGCACGCGCTGGGCATTCCGACCTCGCGCGCCCTGTCGGTCGCCGGCTCGGACCAGGGCGTGATGCGCGAGACGGTCGAGACCTCGGCCGTCGTGGTGCGCATGGCGCCCAGCTTCGTGCGCTTCGGCTCGTTCGAGCACTGGTTCTACCGCAACAAGCCGGACGAGCTGAAAATCCTGGCCGACTACGTGATCGACCGTTTTTATCCGGAGCTGCGCGGCGAGGACAACCCTTATGTCGGCCTGCTGCGCGAAGTCAGCGTCCGCACCGCGCACATGATCGCGCACTGGCAGGCGGTCGGCTTCATGCACGGCGTGATGAACACCGATAATATGTCGATCCTGGGCCTGACGATCGATTACGGGCCGTTCGGCTTCATGGAAGCCTTCGATCCCGACCATATCTGCAACCACACCGATCAGCAGGGCCGCTATTCGTACAGCAACCAGCCGCAGGTCGGCCACTGGAACTGCTACGCGCTTGGCCAGGCGCTGCTGCCGCTGATCGGCGAGGTCGAGGCCGCGCAAGCCGCGCTCGATGTCTACCAGCCGGCGTTCGCCGCCAAGCTGGACGAGCTGCTGCACGCCAAGCTGGGACTGACCCGGCTGGAGAGGTATGCGGATGCCGACCGCGCGCTGTTCGACGCCATGTTCGCGCTATTGCAGGCCAACGGCGTCGATTTCACCCTCTTCTTCCGCCGCCTTAGCGGCGTGAAGGCCGCCGACGCCAGCGGCGACGAACCGCTGCGCGACCTGTTCATCGACCGTCCCGCCTTCGACGCCTGGGCCTTCCAGTACCGCGAACGGCTGCAAGCCGAGGCCAGTGATGATGCCCAACGCCAGCTTGCGATGAACAAAATCAACCCCAAATATGTGCTGCGTAACTATCTGGCCCAGGTGGCCATCGAGAAAGCGCAAAACAAGGACTTTTCCGAGGTGGAGCGCCTGCTGGCGGTATTGCAGCGCCCCTACGACGAACAGCCCGAGCACAACCACTACGCCGCTTTGCCGCCGGACTGGGCAAGCCATCTCGAAGTCAGCTGTTCTTCTTAAGCGAGCACAAATCCCATGACCAATAAAGTGACCAAATCCGACGCCGAATGGCGCGACATGCTGGACCCGATGGAATACCAGGTGACGCGGCACGCCGCCACCGAGCGTGCATTTACCGGCAAATTCTGGGATCATCACGAGCACGGCATCTACACCTGCGTGTGTTGCGACACGCCGCTGTTCCGTTCCGACGCCAAGTTCGATTCCGGCTGCGGCTGGCCGAGCTATTTCGAGGCATTGGACCCGGCCAACGTGATCGAGAAAACCGACCGAACCCATGGTATGCTGCGCACCGAAATCATTTGCGCGGTATGCGATGCCCACCTGGGCCACGTGTTCCCGGACGGCCCGCCGCCGACCGGCCTGCGCTATTGCATCAATTCGGCCTCCTTGCGATTCGATCCACAAGACTAATAACGCTAGTAAATAAGACACCATGAAATTTTTGTTCGACTTTTTGCCGGTCCTGCTGTTCTTCGGCGCCTACAAGCTCTCGGGCGCCAATGCCGAGGCCTCGCAGCACTTCATCAACACCTATCTGAGCGGCATCATCTCCGGCGGTTCGGTCACGCCGGACCAGTCGCCGATCGTGCTGGCCACCCTGGTCGGCATCATCGGCACGGTCGCCCAGATCGCCTATTTGAAGCTGCGCGGACGCAAAGTCGAATTCCTCATGTGGTTCTCGCTGGGCATGTTTGTGTTTTTCGGCGGCCTGACGATTTATTTACACGATGAAGTATTCATCAAATGGAAACTAAGTATCGTCTATTGGTTCTTTGCCGTCGGTTTGCTGGTAAGCGAATTCGTCTTTAAAAAGAATCTGATGCGCAAGTCAATGGGCGAAATCATCGAGCTGCCCGATTTGATCTGGTCGCGCCTCAATCTGGCCTGGATCGGATTCTTCACCGCCATGGGCATCCTCAATTGGTATGTCGCCTTCGTCCTGTTTAAAGGCGATACCAGCGCCTGGGTCAGCTTCAAGGCCTTCGGCTCGACGGCCATCATGTTTGTGTTTATTGTCGCGCAAACGATTTATTTGTCGCGCCACATGAAGGATCCGACATGAGCGATACCCGTATGGACCGCATGCGCAGCCGCTTCCAGGCCGCGCTGGCGCCGGTGGAACTGGTGCTGGAAGACGATTCGGCTATGCACGCCGGACACGCCGGCGCGGCCTCCGGCGGCGGTCATTACAATGTCAGAATCGTTTCGTTACAATTCGAGGGCCTGAAACTCGTCACAAGACATCGACTCGTGTATGATTCCGTGCACGATATGATGCATAGTGAAATACATGCATTGGCCATTACCGCATTGGCTCCGTCCGAAGTATGATGTAGCGCCCGGCTAGGAGCGGTCCTATCGGTTTCAAGAATAACTGAACACAAAGACAGATAGCTGACCGAACTCCTTCCAGGCAATTTCGCTAAAACTTTCCCCTTACAGGAATTAATAATGACTTTCAAGCCAGCCAGTTTGCTGATTGCACTTCTCGTTATCGCCGTGCCTGCTTTCGCACAGAACGTTGCCGTAGTTAACGGCAAAGCCATCCCGACCTCGCGCGTCGAAGCCGTCGTCAAGCAGGTTGTGGCCCAGGGCCAGCAACCGGACTCGCCACAACTGCGCGAACTGATCAAGAAAGACCTGATCGGCCGCGAAGTGATGATGCAGGAAGCGGAAAAACAAGGTTTCGGCAAGGATGCGGCCGTCAAAGCGCAGATCGACAACGCCCGCCAGGCCATCATCATCAACGCGATGATCGCCGACTACATCAAGAAGAACCCGATCGCCGACGCCGACATCAAGGCCGAGTACGACCGCTTCACGGCCCAGGCCGGCGACAAGGAATACCACGTGCGCCACATCCTGATGGCGACCGAAGCCGAAGCCAACGACGTGATCGCCAAGCTCAAAGCCGGCGCCAAGTTCGAAGACCTGGCCAAGAACTCGAAAGACACCGGTTCGGCTGCCAACGGCGGCGATCTGGACTGGGCCTCGCCTTCGTCCTTCCCACCAGCGTTCTCGGCCGCCTTCGTGGCCCTGCAAAAAGGCGCCGTGACCGAGAAGCCGGTGCAGACCCCGAACGGCTTCCACGTCATCAAGGTCGACGACATCCGTCCGGCCAAGCTGCCGACCCTGGAAGAAGTCAAGCCGCAGATCTCCGAAGCGCTGGCGCAGAAGAAGCTGCAGGCGTATCAGGAAGAACTGGTCAAGAAAGCAAAAGTGCAGTAATGTTATAGAAGGCGGCGCCCTGCGGGGCGCCGTTTTTGATTTTGCGTTGGTACAATGCACCGCCGAGTGCGATTTCTTGTTTTTTTATAGGATTTAATAATGATGTTGAAGCCAGCCCGTCTGTTGTTAGCACTGATCGCTGTCGTTGCAGCCCCGGTTTTCGCGCAAAACGCCGCGACCGTCAATGGAAAGGCTATTCCTGCCGCCAAGGTAGACCAGATGGTCAAGCAAGTGGTCGCCCAAGGCCAGCAACCCGACAGCCCGCAGCTGCGCGAAATGGTCAAGAAAGAACTGATCGGCCGCGAAGTGCTGCTGCAGGAAGCCAGCAAGCAAGGCTATGGCGCCAAGCCGGAAGTGAAGTCGGCCATCGACAACGCCGCGCAGAGCATCACCATCAACGCCATGCTGGCGGACTACGTCAAGAAGAACCCGGTCAAGGATGCTGAAATCCAGGCCGAATACGACAAATACAAGGCCGCCGTCGGCGACAAGGAATACCACTCGCGCCACATCCTGGTCGCGACCGAACAGGAAGCCAAGGACATCATCACCAAGCTGAAAGCCGGCGGCAAGTTCGAAGAACTGGCCAAGGTATCGAAGGATGGTTCGGCCAACAACGGCGGCGATCTGGGCTGGATGACTCCGGCCAAGCTGGTCAAGCCTTTCGCTGACGCCATGATCGCCCTGAAACCAGGCGCGATCACCGAAACCCCGGTCAAGACCGAGTTCGGCTACCACGTCATCAAGCTGGAAGAATCGCGCGCCACCAAGCTGCCGGCGCTGGCCGAAGTCAAAGGCCAGGTTGCCGAAGCGCTGCAACAGAAGAAGATCGCCGCCTACCGCGACGAACTGATCAAGAAAGCCAAGGTCCAGTAATACTGGAACAAGCGGCGCGGCCCGGCCGCTGGCCCCCGCGAACGCCCGGTGAAGTCATCGGGCGTTTTGCTTTTCAGGCCCGCTATTCCCCCCTTGCCCGCCGACGCCACTCGAACAGGCCCATGCCGGCAAGCATCGCCAGCACGAACAACAGCGCCTTCGGCTGCAACAGGCCGACCCCGACCAGCGCCGGGCCGGGACAAAAGCCCGCGATGCCCCAGCCGATGCCGAACAGCAGCGATCCGATCACCAGAGGGCGGTCGATTTGACGCGATGTCGGCAAGCTGATCGGCTCGCCGGTCAGCGTCAGCTTGCGCCGGGTCGCCACGGCAAACGCGAAAAAAGCCACACCTATGGCGCCGCCCATGACGAACATCAGCGACGGATCCCAGGCGCCCGCCAAGTCGAGAAAACCCAGCACCTTGGCGGGATTGGCCATCCCCGACATTATCAGGCCGAAGCCGAAAATCAGGCCGGCCAGCAAAGCCGTTAATATAGGCATGCGCCCTCCCCCTAATTGAGTATCAAATGTCGGACCATATACGTGGCCGCGAATCCGGCCGCCATGAAGGTTATCGTCGCCACCAATGAACGGGGCGACAGGCGGGATAAACCGCAGACGCCATGGCCGCTGGTGCAGCCGGCGCCATATCGCGTTCCCACACCAACCAATAAGCCGGCGATTATAAGAATGCCGTAGCCGGCGTCGATTTGGATTGCCGGTAATTCCGTGATTAAACCGTAAATAAGTGGTGCACCGAGCAAGCCGCCGATAAAAGCGATTCGCCAGCCCGCGTCCCCGGCGACTGGCTTTAACAAGCCGCCGAGAATTCCGCTGATGCCGGCTATTCGCCCATTAAATAAAATTAACACGCTCGCCGCAACGCCAATTAGTATTCCACCGGCAAGCGATGCCCACGGCGTGAAGGATGGCCAATCAATAGACATCATTGCTCCTTTTAGGTTTAGGACGGCAACCCGGATTGGGTGTGTGGGTTTATACTATAGCACCTTGCTTTTCCCGGAGTGTCGCTACGCCAGATCTTGGCTATTACATGCTAACATTTGGCTTACTCACACACATTTCAGCCCCTGCACGCCTGTGAATCGCGATCTCGAAGCCATCATCCTCGCCTTGCAACGCGCCGCCGACCCGGCGCGCGCCATTCCCATGGCTGCCTATATGCGCGGTCAATTCGAGTTTCTCGGCGTCCCCACGCCGGCGCGCCGCAACGCTACCAGGGCGCTGTACCAGAATTTGAAACTGAAGACTGCGGATCAGATAACGGCGCTGGCCCAGGCATTATGGGATTATCCCGCCCGCGAATATCAATACGCGGCCATCGATTTGCTGGCCGCGCACAACAATAAACTCGATATTCAACATCTGCCGTTTTTGATCGGTTTGGTACAGTCAAAATCCTGGTGGGATACGGTCGACGCCATTGCCTCCGTCATCGGCAAGGTTTTGCGCTATCGGCACGACGGCATGGATCAAGCCATCGGCCATGAAAACATGTGGGTTCGACGGGTGGCGATACTGCATCAATTGGGGTGGCGGGATAAAACCGATCAGGCTTTGCTCTTTTCCTATTCCCTTCAGCGCGCGCATGAAAAAGAGTTCTTTATTCAGAAAGCCATCGGCTGGGCGCTCAGGGATTACGCGCGCCACGATCCGCAAGCGGTGCGGGCATTTATCTTGGCGGAAAAAGCCCGGCTTTCCCCCCTGAGTTATCGGGAAGCGAATAAGCATCTCGCCTCCGACATTTGAACCGCGCTTGGCACATCGCAGCTTCGCAGCGACGGCGATCGTGACCGTCAAGCGCCTTTGTGCTGGACGAAAATATAAAACAATAAAAAATGCACCTAACACAATGTTAGTGTTATTATTGCAATTACCTCACAAATTCTGTGAACGACCGGCATCCCCGCGTCGGCACGCCAGCTCTTATCTACATAACCAGGGGAAAATGATGATGATGAAGAAATCCAGTGTGATCGCGCTTGCTTTGTTGGCAATTCTTGCCGGCCAGGCCCACGCGCAGTTGGACCCGAGGCCGGCAGTCACGCCCGCCGACTACGCGCTCTTTAACGGTGACGGCCCTTGGACACTGGGCTACACCTTCAGGGCCGACCAGTCGGCGGCGGTGACCGCCCTGGGCGCGTTCGACTGGGACCATGATGGCTTCGCCGCCAATCATCAGGTCGGCTTGTGGGATGAAAACGGCAACTTGTTGGCCTCCACGAGCGTGGCCAGCAGCGATACGCTGATCGGTGATTTCCGCTACAACAACATTTCAGCTGTGAACCTGACCGCCGGGAGTGTCTACTACGTCGGCGCCAGCAACTTCGGCGTCGAAGATCCTTATGGCTATGACGGCACCGTCACCACGACCTGGGGCATCAGCTACCTCGGCTCGGCCTACGTCAACGGAAGCGGCCTGGACTTTCCCATATACCTGAGCGGCGCGCAGACCGGCTACTACGGCGGCAATCTGCTGGTCGCGGCCGTACCGGAACCGGAGACCTACGCGATGATGGCCGCCGGCCTGGGGCTGATCGGACTGGCGAGCCGCCGCAAACGGGCCCGCAACGCCGCCTAAGCTTCATCCGGGCGACACCGCACAAAAAAAGAGCCGGGTTATAAACCCGGCTCTTTTTATTTAGCCCACGAACTTGCGGGCATTGCGGAACATGCGCATCCAAGGCGAATCCTCGCCCCACGCCTCCGGATGCCAGGACTGCTGCACCGAACGGAACACGCGCTCGGCATGCGGCATCATCACGGTAAAGCGGCCATCGGCCGTGGTCACCGACGTCAAGCCCTGCGGCGAGCCGTTCGGGTTGAACGGATAAGCCTCGGTGGCCGCGCCGCGCTGGTCGACGAAACGCATCGCCGCTACCGCCTCGGCGATGTTGCCGGTCTGGGTGAAGTCCGCATACCCTTCGCCGTGGGCGATGGCGATCGGGGTTTGCGTGCCGGCCATGCCGTTGAAGAAGATCGACGGTGAATCGAGCACTTCCACCATCGCGAAGCGCGCTTCGAATTTCTCCGATTTGTTGGTGGTGAACTTCGGCCACGCATGCGCGCCCGGGATGATGGACTTCAGATTGCTCATCATCTGGCAACCGTTGCAGACGCCCAGGCCGAAGCTGTCGGTGCGCGCGAAGAAGCGGGCGAACTGCTCGGACAGCGCGGCGTTGAACAGGATCGTCTTGGCCCAGCCCTCGCCGGCGCCCAGCACGTCCCCGTACGAGAAGCCGCCGACGGCGATGATACCCTGGAAGTCGTCCAGCTTGACGCGGCCGGCGATCAGATCGCTCATGTGCACGTCGACGGCGTTGAAGCCCGCCTGGTGCATCACGTACGCGGTTTCGATGTGCGAGTTGACGCCCTGCTCGCGCAGGATCGCCACGCGCGGACGCACGCCGGTCGCGATGAACGGCGCGGCCACGTTCTCGGACAGGTCGAAGGTGATCTTCGGCGTCATGCCTGGTTCGGCTTCGTCCAGGATGCGGTCGTATTCGGCGTCGGCGCAGGCCGGATTGTCGCGCAGGCGGGCGATGCGCCAGCTCGTTTCGCTCCACAGGCGGTGCAGCGCGGAACGCGGCTGGTTGTAGATAATCTTGGCGTCGCGGGTGAATTCGATCACGCCACGGTCGTTCGGCTTGCCGATGATATGGCTGCACGCGCCCAGGTTGAAGGAGCGCAGCACGTCCATGACCAGCGACTTCTCGTCGGCGCGCACCTGGATCACGGCGCCCAGCTCCTCGGAGAACAGCGCGCGCAAGGTTTGCTCGTTGCGGCGTTCGGCGATCTGGCCGGCCCAGTTCTTGGCGTCGCCCTGGTCGGCGCCGTGGCCCTGTTCCAGGGTCAGGATGTCGAGGTTGATCGACAGGCCCGCGCGGCCGGCGAAGGCCATCTCGGTCAGGGTGCCGTACAGGCCGCCGTCGGAACGGTCGTGGTAGGCCAGCAGTTTGCCGTCCGCGTTCAACTGCTGGATGGCGGCGAAGAAGGCTTTCAGGTCTTCCGGGTTGTCGACGTCCGGCGTTTCGTTACCCAGTTGGCCCAGGACCAGCGACAGCGCCGAGGCGCCCAGGCGGTTCTTGCCGCGACCCAGATCGATCAGGATCATGGCGGTGTCGCCGGCATCGGTCTTGATCTGCGGCGTCAGCGATTTGCGCACGTCGTACACCGGCGCGAAGGCCGAGACGATCAGCGACACCGGCGAGGTGACGGCCTTCGAATCACCGTCGTCCTTCCAGGTGGTGCGCATCGACAGCGAATCCTTGCCGACCGGGATGCTGATGCCCAGCGCCGGACACAGTTCCATGCCGACCGCCTTGACGGTGTCGAACAGCGCCGCGTCCTGGCCCGGCTGGCCGCAGGCGGCCATCCAGTTGGCCGACAATTTGATGTCGGAGATGTCCTTGATCGGGGCGGCGGCGATGTTGGTGATCGATTCGGCGACGGCCATGCGGCCCGAAGCGGCGGCGTTGATGACGGCCAGCGGCGTGCGCTCGCCCATCGCCATCGCTTCGCCGAGATAACCTTCAAAGCTCATCGCGGTAACGGCGCAATCGGCCACCGGCACCTGCCACGGGCCGACCATCTGGTCGCGCACGGACATGCCGCCCACGGTGCGGTCGCCGATGGTGATCAGGAAGGACTTGTCGCCGACGGTCGGCAGCAGCAGCACGCGCTTGGCCGCCTCCTCCAGTTCGATGCCGGTCAGGTCGATCGCCGGGAAGTCGTTTTGCACGTGATGCGCGTCGCGCTGCATCTTCGGCGGTTTGCCCAGCAGGACGTCCATCGGCATGTCGACCGGCTCGTTGCCCAGCTCCGGATCGATCAGCTTCAGTTGACGTTCCTCGGTGGCGGTGCCGACGACGGCGAACAGGCAGCGCTCGCGCTCGCACAGCGCCTTGAACATCGGCAGGCTCTCCGGCGCGATGGCCAGCACATAGCGTTCCTGCGATTCGTTGGACCAGATTTCCTTCGGCGCCATGCCGCTTTCTTCCAGCGGGATCTTGCGCAGGTCGAAGATCGCGCCGCGCTTGGCGTCGTTGGTGATCTCCGGGAAGGCGTTCGACAGGCCGCCGGCGCCGACGTCGTGGATCGAGATGATCGGGTTCTTCGGACCGAGCTGCCAGCAGCCGTTGATCACTTCCTGGGCGCGGCGTTCCATCTCCGGGTTGCCGCGCTGGACCGAGTCGAAGTCCAGGTCGGCCGTGTTGGTGCCGGTCGCCATCGACGACGCGGCCGAACCGCCCATGCCGATGCGCATGCCGGGACCACCCAGCTGCACCAGCAGGCTGCCGACCGGGATGTCGTTCTTGTGCGTGTGCTGGCCGGAGATGTTGCCGATGCCGCCGGCGATCATGATCGGCTTGTGGTAGCCGAACACGGTGTCCTGGGCGCCGGCGAACTGCTTGCCGATATTCTGTTCGTAGGTGCGGAAGTAACCGCCCAGCACCGGACGGCCGAATTCGTTGCTGAACGCGGCGCCGCCGAGCGGGCCTTCGATCATGATCTGCAGCGCCGAGGCGATGCGGTCCGGCTTGCCATAGGCCTTGGCGGTCGCGCTGTCGCGGTAACCGGAAACCGGGGCGGTGACGTCGAGGTCGTTTTCCCAGGCCTGTACGGCGCCCGGCAGCAGCAGGTTCGACACCGTGAAGCCGGTCAGGCCGGCCTTCGGCTTGGCGCCGCGGCCGGTCGCGCCCTCGTCGCGGATCTCGCCGCCGGCGCCGGTGGAGGCGCCCGGGAACGGCGAAATCGCGGTCGGGTGGTTGTGGGTTTCCACCTTCATCAGGGTGTGCGTCAATTCGGTCATAGGCGCGTACTGCTGCGCCTCGCCCTGCGGGAAGAAGCGCATCACTTCGGCGCCTTCCATGATCGACGAGTTGTCGCTGTAGGCGACGATGGTGCCCTTCGGCTGCAACTGGTGGGTGTTCTTGATCATGCCGAACAGCGACTTCGGTTGCGCCACGCCGTCGATGGTCCAGTCGGCGTTGAAAATCTTGTGGCGGCAATGCTCGCTGTTAGCCTGCGCGAACATCATCAGCTCGACGTCGGTCGGATTGCGGCCGGCCTTGGTGAAGGCGGCGTCCAGGTACTCGATCTCGTCGTCCGACATCGCCAGGCCCAGGTCAGTGTTGGCCTTCTCCAGCGCGTTCTTGCCCATGCCGATCACGTCGACCGACTCCAGCGGCTTGGCATCCAAGGTACGGAACAAGCCGGCAGCCTCCTCCGACGAGCGCAGCACCGACTCGGTCATGCGATCGTGCAGCAAGGCGGCGACGGTGCGCACTTCCTCTTCCGACAGCTTCTTCGGCGCGCCGATGCTGCTGCCCAGAATGCCCGTCTTCAGGTTGATGCGGAAGGCGATGCCGCGCTCGACGCGCTTGACGTGCGCCATGCCGCAGTTGTGGACGATGTCGGTGGCCTTGGAGGCCCACGGCGAGATCGTGCCGAAACGCGGGATGACGAAGAACTCTTCGACCGCGCCCTCGGTGTTGTCGGCGTGGGCCGGCTCGCCGTAGGTCAGCAGCGCGCCAAGGCGGCCGGTGTCGTCGGCCGACAGCGGCTGGGCGGCGTCGATGAAGTGGACATAGCGCGCCTGGACGGCGGCGACGGACGGCAGCGCAGCTTGCAATTGGGTTAACAGGCGTTGGCTACGGAATGCGGACAGGGCGTTGGAGCCCGGCAGAATCAACATATTTGGAGGATGGTTGATGCAGCAAGGCTGCGGATTAAAGGGCGATGAGGCATGAGGCTAATTCTTGCAGTGTTCCTTTGCGCGCATTATACCCGTTAGCAGCCTCGCCATACAGCGCCATTTCCACCCAAAAACTGCCGCCAAAGCAACATTCAAGGGCGATTTGCCCAAGAAAACCCCTTCTTTGCGCGCCGGGCGCGGGGTTTCTGTAACATTTTTACTTGCCTTGGAGTATGCTAGGCCGAATAGGCAGGGGAACATAAGCAGGGGTTTGCATCATGGCAGAATATAGCGACTTATCGGTGCTCATCGTCGACCCGAACCCGGGTATGCGCGGCAGCCTGCACAATATGCTGAACCAGTCGTCGATCACCAAGATCGAATACGCGGTCAGCTCCGGCACCGCCATCCGGCAGTTGTCCAAAAAGCCCTACGACATCGTGCTGTGCGAATACGACCTGGGCAACGGCAGCGGCGAAGCCAATGGCCAGGACGGCCAGCAACTGCTCGAAGACCTGCGCCACCACAAGCTGATCGCCCAGTGGACCATCTTCATCATGCTCACCTCCGAGGGTGTCTACAGCAAGGTCATCGGCGCGGTCGAGCTGGCGCCGACCGATTACATCCTCAAACCGTTCACCGTCGATTCACTGCTGCAGCGCATCGGCCGCGCCGTCGAACGGCGCGAGGTGTTCTGGCCGGTGTACCAGCAACTGGCCGCCGGCAGCATCCGCAAGGCCATCACCAGCTGCAAGGAAGGCGAGGACAAGCATCCCCGCTACGCCAACGATTACGCCCGGCTGCGCGCCGAGCTGCTGGTATCGATCGACGACCTGGTCGAGGCCGAATTCGTCTATCAGACCATCCTGCTGACCCGCCCCACCGCCTGGGCCCACCTGGGCATGGCGCGCTGCCAGTTCGGGCTGCAGAAATTCGTCGAGGCGCAGCGCACCCTGGTCGACCTGCTGGAACAGCATCCGAAATTCATGGCCGCCTACGACCTGCTGGCGCGCACCCACGAAGCGCTGGGCCAGCAGGAGTCGGCCAAGAAGGTGCTGGAGGACGCGGTCGGCATCTCGCCCAACATGGTGCGCCGGCTGCGCCACCTGGGCGAGGTGGCGCTGGAGACGGGCGACGTCGGCGTCGCCGAGAAAGCCTTCAAGCAGGTCGTCGCCAAGGCCAAGTATTCCGAGTTCCGCGACCCCGAGGACCACGTCAAGCTGGTCAAGACCCTGGTCAAGAAAGGCGACGCCAACCAGGCCAGCGGCGTGATCCGCGACATGGAGCGCTCGCTGCGCGGCAACGCCAACACCGAGGCCTGCCGCGCCATCGCCGCCGGGATGGTGCAGGAAATGACAGGCAACCTGGCCGGCGCCGCGACCGAGCTGACCACGGCCGTCAACGCCATCGAGAACGCGCGCGGCCTGTCGACCGGCCTGAAGATCGGCCTGGTGCACAGCTGCCTGAACGTCAAGCTCGACCAGCAAGCGTCGAACGTCATGCTCAACCTGATGAACGACACCGACAGCGGCGTGACGATGGACGACGCCGTGCAGGTGTTCGAACGGGCCGGCCGCCACGACCTGGCGGAGGGCATGGGCGAACAGATCAAGATGCAGGTCGGGGAACTGCTGGCCGACGCGGCCGCGATGCGCGGCCAGGGCGACCTGCGGGCGGCGGTCGACACGCTCAACGCCGGCCTGCGCAAGGCGCCGGCCAACATGTCGCTGCTGCCGGCGGCGGCGTCGGCGATGTTGAAGCAGCTGGACGATCTGGGCTGGGAAGTGCCGCTGGCCGAGCAATGCGCCTATCTGCTGGAACGCATGCGCAAGATCGACCCGGCCCATCCGTCGCTGGAAGCGCTGCAGGCGCAGTACTATCACACCCAGCGCAAGTACGGTATCGCCACCACCGCCTGAGATGGGCGCAAGGCCCTCTTAACGGTAAAAAATCGGCGACGCCGGAAAATCCGACCAATGGCTGATCAGATACCACGACACGAAGTAAAGCCCGCATAAAACGAAGGCGGAAACGACCGCCGAGTTGGGCGTTCCGTGTCCGCGCAAGAGTCTGAAGAGCGTACGCATGGTTGTCTCGTCGTTGGACAAAAACAAACTGTACTGATCGCCTATCTTTTCAACAAGCGCCGAATGCGCGGTATCGCCGGACGCGCCCCGGGGTATCGCGTCCCGCCTCCGTCAGAGCGTGCATCCCCACGCGCCATGATGCCCCGCACCAATTTCCATTAGTAAATTTCTATTAGCGATTTGGTACCCAATATAGTAAAATTGGCATCTTTCACGATGATAGTGATTTATTTGCAATTTTACGGGGCCAGACATGAACAAGGCGGCGCATCGCGGCTTTCGCGCGGACATCAACGGGTTGCGGGCGTGGGCGGTACTCGCTGTTATCCTGTTCCACTTTAAAGTACGCGGCTTCAATGGCGGATATGTCGGCGTCGACATCTTTTTCGTCATTTCCGGATTTTTAATGACGGGCATCATCGCGCGCGCCTTGCAAGGCGGCGCGGCGGCCGCGCCGCTAGCCTTCCTGTGGCATTTCTTCCTGGCGCGCGGCAAGCGGATCTGGCCCGCGCTGATCGTCATGTGCGCCACGCTGTTCGTGGTGGGCTGGTTTGTCATGTCGCCGGAGGAATTCTCCGCGTACGGCGAACAGGCCCGCAGCGCCGTGTTGTTCTGGTCGAATATGAAATTCTGGCGCGAGACCGGCTACTTCACCGGCAACGCCCACGGCATCTGGCTGATGCACACCTGGTCGCTGTCGGTCGAATGGCAGTTCTACATGCTGCTGCCGGTGGCGATGCTGCTGACATGGAAAATCCGGCCGTCGCCGCGCGCGCTGCTCGCGCTATTGGTCGCCGGCGGCCTGCTGTCGCTCGGCCTGTGCCTGTACGTGGCCGCCAACAAACCTGGAACCGCGTTTTTCCTGCTGCCGTTCCGCGCCTGGGAGATGGTCGCCGGCGGCGTGGTGGCGCTGACGGCCATCCGTCCGCCGCGTTCCGCGGCGCTGCGCCACGGACTGGAGGTCGGCGGCCTGGCCCTGATCGCCTACGCCATCCTCACTTTCGGGCACCTGGTCTGGCCGCAATGGCGCGCGCTGGTGCCGGTGCTCGGCACGGTGATGGTGCTACTCGCGGCAAAGGAAAACTCCGTGCTCACCAACTGGGCGCCGCTGCGCTGGATCGGTGAGCGGTCGTATTCGATGTACCTGTGGCACTGGCCGCTGGTGGTCGGCATCTACCATTTCGGCGACAAACGCAATCTGGTCCTGACCGCCTGTTGCGTGGCGCTGACGTTCGTGCTCGGCCACCTGTCGTACGTGCTGGTCGAAACGCGGATGCGACGCCCGCTCGACGCCATGCCGCGCGGCGCCGGTTCGGCCGCGCTCGCCGCCGCCTGCGCGGCCATCGTGCTGCCCGGTACCCTGATCGCCCATCTGGGCGGCGTGCCCGCCCGCCTGTCCAGCGAAGCCCAGCAGATGTTCGCCGTCGCGGCCGAAAAGGACGATGGTTTCCCGGACTGCCGCATCATGGAACATGGCAACGACAAGGGCTGCGTGGCGGGCGGGCCGACACTGGGCGTCATCGTGCTGGGCGACAGCCACGCGGCCGCGCTGTTCGGCGCGGTCAAAAGCGCGCTGCCGCGGGCCGACATGGGGGCGTTGCGCTGGACCATGTCAGGCTGCCCGTCGATGCTGAACCTGCACAGCAGCAATGATGCGTCCTTCCATTGCGACCAATTCATGTCCTGGGTCATGAAACACCTGGCGACGGTGCCGGCGTCGGTGCCGGTGCTGATCATCAATCGCAGCTCGCTGTACATGCAGGGACCGAACGAGGATGACGCAGACGAGGACGTCACGGCGCCGGACTTCTACTTCAACCAGCACTACGCCTCGCGCAGCCCGGCGTTTTACCGCGAGGTGCGCCAGAACATGATCGACACCGCCTGCGCCATCGCCAGGCACCGCAAGGTCTACATGATGCGGCCGGTCGCGGAAATGCGGGTCCACGTGCCCAACGCGCTGGGCCACGCGATGGTGCTGGGCGCGGACAAGACGATTTCCATGCCGATGGACGAATACGCCAAGCGGCACGCGCTGGTATGGCAGGCGCAGGATGCCGCCCGCGACCAGTGCGGCGTCACCATCCTCGATCCACTGCCCTATTTGTGCGGCAAGGAGCGCTGCGACGCGCTGGTGAACCATCGCTCGATGTACTTCGACGACGATCACCTGAGCCGCTACGGCGCGGGTTTCCTGAAGCCGATGTTCTCGACGATGTTTGCGGCGCGGCGCGGTACCGACCTCTGACACGTCTGTTTTAGCGGTCCGGCTCGCCGTAGCCGCCGCCGCCGGGCGTTTCGATGACGAACACGTCGCCCGCATGCATATCGACCTTGCCGATATGGCCGACCTGCTCGACGCCGCCGCCGGCGCGCAGCACGGTGTTGCGCCCGAGCGCGCCCGGCTCGCCGCCGGCCATGCCGAACGGCGCGTGGATGCGGTTGTTCGACAGGATGGCCGCCGTCATCGGCTCCAGGAAGCGCACCTTGCGCACGCCGCCATCTCCGCCGCGCCAGCGTCCGGCGCCGCCGCTGCCGTGGCGGATCTCGTAGCCGTCCAGCCGCACCGGGAAGCGGAACTCCAGTATCTCGGGATCGGTCAGGCGCGAATTGGTCATATTGGTCTGCACCACGCTGGTGCCGTCGAAGCCGGGCCCGGCGCCGGAACCGCCGCTGATCGTTTCGTAATACTGATATTTGGCGTTGCCGAAAGTAAAATTGTTCATCGTGCCCTGCGCCGCCGCCATCACGCCCAGCGCGCCGTACAGGGCGTTGGTGATGCAGGTCGAGGTTTCGACATTGCCGGAGACGACCGACGCCGGATAGTGCGGATTGAGCATGGAACCGGGCGGGATGATCACCTTCAAGGGCTTGAGGCAGCCGGCGTTGAGCGGGATCTCGTCGTTGACCAAGGTGCGGAACACGTACAGCACCGCCGCCATGCACACCGCCGACGGCGCGTTGAAGTTGTTGTCCAGCTGGGCCGACGTGCCGGTGAAGTCGATCTCGGCGCCGCGATTGGCCTGGTCGACCCGCACGGCCACCTGGATCCGCGCGCCGTTATCGAGCGGCAGCGTGTAGGCGCCGTCCTTGAGCGAGCCGATTACCCGGCGCACCGCCTCCTCGGCGTTGTCCTGCACGTGGCCCATGTAGGCTTGCACCACGTCCAGGCCGAAGTGCGCGACCATCTTGCGCAGCTCGTCGACGCCCTTTTGATTGGCGGCGACCTGCGCGCGCAGGTCGGCCATGTTCTGGTCCGGATTGCGCGCGGGGTAGCGCGCGCCGGCCAGCAAGGCGCGCGTTTCGGCGTCGCGCAGGCGGCCGCCGTCGGCGCCGTCGACCAGCTTGAAATTATTGATCAGCACGCCCTCCTCCTCGATGACGCGCGAATCCGGCGGCATCGAGCCCGGCGTGGTGCCGCCGATGTCGGCGTGGTGGCCGCGCGAGCCGACATAGAACAGGATGTCCTCGCCCGCCTCATCGAACACCGGCGAGATCACGGTGACATCGGGCAGATGGGTGCCGCCATTGTACGGATCGTTGAGCATGTAGACGTCGCCGGCGCGCATCTTGCCGGCGTTCTCCCGCATGACGGTCTTGATGCTCTCGCCCATCGAGCCCAGGTGCACCGGCATGTGCGGCGCGTTGGCGATCAGGTTGCCGTCGGCGTCGAAAATCGCGCAGCTGAAGTCGAGCCGCTCTTTGATGTTGACCGAATAAGCGGTGTTCTGCAGCCGCAGCCCCATTTGCTCGGCGATCGACATGAACAGGTTGTTGAAGATCTCCAGCATCACCGGATCGGCGCTGGTGCCGATGGCGCGCCGCTCCGGCAGCGCCGCCACGCGCCGCAGCACCAGGTGGTCGTGCGGCGAGACCTCGGCCTGCCAGCCCGGCTCGACGATGGTGGTGGCGTTGGCCTCGGCGATGATGGCCGGGCCCTTGACGATGTCGCCGATGCGCGTGGCCGAGCGCTGATACAGGCTGGTCTGGCGCCAGCGGCCGCCCGAGTACATCGGCACGACGGCGTCCGGCGCCAGGCCGGAAACGCGGCGCGGCGCCGGCTCGACATGCTCGGCCGGGGCGTCGGACTTGCCGACCGCCTCCACCGACACCGCCTCGACGATCAGCGCCTTCGCTTCCATCAGGAAGGAATAGCGCTTGCGGTAGGCCGCCTCGAACTGGGACCTCATGCCATGGATGTTGTCGAACAGTACGATCAGCGCCGAATCGGTGCCCTCGTAGCGCAGATGCACGCGCCGTATCAACGTGATGCGCTCGTCGGCCACGCCCTGGTCGTACAGATCGTCGCATGCCTGTTCGCCCAGCGCGTCGAGGCGCGCGATCAGCTCCGGTTGCAGCGGCTCCGTCATGCGCTCCTCGACGGCGGCCTCGCGCATCGCGGTCTGGTCGGCCAGGCCCATGCCGTAGGCCGACATCACGCCGGCCAGCGAATGAACGAACACCGTCTTCATGCCCAGCGCGTCGGCCACCAGGCAGGCGTGCTGCCCGCCGGCGCCGCCGAAGCTGGTGAGCGTGTAGTCGGTCACGTCGTGGCCGCGCTGTACCGAGATCTGCTTGATCGCGTTGGCCATGTTGCCGACGGCGATCTCGATAAAGCCCTCGGCGACCTGCTCGGCGGTCGTCTCCAGGCCGGTCGCGGCGGCGATGTGCGCCGCCAGTTCGCGGAAGCCGGCCCGCACCGTCTCGGCGTCGAGCGCCTGGCGGCCGTCGCCGCCGAACAGGTGCGGAAAATGCTGCGGCTGGATCTTGCCGAGCATGACATTGCAGTCGGTGACCGCCAGCGGCCCGCCGCGCCGGTAGCTGGCCGGCCCGGGATTGGCGCCAGCGCTGTCCGGGCCGACGCGGTAGCGGCTACCGTCGAAATGCAGGATCGAGCCGCCGCCCGCGGCCACCGTGTGGATGCTCATCATCGGCGCGCGCATGCGCACGCCGGCCACCTGGGTCTCGAACACGCGTTCGAACTCGCCGGAGTAATGCGACACGTCGGTCGAGGTGCCGCCCATGTCGAAGCCGATCACCTTGTCGAAGCCGGCCAGCTTGCTGGCGCGCACCATGCCGACGATGCCGCCGGCCGGGCCGCTCAAAATACTATCCTTGCCCTGGAAGGCGCGCGCGTCGGTCAGGCCGCCGCTCGACTGCATGAACTGCAGGTTCACGCCCGGCATCTCGCGGGCCACCTGGTCGACGTAGCGCCGCAGGATCGGCGACAGGTAGGCGTCGACGACGGTGGTGTCGCCGCGCGCCACCAGCTTCATCATCGGGCTCGCTTCGTGCGACACCGACACCTGCGTAAAGCCGATCGCGCGCGCCGCCTCGGCCACCCGTTTTTCGTGCTCGTGGTAACGGTAGCCGTGCATGAAGACGATCGCCAGCGAGCGCAGGCCCTGGTCGTAGGCCGCCTGCAGGCCGGCACGGGCGGCGTCGAGATCGAGCGCGGTCACGGTGTCGCCGTGGGCGCCGACGCGCTCGTCGATCTCGATCACGTGTTGATACAGCAGCTCCGGCAGCACGATGTGGCGGTCGAACAGGCGCGGACGGTTCTGGTAGGCGATGCGCAGCGCGTCGCCGAAGCCGCGCGTGATGGCCAGCGCGGTTGGCTCGCCCTTGCGCTCGAGCAGCGCGTTGGTGGCCACCGTGGTGCCCATCTTGACGGCGCCGATCTGCGCCACGGGGATCGCCTTGCCCTTGGCGACGCCCATCATCTGGCGGATGCCGGCGATGGCGGCGTCGGCGTAGTGTTCCGGATTCTCGGACAACAGCTTCAACGTGCGCAAATGGCCGTCGGGCGGACGCGCCACGATGTCGGTGAACGTGCCGCCGCGGTCGATCCAGAATTGCCAATCCATGCCTGCCTCAAAACGCCTAGTGAAGCTTCTATTGTAGTGTGTGGGCGGCGCGCTTGGAAGCGCGTTCCTGCGGTGTCCAAACAAATTTTGATGCTAAGATGGCACCATGAACCCACTCTATTCCGTCGCCGAAATCCGCGCCATCGAACACGGCGCCGCAGCGGTGCTCCCGGACGGCGCGCTGATGCAGCGCGCCGGCCAGTCCGGCGCCAACGCCGCGCTCGACATGCTGCCGTTCTCCACCAACCACGCCAGGGTGCTCGTGCTTGCCGGTCCCGGCAACAACGGCGGCGACGCGCTGGAGGCGGCCGCCCATCTGGCCTACGCCGGCGCCAGCGTCACGGTGCTGCACTACCCGCCCACCGGCGAGCCCTCGATCGAGCGCCAGACCGCGCTGCAGCGCGCGCGCGTCAGCGACGCGTCGTTCGCCGAGCTCACCGATATCGACAATTCCGCCGAGGCGCTGGTGGCCGGCACCGACTGGAACCTGGTGGTCGACGGCCTGTTCGGCATCGGCCTGAAGCGGCCGCTGGACGGCGCGATGCGGGCGCTGGTGGAGGCGGTCAACCTGCTCAAGTGCCAGGTGCTGGCGCTGGACGTGCCCAGCGGCCTGGACGCGGACACCGGCGCCATCGTCGGCCCGGACGGCGTGGCCGTGCGCGCCACGCACACGATCACCTTCATCGGCGACAAGCCGGGCCTGCACACCTGCGAGGGCCGCGATTACGCCGGCTTGGTGGACGTCTCGCGGCTGGAGATCGACGCCGCCCTGTTCCCGCCGGCCAGCATGCATGTGAACGACGTCAAGTTGTTCTCGCGCCATCTGCGGCCGCGCCAGCACAGTTCGCACAAAGGCAGTTACGGCAACGTGGCTGTGATCGGCGGCGCGTCCGGCATGCGCGGCGCGCCGTTGCTGGCCGCGCGGGCCGCGCTGCACAGCGGCGCCGGCCGTGTCTACGCGCTGTTTGTCGACGAACCGCTGCCCTGCGACGCCGGCCAGCCGGAGTTGATGTGCCGTGCCGCCGGCGATTTCGATCTGGAGACGGCCACGCTGGTGATCGGGCCGGGGCTGGGGGCGTCGTCGGCGGCGGCCGGGCTGCTGGCGCGCGCCATCGCCTGCGACGGCGCCTTGCTGGCCGACGCGGACGCGCTCAATCTGATCGCGGCCACGCCGGCGCTGCGGGAGGCGCTGGCGGGGCGCAAGCAGCCGGCGGTGCTGACCCCGCATCCGCTGGAGGCGGCGCGCTTGCTGGAGTGTTCGGTCGCCGAGGTGCAGGCGGACCGGGTGCTGGCGGCGCGCGAGCTGGCGGCCGCGTTGAACGCGGTGGTGGTGCTGAAAGGATCGGGAACGGTGATCGCGGCGCCCACCGGCGGGGTTGTCATCAACACCACCGGGAATCCGGCGCTGGCGACGGCCGGAACCGGCGATGTGCTGGCGGGGCTATGCGGCAGCCTGATGGCGCAGGGCTGGCCGCAGTGGGAGGCGGCGCTGGGCGCCGTGTGGCTGCACGGCATGGCGGCCGATGTGCTGGTCGCCGACGGCGCCGGGCCAATCGGTTTGACGGCGGGAGAGTTGATACCGGCGATACGGGTGGCGTTGAACCGGATGGTGCAGCATCACGGGAGATGACGGTGATGCCGCCGCCAACGCCGCTTGTTAGACCAACCGCCCGGCCGCGATGGTGATGGTGCGGCCGCAACGCGCCGCCATCGACTGGTCGTGGGTGACCAACACCAACGTCGAACCATGCTGGCGGTTCAATTCAAACATCAATTTGATGACCGATTCGCCGGTCGCGGCGTCCAGGCTGCCGGTCGGCTCGTCGGCGAACAACAGCGGCGGCTCGGTGACGAACGCGCGCGCCAGCGCCACCCGCTGCTGCTCGCCGCCGGACAGATATTTGGGATAGTGCTTCAACCGGCTCGACAACCCTACCCGGTCGAGCATTGCCTCGGCCTTCTCGCGCGCATGCGTGGCGCCGCTCAATTCCAATGGCAGCATGACATTCTCGACCGCCGTCAAATGCGCCAGCAACTGGAACGACTGGAACACGAAGCCCAGCTTTTCCTTGCGCAGCGCGGCGCGGCCGTCCTCGTCCAGCGCGTAGATGTCCACGCCGTCGAGCACCACCTTGCCGGCGCTCGGGGTATCCAGGCCGGCCAGCAAACCGAGCAATGTGGACTTGCCTGATCCGGAAGCGCCTACAATGGCAAGCGTCTCGGCTTTTTGCACGGTAAAATCCACCTCGTGCAAAATCGTCAGTTCGCCACTGGCGTCGGCGACGCGCTTGGCCAGGCCGCTGACAGCGATGGCGGGGCTATCGAGCAGGGAGGCCGGCTCCACGGCAGCCGCCGTGCCCGCCGTGTTATAACCGCCGCCGGGACCATCCGGGACGAAATTGGAAGACGCTTTAGGGAAATCGGGCATGCGAAATGTATTGAGTAAGTTGGCAACAGATTTATCGAAGAAACTAAGTGTACACGTACTGGCCGCCCTGCTCATGTTGTCGGCAGCGGCGAGCGCCTATTCTGCACCAAAAACCGTGCTTGTGCTCGGGGACAGCCTGTCGGCCGAGTACGGCCTGGCGCGCGGCGCCGGCTGGGTGGCGCTGGCCGAGAAAAAGCTCAAGGACGAGAAGATCGACGCCGTGCTGGTCAACGCCAGCGTCAGCGGCGAGACCACCAGCGGCGGCCGCACCCGCCTGCCGGCGTTGCTGGCCAAGTATCAGCCGGCGCTGGTGGTCATCGAACTGGGCGCCAACGACGGCCTGCGCGGGCTGCCGGTCAAGGCCGCCGAGTCCAACCTGCGCGCCATGAACGAGGCCGCCACCAAGGCCGGCGCCAAGGTCATGCTGGTCGGCATGCGTATCCCACCAAACTACGGACGCGACTACTCCGACAAGTTCTTCGCCATGTATGGCACGTTGAGCAAAGAATTCAAGGCGCCGCTGGTGCCGTTCATGCTCGACGGGGTTGCCGACAAGACCCAGTTGTTCCAGGCGGACCGCCTGCACCCGCTGGCCCAGGCCCACCCGACTATCCTGGCCAATATCTGGCCCGTGCTGCAAAAAACCATCAAGGCAAAATGAAGTATCCGGAAATTCTCGGCATCGACGACGTGCTGCGTCAGTTGAACAGTTTCGATGCCATCATCGACGCGCGCAGCCCGTCCGAATACGCGCTCGACCACTTGCCCGGGGCCATCAACGCGCCGGTGCTCGACGACGAGCAACGCATCCGCGTCGGCACCATGTACAAGCAGGTTAATTCCTTCGAAGCCAAGAAGGTCGGCGCGGCGCTGGTGGCGGCCAATATCGCCAACCACATCGAGCGGCTGTGGCTGGACAAGCCGCGCGAATGGCGGCCGCTGGTCTATTGTTGGCGCGGCGGCAACCGCAGCGGCTCGATGGCGCACATCCTGGCCAAGATCGGCTGGCCGGTGGTGCAGCTCGACGGCGGCTACAAGGCCTTCCGCGCGCACGTCAGCGCCGCGCTGGAGGTGGCGCCGCCGCTGCGCTTCAAGGTCGTGTGCGGCACGACGGGCAGCGGCAAAAGCCGTTTGCTGGAGGTGCTGCACGCGCATGGCGCGCAGGTATTGGATCTGGAACAGCTGGCCGCGCACCGTGGCTCGGTGCTGGGCAACCTGCCCAGCCAGCCGCAGCCCAGCCAGAAGGCGTTCGAAACCAGCATCTGGGAGATCTTGCGGCGCTTCGACCCGGCGCTGCCGGTGTTTGTCGAGTCGGAGAGCAAGAAAGTCGGCAACCTGCGCGTGCCCACGGCATTGATGGAGACGATGCGGGCGTCGGACTGCATCTCGCTGACCTTGTCGCGCGCCAATCGCGTGCGGCTGCTGATGGAGGATTACCAGCATTTCCTGGTCAGCCCGGCATCGTTGAACGAGCAGCTGGAGCATTTGACGGCGCTGCACGGGCGCGAAACCATCACCCGCTGGCAGTCGATGTCCAACGGCGGCCAAATGGCGCCGCTGGTGGAGGAATTGCTGGAGCGGCACTACGACCCGGCCTACCTGCGCTCGATCGACCGCAACTTCGTCAAATTCGGCGAGGCCACGGTGCTGGAGCTTGACGATATCGACACAACCGCGTTCGACAAGGCGGCGGCGGAGCTGATCGCCACAGCGCGATAAACATCTCTACACCGCCTTAGGGATATTACGCTCGGCGACGGCTCAACGATGGCGGATTACGGCGTTCCGCCTAATCCGCCCTACGTGTCTCCATGGTCAGGCGATGGCGATGATGAAAGCCGACCACAAATCCCGATGACAGCGGACCACGGAACGCCGATTCGACGCGGAGACACGTAGGGCGGATTAGCGCAGCGTAATCCGCCATGTATCCGCCGCCGGAGACCCATCCGACAACCACCCACCGTAGTGCATCCCCCAAATCAGTGCATTCCCAAGCCCCGCTTGTAACAACTTTGTTACAAAGCGCCGCATGCCGATTTCCGCACAAAAAATCACCTCCACGGGCGGCCGCTCCGCCCAATCCGCTAAAGTATTTACATAGCTTTCAGTTTGCTATCTTGGCACACATCTTGCGATAAGGTAATTGTCCCTTACGCCAGTTTCATGCCGGCGTCCACCCACCACGAACCCAAAAGAAAACCCCGCGACGGGGTCTGGGGACACTTGCGCCTAAATTTTTTAAACCAGAAGGAGCGGCACCAATGAAGCATCCGATGCACACGAAAAAACGCCTGTTGACCCAAGCCGTACTGCTGGCACTGACCGCCGGCGCGGCCGCGAACGTCTTCGCGGCCGACGCCGATACCGCCGCCGACGCCGCAGCAGCCGCGGCGCCCGCCCCGGCCCCGGCCGCCGGCGACAACATCTCCGCCGTCATCGTCACCGGCACCCGGCGCGGCGGCCTGAAGGCCGTCGACAGCGCATCGCCGATCCAGGTGCTCGATTCCGGTTCGCTGGAACGCACCGGCCAGCCCGACCTGATCCAGGCGCTGGCGCAGAACCTGCCCTCCTTCACCGCCCAGGCCTTCGGCGGCGACACCGCCAACATGACCCTGTCGGCCCGCCTGCGCGGCCTGAGCCCGAACAATACCCTGGTGCTGGTCAACGGCAAGCGCCGCCACACAACCTCCAACCTGGCCGTGCTGGCAGGCCCGTTCCAGGGCGGCGCCGCGACCGACCTGAACTTCATCCCGGTGGCCGCCATCGACCACATCGAGGTGCTGCAGGACGGCGCCGCCGCCCAATACGGCACCGACGCAATCGCCGGCGTGATCAACATCATCCTCAAGAAGGATAGCTCGGGCGGCTCGCTGACCGGCACCGCCGGCCGCTACTTCGACGAAGGCGGCAAGACCGGCGACGCCAGCTTCAACATCGGGTTCGAGCCGAGCGCCAACAGCTACCTGAACCTGACCGGCGAAACCAAGTACCACGGCCACAGCATGCGCTCGGACATCGACCCGCGCGTGACCAACGCCGCCAACCTGGCGTCCATGCCGACCCTGACGCAGGCCGACGGCTACCCGTACGCCAACAAGATCTCCGGCGACGCCGCCTACCACCTGAACCTGCTGTCCCTGAACGGCGGCATCGACCTGGGCGGCACCGAGCTGTACACCATCGCCACCTATGGCAAGAAAGAGGCCGATTCGTTCCAGAACTACCGCGTGCCGAACCGCATTCCGCGCATGTACCCGAACGGCTTCAACCCGAAGCAGACCCTGGACGAGACCGACTACGGCTTCACCGGCGGCGCCAAGGGCGAGCTGGCCGGCTGGAACTGGGATTTGAGCAGCACCTACGGCAAGGACGAGGCCAAGATCGGCGTCAAGAACTCCGGCAACATCTCGCTGTTCAACGACACCGGCGCCTCGCCGACGTTGTTCCACGCCGGCACGTTCACCGCCACCCAGTGGACCACGTCGCTGGAGGTGAACCGCGAGTTCGCCGTCGGCTGGGCCTCGCCGCTGTCGGTGGCCGGCGGTGTCGAGTACCGCCGCGACGGCTACGAGATCGGCGCCGGCGACCCCGCCTCGCGCTACAAGGAAGGCTCGCAATCGTATCCGGGCTTCTCGCTGACCGACGCCGGCAAGCACGACCGCAACAACAAATCGGTCTACATCGACGTCGCCGGCTCGCCGATCGCCAATTTGAAGATCGACGTTGCCGCCCGCTTCGAGGACTACAGCGACTTCGGCAGTGCGCGCGTGGGCAAGTTCACGGGCCGCTACGACTTCACGCCGGCGTTCGCGCTGCGCGGCACGGTCAGCAACGGTTTCCGCGCGCCGACCATGGCTGAACAATACTACTCGGCCACCAACGTCTCGCCGACGCAGGCGTCGGTACAACTGGCGCCGAACTCGCCGGCCGCCGCGCTGGTCGGCATCAATGGTCTGAAACCGGAGAAATCGCAGAACTACAGCCTGGGGATGGTGTTCCATCCGGTGCCGAAAGCCACCGTCACGGTCGACGCCTACAGCATCAGCATCCACGACCGCATCGTCGGCAGCGGCACCTTGTTCGGGTCCGGCAACACGGTCAATTCGCCGGCGGTGGTGGCCGCCATCCGCGCCAACGGCAACATCCTCGACCCGACCGTCACGCGCACCGGCATCAGCGTGTTCTCGAACGCGGCCAATACCCGCAACAAGGGGATCGAGGCGGTGCTGTCGTACGGTAGCAATTTCGGCGACCTGGGCCGGGTGGACTGGTCGGCGGCGGCCAACTACAACAAGGTGACGGTGACCAAGGTCAACCAGGCGCCATCGCAGTTGCTGCCGCAGCGCCTGCTGGACCAGTCGGCCATCGCCTCGCTGGAGAACTCGTCGCCGAAGGTACGCGTCAACCTGGGCGGATTGTGGAAGAAGGGAGACTGGACGGTCAATCTGCGCGAATCGATCTACGGGCCGTCGTCGGGCTATAGTTCGCTCAACAACGTCACCTACTTCGAAACCAAGATCGATACCTTGTTCACGACGGATCTGGAGGTGTCGTATCGGGTGACTAAGGCGGTGACGGTGTCGGCCGGCGCCAACAACCTGTTCAACAAGTATCCGGACAAGGTAAATCGGGAGTATGTGGCGGCGGCGCGCGCGGCGCTGAACACGGCGGCGGTGACGCAGTATCCGTCGTTCTCGCCGATCGGGATCAACGGTGGGTATTATTACGCGCGGGTGGGTTACACCTTCTGATCGGCCCCACGAAAAAGCCCCGAACGTTTTTGGCGTTCGGGGCTTTTTTTCTTGCTGCGTTTGGCTTACTTTACTTCGGTGACCGCCGCGGTCTGGATCGGCTTGAGGATCTTGACCTTGGCGCGCTGCTTGAGCAACTGGATGTATTCATACATCTCTTGCTGCGCGACGATGGTGTTGATCTGCTCGGCTTCCGCTTTGCGGCGCTCGGCGTCCTGCTCGGCAGGCTGCTGCACCTTGCCGATGCGGTAGATGCCGTAACCCATGCCCGGCACGTCCACGCCGACGTACGCCGGCAGCTTGGTGGTGTCGGCCTTCATGACTTCCTGCATGGCCAGGCCGTTGATGCCTTCGGCCTTGGAACGCGAGACCAGCTTGGCCGCGCCGAAGCCGGCGGCGTCGCCCGATTTCTTGAACGCCGCCAGTTTGTCGGCGCCGGCCTTGGTGGCCAGCTTGCCGGCTTCTTCCATCGTCACGCGCTGACGGATCGCGGCATCGACCTCGGCCAGCGGACGCTTGGCGGCGGGCTTGAATTCGACGATGCGGCCGGCGATCAGGGTGCTTGGCGCGGCTTCGACGGCTTCTGTGTTGCGCTTGCTGCTGATCGAGTCGTTCGAGAACAGCGCGGCCAGGAACTTGGCGTTGTTGTACGGCGCCGGGCCGGCCATCGGCGATGGATTGCGCGAGACGTTGGCGGCGGTTTCGATCTTCAGGCCCAGCTTGTCGGCGACCGGCTTCAGGCTGTCGGATTGCTCGTAGACGGTGTTGGTGAACGTCTCAGCCATTTCCGAATACTTCTTGGCGGCCTTCTGCTTTTTCAGCGCCTCGGCCACTTCGGTCTTGACGGCGTCCAGCGGCTTGACGACGGCCGGCGTCAGCGCGCTGACGGTCAGCACGTGGAAACCGAACTCCGACTGCACGGCGTCGCTGATCTCGCCCTGCTTGAGCTTCATGACGGCCGCTTCGACCGGTGCCGGCAGCACGCCCTTGGTGACGATGTCCAGATCGCCGCCCTGCTCGGCCGATACCGGATCTTCCGACTTGGCCTTGGCGACCTTGGCGAAGTCGGCCGGGTTCTTGCGCAGCTCGGCGACAATGGCGTCGGCCTTGGCCTTGGCGGCGGCGGTCTCGGCGGCGTTGGCGCCTTTCTTCAAGGTGATCAGCACATGCGCGGCGCGGCGCGTTTCCGGCGTCGTGAAGGCGGCCTGGTTGGCGTTGTAGTAGGTGGCGACTTCGGCGTCGGTGACGGCGATCTGGCTCATCACGGCATCGCTGTTGAGGACCACGTATTCGATCTTGGCCTGTTCAGGCACTTCGAAGAACTTGCCGTTCTTTTCGTAGTACGCCTTGACCATTTCGTCGGTGACTTTGACCTGCGGCACGAAATCGGCGATCGGCAGCAGCAGTTCCTGCACTTCGCGTTCCTGCGCGCCGATGTCCGACAGCGTCTTGGCGACGGTGCGCGGGGCGAAGCCGGTGCTTTGCACCGAGCCGGCCAGCTGCTGCAGGGCCATGTCGCGGCGCATGCGGGCGTCGTTCATGGCCGGGGTCAAGCCCTGGGCGGCCAGGATCTGCTTGTAGCGCTCCATGTCGAAGGTGCCCGGGCCGCCGAACAGCTCGGTGATGGCCTTTTGCAGCTGGACGTCGCTGACGCTCAGGTTCGAACGGGTCACTTCGGCGGCGATCGCGCGTTCGGCGATCAGCTGGTCGAGCAGGTTCTGCTTGAATTCGGGGGTGTCGAACATCTTCTGGTCGAACTGCTCGCCCATGCGCTGGCGATAGCTGTCGAGCTGGTTGCGCAGCGCGTTGTCGAACTCTTGCTGGCTCACCGGTTGACCGGCGACTTTGGCGATCGTGGTGGCGTCGTCGCCGAAGCCTTTGTAGCCCTCGAGACCGACTAACGCGAACGAAGGGACGATGATGATCGCCAGGAGAATCTGCATCAAGCGTTGATGGGTACGAATAAATTCAAACATGGTCTGCCAATTCGGATTGAGTGGAACTTGCACATACAAAAAAGGCGAACTCGCGTTCGCCAATTCCGGTTGGCGGATTTTACAGTGAGGCACCCTCTATAGCAAGGGTAAATCATGACAGAACGGCACCGCCGCCGTCCGCCGCAACACCCCCGCCGCGCGCCCCTGTCCGCAGTCGATCGGCGGCGTGGACATATTCACCACAAAGTTAATATCGATTCACGATGCGGCTAATATAAAGCCGGGTTCGCGATATTCAAGTTGGGGCGGCGGAATAAACCCTTGGCGCAAAAGAAAAACCCCGCAGCTCATTATAAGCTGCGGGGTATCTTGTTCTTGGCGGAGCGGACGGGACTCGAACCCGCGACCCCCGGCGTGACAGGCCGGTATTCTAACCAACTGAACTACCGCTCCTTTGGGTCTGACTCATTTAGCATTTTGTTGGCGGAGCGGACGGGACTCGAACCCGCGACCCCCGGCGTGACAGGCCGGTATTCTAACCAACTGAACTACCGCTCCAACAAAACACTGGGCACTGCTTTTACTGCTTGCTGCTACCGCAAAACTGGTGGGCGGTGAGAGGCTCGAACTCCCGACCTAAGCCTTGTAAGGGCTCCGCTCTACCAACTGAGCTAACCGCCCGTTTTGCCGTTTTTTCATCAAGTGAGCCACTCATTTACATGAGCTGCTCACCGAAGTCCGTTAGTTTACAGCATCTTTCAAAGCTTTACCAGCTTTAAATTTAGGAACTTTTGCTGCTTCGATGGTGATCTCTTCCTTGGTGCGCGGATTGCGGCCGGTGCGGGCAGCGCGTTCGCTCACGGAGAAGGTACCAAAGCCGACCAGGGTCACGCTGTCGTTGTTTTGCAGGGTCGTGGTCACGCCGTCGATCACCGCGTCCAGCGCGCGCGCGGCGGCGGCTTTCGAGATGTCAGCGGAAGTGGCAATATGGTCGATCAATTCAGTCTTATTCAAAGCAATTCCCCGTCACAAAGGTTATATCGTTTAGCCGCTAAACTCCGGTATTTAAAACCGCAGCGCCGGCCGAGAAAAATCTCAGGCCGTATTAAACAAGCCAGCCCGGTGTCGTGTCAAGCGCTGCACTGTAGAAAAGTAGGCCAAAATAAAAAACAGGCGCTATAAAAGCGCCTGTTTTTGCAATACCAGATACTAATGCTGAACAAAAGTTAGTGTTTTACCACTTCTGTTTGGCCGTCGGCTTTGGCGGCGGCCGCGGCCACCGCTTCCACCGGCGCGGTCTCGGTCAACGGGTCCGGCATGCGTTCCAGGGCGATTTCCAGCACTTTGTCGATCCAACGCACCGGCACGATTTCCAGTTTGTTTTTGACATTGTCCGGGATGTCGGCCAGGTCCTTGACGTTCTGCTCGGGGATCAGCACGGTCTTGATGCCACCGCGCTGGGCCGCCAGCAGTTTCTCTTTGAGGCCGCCGATCGGCAATACTTCGCCGCGCAGCGTGATCTCGCCCGTCATGGCCACGTCGGCGCGCACCGGAATGCCCGTGAATACCGACACCATCGCCACCGTCATCGCCGCGCCGGCCGAAGGACCGTCCTTCGGCGTCGCGCCTTCCGGCACGTGGATGTGGATGTCGCTCTTCTCGAACACTTCGTTTTTGATGCCGAGGCGGTTGGCACGGCTGCGCACCACGGTGCGGGCCGCTTCGATCGACTCCTTCATCACGTCGCCCAGGGTGCCGGTGCGGATCACGCCGCCCTTGCCCGGCATCTGCACGGCCTCGATGGTCAGCAGATCGCCGCCCACCTCGGTCCATGCCAGACCGACGACCTGGCCGATCTGGTTCTCTTTCTCGGCCACGCCGAAGTCGTAGCGGCGCACGCCCAGGAACTTGTCCAGGTTTTTCGGCGTGACGGCGACTTTCTTCTCCGACTTCTTCAGCAGCAGCATCTTGACGACCTTGCGGCAGATCTTCGACACTTCGCGTTCCAGCGAACGCACGCCGGCTTCGCGGGTGTAGTAGCGGATGATGTCGCGCAACGCGGCTTCGCTGACGGCGATCTCGTCTTCCTTCAGACCGTTGTTCTTGATCTGTTTCGGCAGCAGGTAGCGCTGGGCGATGCTGGTCTTCTCGTCCTCGGTGTAACCGGACAGGCGGATCACTTCCATGCGGTCCAGCAGCGCCGGCGGGATGTTGTACGAGTTCGACGTCGCCACGAACATCACGTCGGACAGATCGAAGTCGACTTCGATGTAGTGGTCCGAGAACGTGTGGTTCTGTTCAGGGTCCAGCACCTCGAGCAGGGCCGACGACGGATCGCCGCGGAAGTCCGCGCCCATCTTGTCGATTTCGTCCAGCAGGAACAGCGGATTGCGCACGCCGACCTTCGCCAGCGACTGCAGCACCTTGCCCGGCATCGAGCCGATGTAGGTACGGCGGTGGCCGCGGATCTCGGCCTCGTCGCGCACGCCGCCCAACGCCATGCGCACGAACTTGCGGTTCGTGGCGCGGGCGATCGACTGGCCCAGCGAGGTTTTACCCACGCCCGGAGGACCGACGAAGCACAGGATCGGCGCTTTCAGCTTGTCGACGCGTTGTTGCACCGCGAGGTATTCCAGGATGCGTTCCTTAACCTTGTCCAGGCCGTAGTGATCGCCCTCGAGCACCTTCTCGGCGTTCGCCAGGTCGTTGTTGACCTTGGATTTTTTCTTCCATGGCAGGCTGACCAGGGTGTCGATATAGTTGCGCACGACGGTCGCCTCGGCCGACATCGGCGACATCAGTTTCAGCTTTTTCAGTTCGGCGGTGGCCTTGTCCAGCGCCTCTTTCGGCATCTTGGCCAGCGCGACTTTTTTCTCCAGCTCGTCCAGGTCGGCGCCGTCCTCGCCCTCGCCCAACTCCTTCTGGATGGCCTTGACTTGCTCGTTCAGGTAGTACTCGCGCTGCGACTTTTCCATCTGGCGCTTGACGCGGCCACGGATGCGCTTCTCGACCTGCAGAATGTCGAGTTCGCCTTCCAGCTGGCCCAGCAGGTGCTCCAGGCGCTTGGCGACGCTGAAGATCTCCAGGATCACCTGTTTCTGCTCGAGCTTCAGCGGCAGGTGCGCGGCGACGGTGTCGGCCAGGCGGCCGGCGTCGTCGATGCCCGACAGCGAAGCGAGGATTTCAGGCGGGATCTTTTTGTTCAGCTTGACGTACTGGTCGAACTGCTGAACGATGGCGCGGCGCATCGCTTCGATTTCCGAATCGTCGCCCAGCTCTGAATCGAGCGGCGTCAGGTCGGCCACGAAGTGCGTCGGCGTGTCGGTGATGCGGTTGATGCGCGCGCGCTGCGAACCCTCGACCAGCACCTTCACGGTGCCGTCCGGCAGCTTCAGCATTTGCAGAATATTGGCCACGCAGCCGATCTCGTAGATATCGGAGGCAGAAGGTTCGTCCTTGGCGGCCGCTTTTTGCGCGGCAAGCATGATGCTCTTGCCCTGCTCCATTGCGGCTTCCAACGCCTTGATCGACTTTGGTCGGCCTACGAACAGCGGTATCACCATATGCGGGAAAACTACAACGTCCCGCAGGGGCAATAACGGCAGTTGAGTTTGCTCTGTTAATTTGGAAGTTGTCATGGCGTACCTTATGTGAAAGCGTGATTATGATGTGGGCGCTGATATGCCGAATCACAAGACCGGACCGCAAGAAATAATTCTCTTAAAAAAGAGTCTTTTCAAAGCGGCCAGCCCATTCTAAAAGAACCATCCAATAAAAAAGCCACGCGCGACAGCGGCTGTCACGTGTGGCTTTTCGAATGAAGCCTGCTCTTTTATTGATTTAAATTGTACCGCCTTGCCTCACGGATGCGAAATGAATTTTGCTACGGCATGAGGCAAGTGTGCACAAGTTATTTAATTCTCACCAGACGCTTTGGCCTGGTCTTGGTATATCAATAAAGGTTTGGCGCCACTGGTTATCGTATTTTCATCGATAACCACTTTGGTGACATTGGTTTCATTCGGCAGCTCGTACATCGTATCCAGCAAGGCGTGTTCCAGGATCGAACGCAGGCCGCGCGCGCCGGTCTTGCGGGCCAGCGCCTTCTTGGCGATGGCGTGCAGGGCGGCCGGACGGATCTCCAGCTCGGCGCCTTCCATGTCGAGCAGCTTGGCGTACTGTTTGACCAGCGCGTTCTTCGGCTCGATCAGGATCTGGATCAGCGCCTCCTCGGTCAGCTCCGACAAGGTGGCGACCACCGGCAGACGGCCGACCAGCTCGGGAATGAGGCCGAACTTGATCAAGTCTTCCGGCTCGGCTTCCAGCAGCACCTCGCTGGCGTTGCGCTCCTTCTTGCTCTTGACGCTGGCCGAGAAGCCGATGCCCGACTTTTCCGAACGATTGGCGATGACCTTGGCCAGGCCGTCGAACGCGCCGCCGCAGATGAACATGATGTTGGTGGTGTCGATCTGCACGAAGTCCTGGTTCGGATGCTTGCGCCCGCCTTGCGGCGGCACCGACGCCATCGTGCCCTCGATCAGTTTCAACAGCGCCTGCTGCACGCCCTCGCCCGACACGTCGCGCGTGATGGACGGGTTGTCGGACTTGCGCGAGATCTTGTCGATCTCATCGATATAGACGATGCCGCGTTGAGCCTTCTCAACGTCGTAGTTGCAGCTCTGCAACAGTTTCTGGATGATATTCTCAACATCCTCGCCCACATAGCCCGCTTCGGTCAACGTGGTGGCGTCGGCGATGACGAACGGCACGTTGAGCATGCGCGCCAAGGTCTGCGCCAGCAGGGTCTTGCCCGAGCCGGTCGGACCGACCAGCAAGATGTTGCTCTTGGCCAGTTCGATGTCGTCTTTCTTGCCCAGGTGCTTCAGACGCTTGTAGTGGTTGTACACGGCGACCGACAGGATGCGCTTGGCGGTTTGCTGGCCGATGACGTACTGGTCCAGCAAGTCCTTGATTTCATGCGGGGTCGGCAGGTCCGACTTGGCGCCGGCGACGGATTCGATGGCCGAGGTCTCGTCGCGGATGATGTCGTTGCACAGGTCGATACATTCATCGCAGATGAAGACCGACGGGCCGGCGATGAGTTTCTTTACCTCGTGCTGACTCTTGCCGCAAAACGAGCAGTACAGTAATTTTTCGCCGCTGGAGGATTTTTTGTCTGACATGGGGCAGTTTTCTTTGAGTTACAGAATGGCTTTGCTGTTGCAGCGTGTGTGGCGTTCCGGAAAAGTCCGCCTACCACTACATGCTACCCGAAATAAAAACGAAACGCCCGAACGATTGATCGCCCGGGCGCGTTTTACAGCAATACTGCGCAGCAACGCTGCGATGAAAGCATCAAGCCCGGTTGGACAACATTTTGTCGATCAATCCGTACTCTACAGCCTCTTCCGCCGACATGAAACGGTCACGATCGGTGTCTTTGGCGATCTGTTCGATCGTTTGACCGGTGCGCTCGGCCATGATGGCGTTCAGACGATGACGCAGATACAAGATTTCCTTGGCCTGGATCTCGATGTCGGACGCCATGCCCTGCGAGCCGCCCGAAGGCTGGTGAATCATGATGCGCGAGTTCGGCAGCGAGAAACGCTTGCCCTTGGCGCCGGCGGCCAGCAGGAAGGCGCCCATCGAGGCGGCCATGCCGGTGCACAGCGTCGACACGTCAGGCTTGATGAACTGCATCGTGTCGAAAATCGCCAGGCCGGCCGAGACCGAACCGCCGGGCGAATTGATGTACAGCGAGATATCCTTGTCCGGATTTTCGCTTTCCAGGAACAACAGCTGCGCGACCACCAGGTTCGCCATCTGGTCGTTGACGGGACCGACCATGAAGATGATGCGTTCCTTGAGCAGGCGCGAGTAGATATCGTACGAACGCTCGCCGCGACCGCTTTGTTCGACCACCATCGGCACCAGGCCGAGCATTTCAGTGTCCAGCGCCGGATTACGGTTAAAACCAGTCATTCTATTTCCTTGTGAAGCAGCTAGGCCGGAGTGACAATACTACTACAAATCGTTACGGCAAACTTGCGGCTGTTTGTCACTGCGGCCGGTGCTGAATTACGCTTGAGCGTTGCTTCCCATCAGTTCGTCAAAGGCCACAACCTTGGACGACGTCTTCGACAGGCCCAGGACGTAGTTGACGACGTTTTCTTCCAATACAAGGGCCTCGACTTCGGCCAGACGGCGGCGATCGCTGTAGTAGTACTTCAGCACTTCGCGCGGGTCTTCGTAGCTCTGGGCGAAGTCCTCGACTTGCGCCTTGACCTGCTCGGGCTGGGCTTGCAGCTTGTTCTCGCCGACCAATTGCGACAGGATCAGGCCCAGGCGCACGCGACGCTCGGCTTTTTCGGCGAACAGTTCTTGCGGGAATGGCACGTCCTTGACGTTCATGCCGCGCTGTTCCATGTCCTGGCGGGTCATTTCGGCCAGGCGCTCGCTGTCCTGGGCGATCAGCGACTGTGGCACGTCCAGGGTGGCGGTTTTCACCAGCGCATCCATGACGGCTTCCTTGTTGCGGGCTTTGACACGGCCGGCGACTTCGCGTTCCAGGTTGACTTTGATGTCTTCGCGCATTTTGGCGACGTCGCCATCGGCCACGCCCAGCGACTTGGCGAATTCGGCGTCGACTTCCGGCAGGTGCGCCCACTCCAGCTTTTTCAGCGTGATGGTGAACGATGCGGTTTTGCCGGCGACGTCTTTACCATGGTAGTCCTCCGGGAAAGCCAGCGGGAAGGTCTTGGCTTCGCCAACCTTCAGGCCGACGGTCGCGGCTTCGAATTCCGGCAGCATGCGGCCTTCGCCCAGCACGAACGGGTAGTCTTCGGCTTTGCCGCCTGGGAACTCGACACCGTCGATCGAACCGACGAAGTCGACGGTGACGCGGTCGCCATTGGCCGCGACCGGCTCACCGCCGTCGCCGTGTTCGCCGGCTTCGCCCTTGGTGTGGAAGTGCACGCGCTGTTTGCGCAGGATTTCAATGGTCTTGTCGATTTCAGCTTCCGAGACGTCGGCCTTGACGGTTTCGATTTCCACCGTGGTCAGGTCGCCAACGACGACTTCCGGGTAGACTTCGAACGTCGCGTCGAAGGTCAGCACGCCTTCTGGCGAGTCTTCCTTCGGGACGATGTTCGGGTAGCCAGCTACGCGCAGCTGGGCTTCGTTTGCGGCGTCGTTGAAAGCGCGGCCAACTTTGTCGTTCAACACTTCGGTCTCGATCTGATAACCGTACTGTGCTGCGACCATTTTCAGAGGAACTTTACCCGGACGGAAGCCTGGTGCCTTAGCCGTTTTGGCTTGCACTTTCAGGCGCTTCTCAACTTCGCTGCGTACTTCGGTCAGCGGGAAGGAGATCGTGATACGACGTTCGAGTTTGCCCAAGGTTTCGACTGCAGTTGCCATGTAAAAATCGTCCAAAAAAATAGTAATACAGTTGGTGCGAGGAGGGGGACTCGAACCCCCACACCATTGCTGGCGTCAGGACCTAAACCTGGTGCGTCTACCAATTTCGCCATCCTCGCGGCATGTTTGCACAAAAGCAAAGGGCGACTCGTAAGTGAAAACGGTCGCCCTGGCCCCACTATTCTTCGTGGGAGCTTTCAACTTCAACGCGGTATTCTAACGGGTTTTTTAGCGAAATGTGGTGATTTTTAAACTAACCAGGGTATTCGGCTGTTTTTCGTCCATTTTTGCCTGTTTAACCCGCAAAGCGACCGCTTTTTGGGGTCGTACCCGGTGGGGTACGACCCCGCTGTTAATGGGTTTTAACGGCGTCGCCGGTCGGCTTTTTCACCCGGAACCACGCCGCGTACAGCGCCGGCAGGAACAACAAGGTCAGCGCGGTCGCCACGATCAGCCCGCCCATGATCGCCACCGCCATCGGACCCCAGAATACCGAGCGCGACAACGGTATCATCGCCAGCGCGGCGGCGGCCGCCGTCAGGATGATCGGACGGCAACGGCGCACCGCCGATTCGACGATCGCGGTCCACGGATCGTGGCCGGCCTTGATGTCCTGCTCGATCTGGTCGACCAGGATCACCGAGTTGCGGATGATCATGCCGAACAGCGCGATGATGCCCAGGTTGGCGACGAAGCCCAGCGGACGGCCCAGCAACAGCAGCGCCATCGCCGCCCCCGCCACGCCCAGCGGACCGGTCAGGAAGACCAGCAGCGCCCGCGAGAAGCTATGCAGCTGCAGCATCAGCAAGGTGAAGATGATGAAGATCGCCAGCGGCAGGTTGGCCGCGATCGACGCCTCGGCCGTGCCGCTGTCGGCCGCCGCGCCCTTGGTGGTGATCTGGTAGCCGGCCGGCAGCGAGTCGCGCAGCGCCTTGAGCTTGGGCTCGATCTGGCTGGACACGGTCGGCCCCTGGATGTTGTCGCCCACGTCCGATTGCACGGTGATCGCCCACTCGCGTCCTTCGCGCCACACCACGCCCGGCTCCCAGACGAAGTGCGCGCGCGCCAGCTGGCTGATCGTCACGAACTTGCCGCTCTCGGTCGGTATATTGGTGTCGTTCAGGATCGAAATCGTGTTGCGCTCGTCGAGGGGCTGGCGGATCTGGATGTCGATCAGCTTGATGTTCTCGCGGAACTGGCCGACGGTCGTGCCCGAAAGAATCGTGTTGGCCGCCCGCATCACCGTTTGCGACGTCACGCCGACCGCGCGCATCTTGTCCTGGTCCAGGTCGAGGCGCAGCACCTTGACCGACTCGTTCCAGTTGTCGTTGACGCCGACCGCGTTCGGATTGGCGCGCATGATGTCCTTGACCTGGTCGGCGATGGCGCGCACCGTCGCCACCTCGGTGCCGGTCACGCGGAACTGCACCGGATAGGGCACCGGCGGGCCGTTCGGCAGCAGCTTGACCCGGCCGCGCACCTCCGGGAAATCGTTTTTGAACACGTCGACGATCTTCTTGCGCAAGTCGGCGCGCGCCGCCAAATCCTTGGGCAGCACGACGATTTGCGAGACGTTGGTCTGCGGCAGGATTTGGTCCAGCGGCAGATAGAAGCGCGGGCTGCCGGTGCCGACGTAGCTGGTGACGCTGACCACGCCGGGCTGGCGCCGGATGAAGGCCTCGAACTTCTTGACCTGGGCCTCGTTGGCGGCGAAGCTCGTGCCTTCCGGCGTCCACATCTCGACCATCAGCTCGGTCCGGCTCGAATCCGGGAAGAACTGCTTCTCGATGAAGTTGAAGCCGTAGACGCCCAGCGCGAACACCGCCAGCGACAGCGCGATGGTGGTCTTGCGGTACTCGACGCACCAGTTGACGACGGCGCGGAAGCGGCGGAAGCCGGGCGTATCGAACAGGTCGTGGTCGTTGCCGCCGGCCGCGTGCGGCTTGACCTTGAGCAGGATGAAACCGAGGTAGGGCGTGAACGTCACCGCCACCACCCACGAAATGATCAGCGCCAGCGCGTTGACCGAGAACAGCGAGAACGTGTATTCGCCGGCGGCCGACTTGGCCAGGCCGATCGGCAGGAAGCCGGCGACGGTGATCAGGGTGCCGGTCAGCATCGGAATCGCGGTCGAGGTGTAGGCGAAGGTGGCCGCGTCGAAGCGCGACATGCCCTCCTCCATCTTGCGCACCATCATTTCGACGGCGATGATGGCGTCGTCCACCAGCAGGCCCAGCGCGATGATCAGCGCGCCCAGCGAGATCTTGTGCAGGTCGATGTCGAGCATGCGCATGAACAGGAACGTCACGGCCAGCACCAGCGGAATCGACAGCGCCACCACCAGGCCGGGACGCACGTCCAGGCGGAACGGCTTGCTGTGCAGGCCGAGCGCGACGAAACTGACGGCCAGCACGATCAGCACCGCCTCGATCAAGGTGTGGACGAACTCGCCCACCGAGGCCGTGACCGCCGCCGGCTGGTCGGACACGCGCTCGAGCTCGATACCGACCGGCAGCTTGGCCTTCATCTCGGCCACGGTTTTCTCCATGTGCTTGCCGAGTTCGATGATATTGCCGCCCTTCTCCATCGACACGCCCAGGCCGATCACTTCCTTGCCGTTGAAGCGCATTTTGTCGCCCGGCGGGTCCTGGTACTGGCGCTTGATGGTGGCGAAGTCGCCCAGCCGGAACGCGGTGCCGTTGGCGCGCAGCTCGAGCCCCTCAAGGTCCTTGACGGTTTTCAGCGCGCCGGTGACGCGCACCTGCAGGTTGTCGGTCGGCGTGACCAGCACTCCGGTCGACTCGATGGTGTTCTGCGTGGCGATCTGGTTGGCGATGGCCTCGATCGGAATGCCCAGCTGGGCAAACTTCTTGTGCGAGAACTCGATGATGACCTTCTCGTCCTGGACGCCGAACAGCTCGACCTTGGACACCGACGGCACGCCCAGCAACTGCTGGCGCGCGAAGTCGGCATATTCCTTCATCTCGGCGTAGGTGAAGCCGTCGCCGGAGAGCGCAAAGATCGAGCCGTAGGTATCGCCGAACTCGTCGTTGAAGAACGGCCCCTGCACGCCCGGCGGCAAGGTGCCGCGGATGTCGCCGATCTTCTTGCGCACCTGGTACCAGGATTGCGCGACGTCCTTGGGCGGCGTCGATTCGCGCAATTTCAGCGTGATCAGGCTCTCGCCCGGCTTGGAGTAGCTGCTGATCTCGTCGATGCCCGGCGTCTCCTGCAGTTTCTTTTCCAGCTTGTCGGTGACCTGTTCGGCCATCTGCAGCGAGGTCGCGCCCGGCCAGCTGGCGCGCACCACCATCGCCCGGAAGGTGAACGGCGGATCCTCGTCCTGCCCCAGGTTGCTGTAGCTGAGCGCGCCGCCGATCAGCAGCACGGCGATCAGGTAGCGCGTCAGCGGGATGTGTTCGAGCGCCCAGCGCGAGAGGTTGAATCCTTCCTTCATTTGGCGGCCCCGACGACGGCGGGAGCGGCCGGCGGAGCCGGCTTGACCGCCACCTCGCTGCCAAGGATCTTGACCTTCTGGCCCGGCTTGAGCAGGTTCACGCCCGCCGTGACGATGGTCTGGCCGGGCTTGACGCCGCTGCCCAGTATCAGCTCGTTGCCGGCCACGCCGGCGATGGTCACCGGCGCCAGCTTGACCGCGCCGCCCTCCACCACCCATACCGAGGTCACCGATTTTTCGCTGAACAAGGCCGTCAGCGGCACCTTGATCTGCGGCGCAGCCGTTCTGGAAGCGAACTTGACCACGGCCGTCATGCCCAGCTTGGCTTCCGCCAGGCTGTCGGGGATAGCCACCTTGGCGGTATAAGTACGGGTCGACGGATCGGCGACCGGTGAAATCTCGCGGATCTTGCCGGCCACCGACTTGGTCGGGTCGGCCCACAGGCGCACCTGCACGTCCGAAATCTTACGCAGCGTCTCGACCTTATCCTCCGGCAAGCCGATAACGATCTCCTTCTCGCCGGCCTTGGCCACGCGCACCACCTCCACGCCCGGCTGCACCACCTGGCCAACCTCGGCCGACACCAACGTCACGACGCCGTCGACATCGGACACCAGCGCGGCGTAGCCGGCCTGGTTGGACTGGCCGCGATAGGCGGCCTGGGAGGCATCGACATTCGACTGCGCCGACTTGAAGGTCGACTCCTTCTCGTCGAGCACGGCCTGGCTGACGAAGTTCTTGCTGCGCAGTTCCTGGTAACGTTTCAGCTCGGCCTTGGCCAGATCGCGGCTGGTCTCGGCGGAACGCAGCGCGGCCATCGCCTGGGCTTGCGATAATTGCAAATCCTGGGGATCGAGCTGCATCAGCACCTGGCCGCGCTTGACCAGCGCGCCGACATCGACCTTGCGGCTGACGATCTTGCCGGCGACGCGGAAACCGAGGCGCGATTCGACGCGGGCCCGGACCTCGCCGGAGAACTCGGCATCGACGTCGACATCACTGCTGCTGAGCACGATCGCGCGCACCGGACGGATATCTTCGGTTTTCTCGGCGGGCTTGGAGCAGGCGGCCAGGGTGGCGGCCATCAGCAACGCAATTAAAAGTGGGGAAATCTGACGCGGGATTTTGGGGGCGACCACAGTACTGTCCTTTTTCTTGCTCTGGAGGGTAGTTGGCACTACTATTACGGGTTGGAAATAAATGACTTTCCGTTAATTAATTATAAGCCGAGCAAATTCGTTTGCAAATGACTTTTGCGTCATTAATCTAAAAATATTGCTTTAGGCTGGGTGTGTATGTCAGTTGATCACTACGAGAATTTCCCTGTTGCTTCCATTTTGTTACCAAGTCGTCTACGTCCAGCGGTTGAAGCCATTTACGCCTTTGCCCGCAGCGCCGACGATATCGCCGACGAGGGCGACGCCACGCCGGAGCAGCGGCTGGCCGCGCTGAGCGCCTACGAAGCCGCGCTCGACCGCATCGCCGCCGGCGACAGCGGCCACGCGCCGATGTTCGAACGGCTGGCGCAGGTGGTGCGCGAGTACGGGCTGCCGCTCCAGCCCATGTACGAGTTGCTGTCGGCCTTCAAACAGGACGTTGTGGTGAGCCGCTACCAGACCTATGACGCGGTGCTGGACTATTGCTCGCGGTCGGCCAATCCGGTCGGCCATCTGATGCTACATCTGTACGGCGCGGCCGACGAGCAAAACGTGCGCGACTCGGACGCCATCTGCAGCGCGCTCCAGCTGATTAACTTCCTGCAGGATGTGGCGATCGACCTGCAAAAGGAGCGTATTTATCTACCGCTGGAAGACCTCGGCCGCTATGCCATCCTGCCTGGCGCGCTGGACCAGGCCAGCGCCCGTCCCCGCTGGCGTTCGATGATGAAGTTCGAGGTCGAGCGCGCGCGCGCCCTGATGCTGAGCGGCGCGCCGCTGGCGCTGCGGCTGAAGGGCCGGATCGGCTTCGAGCTGAGGATGATGGTGCAAGGCGGCCTGCGCATCCTCGACGCCATCGAGGACGCGGAATACGATGTCTTCCTGCATCGCCCGAAGCTGACCAGGCGGGATTGGCTGGGCGTGTTCTGGGCGTCGGTGCGCATGAAAAGGCAGATGAAACGGGTGCTGAGCGCGGCGTAAAAGCGGGGGTCAAGTCTGTCATTCGGACACGATCTCAACTGTTGCGGCAGTCGTCGAGCAAAGCTATGCCGTCGACGTCACCACGCTGTACCTTCAGGAATTTCGCGAGATAGCCAAGCAACCCCGGTTGCTCTAATCAGGAACCTTGCAAAGCGATAATTCTGCTCTTGGTCTCAGCGCCGAAGCCGGCAAATTCTTCGTCGGTGAACAAGCCGTTTCGTCGCAACAATAAAATGCGCACAAAGGCGTTCGAGCGTCTCACGTCATTAAATATGTCGGCAAGCTCGCGGTCGCGATCATGGATCAGTTTGTACATGGCAAGGTAGCGCGGATGCGCCGCCTCCTCGTGCTTGGCCACTATTTCTTCGGCTGCCGACAGTATCCGACGGCAACAACGGTCTAGTAAAACCGGTTGCAGATCGCGCAGGTGTCTCCAGTCCGATTCTTCGATGTGCAGCATGACTTAACCAGTCAAGGATAAACCATTATTTTACCGTGGCGCCCCGCAGGCACGCCAACAAGCAATCCAGCGCCTGCCCGTACTGGGCGCACAGCAAGCCGCTGCGCTCCTGATCGGCTTGAGCCAAGCCGCTCCCATGCGCATGGTCGATCAGGATATCGCGCCAAAGAAGGTGCTCCCCGGTGATCGCGGCGAGCAGCGAGTCCAGGCGATCGGTGATCGCTCGGCTCACCCCGGCAAAGGCCTGGGGTTCGGCAAAGATCTCCAAGGTAAGCTGCGGATGCCTGCCGACGGCCTCGTGGTAACGGGTCAGCAGGATCCGGATCTCACCCCACCCGTCGGTTGAGGCCGGGATCGCGCCCAGCACTTCGCCATACACACGATCCGACAACGCCACTAACAGCCCGGCGCGGTCCGCGACGTGGTGGTAAAGGCTCATCGGCGTGGTGCCCAGCCGCGCGGCAAGGGCGCGCATGGACAGCCCTTTTCCATCACCCTGCCCCAGTAATTGCATGGCCGCGTCGAGAATGTCGTCCCGCGCCAGCCCCGTTCCCTGCTTCGGACGGCCGCGTGGGCGCGTCACCGCGAGATCCGATACGTCGTTTGCACCAGGCCCGAAGGAAAAGCGCGGCTGGACACCAGCGTCAAATCGACGTCTTGCGGCAGCGCCCCGAACAAAGGCCTGCCGGAGCCGATCAGTACCGGAACGGTGGTCACCACCATGTCCTCGATCAACCCACCGCGCAAAAAGGACTGCACCACCTGCCCGCCGTCCACATAGATCCGGCGCAGGTTTTGCTCCGTCAGGGCCCTCATCGTCTCCACCGGCGAGAGGCTGGAGAATCGCACCTTTCCTTGCAGCGAACCGGGCACCGAGCGCCCCGCCAGTTGCCTGGACAGCACCAGCACCGGCCGATCGTAGTGCCATTTGTCGAACGACAGCGCCTTCTCGTAGCTACCACGCCCCATCACGATCAGATCCTTGTCCGCGATGAAATCGGCATAGCCGTGATCTTCCGCGGGATCATCCCGCTGCAGCAACCAGTCGATGTCGCCATCGTCGCGCGCGATGTAACCATCGAGGCTGGTCGCAATAAAAACGTGCCCGGTTGTCATCGAATCCCCCTTTTAAATGTACAGCGTATATTTTATAGGATGGGCCCCGTCACATTCAACAGCCACCACCATGGGGGTCTCGGTGTAAGCAGCCAGGCAATATTGCGCCGGACGGGAGACTGGCCGATACTTGCGGATTTCTATGCGATCGATTGGTGAATTTCGCAATTGCCACAGTGGCAAGCATCTCGCAAAATGGCGGGGCATTAGACCAACCACCCATAAATCGGAGACACACAACCATGACAGATCACGTCCGCGCGGCCACACTGATCGCGATGGCCACCGTTGTTGCGGCAATGGCGAGCGCCAGCGCCGAGACCATTACCGTCAAATCACCCGGCGGCGGCAATGTGGTGACCATCGACAGCGATAAATTGACCTATTCGGTAAGCCGCAACGGCAAGATCATCATCGAGCCTTCGCCGCTCGGACTCAACCTGGACATCGGCACGATCGGCCCCGGCGCCAAGCTGACCGGCCGCACCGGCGGCAGCGTCAACGATACCTATGACATCGTCGTCGGCAAGGCGCGCAGCGCGCCCGACCGCTACAACCACGCCGACCTGGCGTTCGCCGCCGCCGGCAAACCGTTCAACTTCCATCTGCTGGTGCGGGCCTACGACGATGGCGTCGCCTTCCGCTACACCTTGCCGGAACAGGCCGGCCTGAAAGCGGTCAAGGTGAAAAGCGAGACCACCCAGTTCAACTTCGCCAAGGACTACGATTGCTGGGGCGCCAACATGGGCCGCTTCGACACGAGCTTCGAGGCCGAGTACGACCAGACCAAGGCGTCGAGGTTCCGGAACTTCCACCACTACATCTCGCCGCTGGTCTGCAAGACCGGCGCCGGCCAGACCACCTTCGCCATCGCCGAGTCCGACGTCAAGGACTATCCCGGATTCTTCCTGGCCGGACGCGGCGACGCCGGACTGGGCGTGGCGGTCACCTTGCCGCCGCGCTTCGACAACGACCGCAACTTCCGCTCCCGCAAAACCATCTCCGCCAGCGTGCAGCTGAAGGGACAGGGCTTCCAAACGCCGTGGCGCGTGGTGATGCTGGCCGACGCGCCGGGCGACCTGGCCGCCTCGTCGCTGATTCCGACCTTGGCCGCGCCGTCGCAGATCAAGGACACCAGTTGGATCAAGCCGGCCAAGACGTCGTGGGACTGGTGGAACGATTGGGCCGTCGACGTGCCCAACGCCGGCGTCAACACCGCCACCTACAAGGCCTTCGTCGACTTTTCGAAGCGGATGAAGCTGGACGATATCCTGATCGACGAAGGCTGGTCCGTCGGCAGCGACATCGAACCGAACGCGGACGCCGACGTCACGCGCGCCAAGCCGGAAATAGACATGCCCGCCCTGCTCCAGTACGCGAAATCGCAAGGCGTGGGCGTCTGGCTGTGGTTGCAATGGCAGCAGCTCGACAACCAGATGGACGCGGCCTTCAAGCAGTATGAAGCCTGGGGCATCAAGGGCGTGAAGGTGGACTTCATGAACCGCAACGACCAGGAAATGGTCGATTGGTACCACAAGGTGCTGGAGAAGGCGGCCAAGCACCACCTGATGGTCAACCTGCACGGCGCCTATCCTCCGACCGGGCTGAACCGCACCTGGCCGAACTACATCACGCAGGAAGGCGTGCTGGGCGCCGAGAACAACAAGTGGAGCGCGCGCATCACGGCCGGCCACAACGTCACGCTGCCGTTCACCCGCATGATCCTGGGGCCGATGGATTACACGCCGGGCGGCTTCCGCAACACCACCCCGGCCAAGTTCCAGCACCGCAATCACGAGCCGATGGTGATGACCACGCGCGGCCAGGCGGTCGCCATGTACGTGGTTTATGACAGCCCGTTCCAGATGGTGTCGGACGCGCCGGCCGCGTACGCCAACGCCGACGGCGCGGAGTTCATCCAGACGGTGCCGACATCGTGGGACGAAACCCGCATCCTGGCGGGCGATATCGGCCAGTACATCGTCTCGGCGCGGCGCAAGGGCGACACCTGGTACATCGGCGCGATGACCAACGAAGCCGGCCGCACTTTGAAAGTGCCGTTGTCATTCCTCGGCAAGGGCGCGTTCAACGCCCACGTGCTGCAGGATGGCGCCGATCCGACCCGCCTGAACGCGGGCGACAGCAAAGTCTCGGCGACGGGAAGCCTGAAGTTGAAACTGGCGCCGTCCGGCGGCGCGGTGGCGGTGATCAAACCGTAGGCCGGCCGCGGCACCGGCGCCGTCCCTCGGGGCGGCGCCTAGTCCTCCGCGCCGGCGCCGCCGGCGTCGCGGTGCCCAATGGGCAGCACCACGCGGAACGTCGTGCCCCGTCCCACTTCGCTGTCGACCTCGATGCTCCCGCCGTGTTTTTGCACGATGCCGTAGGTCACCGACAGTCCCAGCCCCGTGCCCTTGCCGATCGGCTTGGTGGTGAAGAACGGGTCGAAGATGCGTTTCAGGTTGTCCGGTTCGATGCCGCTGCCGGTGTCGGTGACCGAAAACCAGACGTGATCGCCCTCAACGCCGGTGCGCAGGGTGATCTTGCCGTGCCCCGGCCGGATCGCGTGGGCGGCGTTGACCACCAGGTTCATCACCACCTGGTTGATCTGCGACGACAGGCATTCGATCTCCGGAATGTCGCCGTACTCCTTGACGACCTCGGCGTTGTACTTGATTTCATTGGCGACGATGTTCAAGGTCGAGTCGATGCCCTGGTGCAGATTGAACAACTGCCATTCCTTCTGCGAATCGGCGTGCGAGAAATCCTTCAAGTCCTGGACGATGCGCCGCACCCGTTCCAGCCCCTCGGTCGATTCGGCCATCAGTTCCGGGATATCGCTGCGCAGGTAACCCAGATCCATTTCCGCCCGCATCGCCTTCAAGCGCGACACCACCTCGGCCGACTCGATGGCCGACTCGGCCTCCTCGTAGGCGCTGAGCATGTCGCACAGGCTGCCGACGTAGCGCTGCAAGGTGGAGAAATTGGAGTTGATGTAGCCGATGGGGTTGTTGATCTCGTGCGCGACGCCGGCCGCCAGCTGGCCGATCGACGCCATTTTGTCCGATTGCAGCAGCTGGTGGCGGGTCGCCTCCAGCTTGCCGTTCAGTTCGCGCAGTTCGACGTTGCTGATGCTGAGCTGATCCATCATCTGCTGCTTGTCCGACAGCTGCTCGGCCAACTGGCGGTTGCGCTTGCCCAGCTCCTGCGACATCACCTCCAGCGAATTTTCGATCAGCAAGCGGTCGTGCTCGAAGCTGGCATAGGCGTCGTCGACCGCCTTGCTCAAGCCGTCCAGGTCGACCTGACCGTCGCGGCAATACTTCTTGAGCTGGCGCGCCAGCAATGGATGCATGGCCTATTCCTCGCTGAAGGTGGTGACGGTCATGGTTTGATTGTGCAGTTCGCACCGGGTCAGCGCGCTGTGGGGCGCGATCTCGCCATAGGAGTAGAAACCGGTTAACGTTGTGCGCGCGCCCAGCACCTCGGCGACGCCCTCGGTTTCCTCCTCGATACGCTGCTGCAGCACCAGTTTGCGGCCGATGCAGCTGATCAGGATGGCCAGCTCCGGCGCGTGGCCGTCGAGCTGGGTCAGCGTGTCCTCGGCCGCACCGATGGCGCCGTCGACCAGGCGGTTGAAATTGGCCTTCATCAACTGCGCGCGGGCGCCGACCGGCATGTCGCCGGCAAAGGTCATGCTTTGCGCCTGCTCGTCGACGCCCAGGATGGTGCGCACGACGTAGGTATCCGCATCGGCCAGATGCAACGCCAGCGGAAACAGCAGCCCGGACGATGGCAAGTCCTCGGCTTGCTTGCCGAGGTAGGTTTTATACAAGGCCAGCGCCGACTCGCCGTCCAGTTCAAACAGGGTATTGCCCTCCGCACGGGTGATCAGCCGTTCCGGCCCGAAGGAATCCCATCCTCCCAGCGAGCCGTAGCCGACGCGCAAGCGCTCGCCGTAGAAACCGATGGCGGCGATGCGGCGCGAGGCGGCCGGGGCGTCGGCGATGACGACCGTGACGCCGAAATCCGGGCCGTCGCCGGCCAGACCGCCGGTGACGTTGACCCCGGCCGGGAGGGAGGTACGCAGCCCCTGCACCAGCTCGCTGCCGTTGACGGCCAGCCCGTCCGACAGCACCAGCACATGGCGCAGCTGGTCGCCGAGCAGTTGCGCCGACAGCGTGGCGCCGGCCTGGCGGCTGTCGGCCGCCAGCTCCAACGTGGCGGAGACCAGCACGACGCGGGTCGCGGCGAAACTGACGGCGGTGATCACGAGGCTGTCATCGTGCACTTCGGTGCCGCAAATCTCGCCGGCGGTGCTGCAGCCGGCGATCACGGCGTCCGGACAAGCCCCGCGCAGCGCCGGGAAAAGGGTTTCCGCCTGCAGCAAGGCCCGGGCGCCGAACACCAGCAGCAGATCGGCATCGGCCGGCAGCGCGAGGCCGCCAACCGCCCCGACGTCGGAAGTGTGGAATTGAGCCATGCGCATGGAAATCTCCTGTGGGGACGTGCAAGGGCCGCAGTGTGGACCTGAAATCGATTGTAGTGAAATCGCTTCCCGCTGTCGCTTAATTTCCCCAAGGACAGGCACGTTTAAGGATGCCATGCAACATTTTCGCGACCGGCGACGCTTTGACACACCGTCTGACTCGACAGTAACCTGCAAGCCGCGCACAATTAAATCGTTGCCACTGCACAATAATGACTTCTCGTGTTATGTTCGGGGAAAATTACGAGGTGTCATCATGTTGTCACATAACCCCTACTTCGGCATGGCGATGGGCCAGTCGCAGCGTCCGGATACGGAAACGTCCAAAATCGTGGAGCTGGGCGTGCGCCTGCAGCAAAGCCATGGCAAGGCGTTCGCGTCGGAATTCCTGGTCCGCCGGGCGATCCCGGTCAGCGTCATCGTCCGCGTGCTGTCCGATCCGCCGGGCCGCCGCCGCGCTAGCCGGATGCCGGCGGGCCTTTAAGCTCCACCACGTTGCCCTCGGGGTCGGTCAGGTAGACCGACGGCCCCTCGCCTTCGGCGCCGTAGCGCGACTCGAGCGGACCCGCCGCCACCCCGTGCGCCGTCAGATGCGCCCGGATCGCCGCCTCGTCGAACGGTTCCACACGCAAACAAAAGTGGTCCAGATTGCGGCCCTGCGCACCCGGCGCCGCGCCCCCCATACTGCCCAGCTTGCCGTCGACCGGCACCAGATCGATCATCGAGGCGCCGGCACGCAATTGCACCAGGCCGATGGCGTCTTGCCGTTTCTCCACCGGGCATCCAAGCACGGTGCCGTAGAAATGCAGCATCCGCTCCAGTTCGATCACCCGCAAAACGATATGGTCTATTTCCCGGATCCGTATCATCGTGCCGCTCCCGTCAAATAAGGAAATGGCGACTATAACCCAGCCCCCATCCGCGCGCTTAACACTATAGAATAGCGGCTTCGATAGTCATTCCTTGCTTTTTTATTCATGTCCCCCGACGACTACTGCCAGCAAAAGACCGCCCAGAGCGGCTCCAGTTTTTACTATAGTTTTCTATTCCTGCCGCCGGAGCGTCGCCGAGCCATCACCGCCCTGTATGCCTTTTGCCGCGAGGTCGACGACACCGTCGACGAATGCACCGATGAATCGGTGGCCCGCATCAAGCTGGCGTGGTGGCGCAAGGAAATCGTCAACATGTACGAAGGCAAGCAGACCCATCCCGTCACGCAGGCGCTGCAGCCCCACCTGGCCCTCTACAAGCTGGAACAGCAGCATCTGCAAGCCATCATCGACGGCATGGAGATGGACCTGAACCAGACGCGTTACCTCGACTATCCGGCCTTGACCACGTATTGCTGGCACGTGGCCTCGGTGGTCGGCATCCTGTCGGCCAGCATCTTCGGCGCGACCCGGCCCGAGACGCTGAAGTACGCCGAAAAACTGGGCCACGCCTTCCAGCTGACCAACATCATCCGCGACGTCGGCGAAGACGCGCGCAAGGGCCGCATCTATCTGCCGATCAACGAGCTGCAGCAGTTCAACGTGACGGCGGCAGACCTGCTCAACGCCCGCCACAGCGAGAACTTCGAAAAGCTGATGGCCTTCCAGGTCGCCCGCGCCCAGCAGGCGTACGACGACGCCTTCGCGCTGCTGCCGAAGGAAGACCGGCGCGCCCAGCGGCCCGGCCTGATGATGGCCGCCATCTACCGCACCCTGTTGACCGAGGTGCAGGACGACGGCTACCACGTGCTCACCCAGCGCATTTCGCTCACGCCCATCCGCAAACTGTGGCTCGCCTGGAAGACCTATATTCGTGGCTAACGACGCCGTGACCGGGTCGCCGGAAGAAAAACGCTCGGCCGCAAAGGCCGACTGCTCCCCTTCGCGCTCGGTCGCCGTCATCGGCAGCGGCTGGGCCGGTTGCAGCGCGGCCGTCGAGCTGGCGCGGGCCGGCTTCAAGGTCACCCTGTTCGAGGCGGCGCGCACCCTCGGCGGGCGGGGCCGGCGCGTCGAAATCGAGGGCAAACAGCTCGACAACGGCCAGCACATCCTGCTGGGCGCCTACAGCGAAACCTTGCGCCTGATGAAACTGGTCGGCGTCGACCCCGACCAGACCCTGCTGACCTTGCCATTGCAAATGCGCTATCCGCCCGGCGCCGGCGGCATGGACTTCGTCGCGCCGCGCCTGCCCGCCCCGCTGCACGTGGCGATCGCGCTGCTGCGCAGCAAGGGCCTGGACCGCGCCGACAAAATGAGCCTGGCACGCTTCTCGAGCACGGCGCGCTGGATGGGTTGGCGGCTCAACAACGACTGCAGCGTCAGCGAACTGCTGCAACGCTTCGAGCAGACGCCGCGCCTGATCCAGCTGATGTGGCGCCCGCTATGCCTGGCCGCGCTGAACACGCCGCCGGAGCGCGCCTCGGCCCAGGTCTTCCTGAACGTGCTGCGCGACAGCCTGGGCGCCAAACGCAGCGCGTCGGACATGCTGCTGCCGCGCGCCGACCTGTCGGCGCTGTTCCCGGATGCCGCCTCGGCGTTCCTGCGGGCGCATGGCGGCGCGGTGCGCACCGGCGCCAAGGTGCAGGCGCTGCGTTCGATCGAAGGCCGCCTGTGGCAGGCCGACGTCAGCGGCGCGGCCGTCGGCGGCACCTGGAGCACCTATTTCAACGGCGTGGTGCTGGCCACCGGCGCCGCCCAGGCCGCCGCGCTGCTGCACGCCGTGCCCGACTGCGACACCACGGACGTGTGCGCCCAATTGACGGCGTTCGAGTCGGAAGCCATCACCACCGTGTATTTGCAATACGATGCCGCCACCCGGCTGGCGCTGCCGTTCTTCGCGCTGCTGGAGGACCCTGACAATTACCAGTGGGGCCAGTTCGTGTTCGACCGCGGCCAGCTCGACGCCGGCCAGGCGGGGCTGCTGGCGGTGGTCATCAGCGCCTCGGCCGGCGTGGCCGCGCAGGAGCAGGATTTGCTGGCCGAAGCGGTCGCCGTGCAGCTGGCGGCGGCGTTCCAGCGGCCGGAACTGGGCCGGCCGAACTGGTTCAAGGTGATCACCGAAAAGCGCGCCACCTACGCCAGTTCGCCTGGTTTGGCGCGTCCGCGCAACGCCAGCGGCCTGCCGGGGCTGGCGCTGGCGGGCGACTACACGGCCGGCGACTACCCGGCCACCCTGGAATCGGCGGTGCGCAGCGGCGTGGCGGCGGCGGCGCATTTGAAGGGCGTCACGTAGCGCTCCCCGTCCGGTGCGCGGTTTCCGTCGCCTGCCCCGCGATTTGTGCAGCCTGTCACATGGCGTTGGCATGCGGACGCCGATCTGCGTACAGTTGCACCATCGACAAAGACGTAATTGGAACACATCATGAGTAAGCAACAATACCTCGATGCGCTCAAGCAGGCGATGCAGGGCCTGCCACCGGAAACGGTGGCCAAGACCCTCGCCTACTACGAGCAGCGCTTTATCGACGGCTTGGTGGCCGGCAAAAGCGAAGCCGAGGTCTACAAGGAGCTCGACGAACCGCGCAAGATCGCGATGACCCTGCGCGCCTCGGCCCACTTACATTCTTTTGAGCAAAAGAAAACCCCCGCCAACCTGGTCCGCGTGATGGTGTCGTTCGTCGGCTTGGCGGTCTTCAACCTGTTCATGGTCATTCCGGCAATGGTTTACGCGGCCATGCTGATGGCGGTCTACGTGTCGGCGTTCGCGTTCTACATCGGCGGCGTGGCGCTGACCGCCAGCGGCCTGTCGGGCCAGAACGAGCTGTCGCTCGAAGGTCCGCTGCACCACGTCATGGCCCTGACCCATTCCCGCTTCGACACCAAGGAAGAGGAAGCCGAGGCCAAGAGCTGGCGCATCGCCATCAACGACATGGGTATCCAGGTCAGCAAGGCGCCCGACAGCGAAGACGAAGCCGGCGCCGACACCGTGCAGGGAACCAGCCGCGCCAGCCGCCTGTTCGACCGCGCCGAGGCGGTGGCCACGGGCGACGTCCACATCACCACCGATTTCGACAGCGGCGCCCGCACCACGCAGACCTTCATCGGCTTCGGCCTGATTTTGGCCGGCATCGGCCTGTGCCTGATCAGCATCGTGCTGACGCGCTACACCGTGATCGGCTTGAGGCGCTACGCGGCGATGAACATGTCGCTGCTGCGCGGACGCTAAGGAGGCATTCAATGCGTGCATTACTGAAAATCGGAATCGGCCTGTTGCTGCTGTCGTTCTTGCTGATCGGCGTGACGTACAGCATGCTCAAGGCATACGGCACCACCAGTCCAACCAGCGTGGCCGGCCGCACCTTGAGCGGCGAAACCCGCAAGGTCGACGCCATGGCGGTGACCGTGGTGCTGGAGGGACCGATCGACCTGATCCTGACCCAGGGGCCGACGGCGTCAATGAAGGTGCGCGGCGAGCAGCGTTCGCTGGCCAATATCGAAACCATCCAGGACGGCCGCGATCTGCACATCGGCACCAAGGGCATGCTGCTCAATCCGAAGCACCGCTTGCAGGTGGAGCTGGTGCTGCCGATGCTGGAGGAGCTGACGGTGCGCAGCAGCGGCGACACCAAGGTGTCCGGTTTCAGCGGCGACAAGCTGGAACTGCGGCTGCACGGCTCGGGCAATGTGAACTTCTCGGGGCGTTATCGCAATCTGATCGCCGGGGCACATGGCAGCGGCAACCTGCATCTGAACGCGGGCAGCAGCGAGCATGTGGAGCTGGAGTTGGTCGGTTCGGGCGAGATCAAGTCCTCCGGCAGCTGCAAGACGCTGGACGCGCAGTTGACCGGCTCGGGCGACCTGGATGCGCGCCATCTGGCGGCGGACAAGGTGACGGTGGACTTGAAGGGTTCGGGCACCAGCCATGTGTTTGCCAAGCAGTCGGCGGATCTGACCTTGCGCGGCAGCGGCGACATCCGGGTGCTGGGCAATCCGGATCAGCGCAACGTCAACCGCAGCGGTTCGGGTGACGTCAGCTGGGAATAACCCTGTGGAGACAAGGGCGGATTAGGCGGAACGCCGTAATCGGCCATGTGTGCGTCCCCGCGACGCACGCAATGGCCGATTACGCTGCGCTAATCAGCCCTACGTGTTTCCTCGTGATTTCCGGCGCCTCGGGCCGCGCTCCACGCCAAGGCATCGCGTCCGGCCGCAAGGCCGCTCGCCAGGCACGCCGTCAGCAAATACCCGCCCGTCGGCGCCTCCCAATCGATCATCTCGCCGGCCACGAACACTCCGGGCGCCGCCTTCAGCATCGTGCCCTCCAGCGCATCCCAACGCACCCCGCCCGCGCTGCTGATCGCCTCGTCGATCGGGCGTGGCCGCAACAGCCGCACCGGCAACCTCTTGATCGCCCGCGCCAACAGCTCCGGATCGCCATACTCCTCCTTGCTCAAACACTCCCGCAGCAGCCCCGCCTTCACACCCTTGATCCCCAACCGGCTTTGCAAATGACTGGCCAGCGACCGCGCGCCACGCGGCCGCGCGACTTCATCGGCTACCCGCTCCGCCGACAAATCCGGCAGCAAATCCAGATAAATCGTCGCGCTACCGTTGGCCGCGATCTGGTCGCGCAAAGCCGCCGACAACGCATAGATCAAGCTGCCCTCCACCCCACCCGCAGTGACAACGAACTGCCCCTGCTTTCGGAATTCCTTCCCATCCGCGCCGGTCGAGATGATGGCGACGGTGGTCAGCGGCTCGCCCGCGTAACGACCGCTGAAATGCTCGCTCCAGTCGACATCGAAGCCGCAATTGGCCGGCGCCAGCGGCGCCACGTCGACCCCGCGTTCGGCCAGCAGCGGCACCCAGGCGCCGTCCGACCCCAGTCGCGCCCAGCTGCCGCCGCCCAGGGCCAGCACCACCGCGTCGGCGTGCACCGGCAACTCGCCGTCGGGGGTTTGCAGCAGCAAGGCGCCGTCGCGCCAGCCCAGCCAGCGGTGACGCATATGAAACCGCACGCCGCTCTCGCGCAGACGGTGCAGCCAGGCGCGCAGCAAAGGCGCCGCCTTCATATCGGTCGGGAAAACGCGGCCGGAGGTGCCGACGAAGGTGTCCACGCCCAGGCCATGCACCCAATCGCGCACGTCCCGCGGCCCGAAAGAGTCCAGCATCGGCCGCAGCGCGGCGGCGGCGCCGGCGTAGCGCGGAACGAAGTCCGCATACGGCTCCGCGTGGGTGATGTTCATCCCGCCCCGTCCGGCCAACAGGAACTTGCGGCCGACCGACGCCATCGCGTCATATACGTCCACCTGGGCCCCGCCCTGCGCCAGCGTTTGCGCGGCCATCAGGCCGGCGGGGCCGCCACCGATGACGGCGACGCGAAAAGGTGTCAAACTAGACTGCATGCATTCGGTCCGATACGATCGAGATGAAGAACAATATAAATGGAGACATGATGGGCGCGACTTTTTGGATTAAACGCTATTTGCTGGCCGCCGTGCCGTTGTTCGCGATACTGGCCGCCGTCGAGTGGTTCAAGGGCTCGACCTCGCGCAACGACTATCTGAGCGCCGCGGCCTGGGCGCTATTGGCGGCCGCGTTGTTCACATGGAGCGCGTGGCGCCGCTATCGCGAAGCCGAAGCACGCGCCGCGGCCGCCCAAACCCGCAAACCCTAAACCGAAGGGGGCGGCCTCACCGGGTCCGACCCCGGTTGGCGGTGCGGGTTTCCCCGGCGGCCAGTTGGCTCAGCCGCCGGTCACCGGCGGGAAGAACGCCACTTCGGCGCCGTCGGCAACGGCGCTATCCGCGCCGCACATGACCTGGTTGCAGGCCATGCGCAGGGCCGGACTACCCAATGCGTTGCTCCATGCGTCGCCCCGCGCGGCCAGATGGGCGCGCAGCTCGCCGACCGTTTTCACCGATGCCGGCAAGTCCAGCGTCTCCGACGAGGCGCCAACGGCCTCGCGCACGCTGGCGAAAAATTTTACGGTGACAGCCATCAGTACATTAACTCGCTAAACGGGATGAAACGGACCGTGTCTCCGGCGGAGATGGTGGTGCCGGGAGGGTTGTCGATCACGCCATCGCCCCAGACGGTCGATGTCAGCACGCCGGAGCTCTGGTTGCTGAACAATTCGAGTCCGCCGCCGGCGTTGATACGCGCGCGCAGGAACTCATTGCGCTTGTCGGCCTTGGGCAGGTCGAAATCGGCGCGCATCGAGAAGGCGCGAGGTGCGATCTCGCCGGACACGCCCTGCAAACGCAGAATGAACGGCCGCACGAACATCAGGAAGGTGATGAAGCTGGCCACCGGATTGCCCGGCAGGCCGAGGAAGAAGGCGTCCTTGACCTCGCCGAACGCCAGCGGCTTGCCCGGTTTCACGGCGATCAGCCACATATTGAGCTTCCCTTCCGCCTCGACCGCCGGCTTGATATGGTCCTCCTCGCCGACGGACACGCCGCCGGAGGTGATGATCAGATCATGCGCCAGCGCGCTTTCGCGCAGCACCGAACGCGTGGCCTCGAGCGAATCGGGCACGATGCCGAAATCGGTGATCTCGCAGCCCAGGTTCTCCAGCAGCGCGCGCAAGGTGAAGCGGTTGGAATTGTAGATCGCGCCGGGCGCCAGCGGCTCGCCCGGCATGGTCAGCTCGTCGCCGGTGAAGAACACGGCCACGCGCAGCTTGCGCTTGACCGGCAATTCGGCCAGGCCGACCGACGCGGCCAGCCCCAGCTCCTGGCTGCGCAGGCGCGCGCCGGCCGGCAGGATCACGCTGCCGCTGGTGATGTCCTCGCCGGCGCGGCGTATCCATTCGCCGGGCTTGGGCGTGTGCTTGATGGTGACCAGGTTGCCGACCAACTCGCACTGCTCCTGCATGACGACGGCGTCCGCGCCCTCCGGAATATGGGCGCCGGTGAAGATGCGCGCGGCGGTCCCCGGCAACAAGGGCTGGCCGACATGGCCGGCCGGTATCCGCTGCGACACCGTCAACACCGCGTCGCCGCTGGCGCAATCGGCGGCGCATACCGCGTAGCCGTCCATCTGCGTGTTGTCCATGCCCGGCACGTTCATGCCCGACACCTGCGCGTGGGCCAGGATGCGGCCGTTGGCGTTCAGCGTCGGCACCGTCTCGGTTTGCGCCACGGGACGCGCGGCGGCCAGCATCAGGGCCAGCGCCTCGGCGACGGCCAGCATCGGCTTCGGTTGCCGTTGTTGTTGGGACGGGGGCTGCTGCGCGCTCATGATCACAGACCGGTGTTGGCGGCGATGTAAGCCTTCATCTTCTCGACGTCCGGCTTCATGACCACGAACTTCTGCGGCAGGTCTTCGATGTTCTCGAAGCCTTCCGGACGTTCCGCGTCCTCGCCCAGCGCGTCGAGAATGGTTTCGTTGAACTTGGCCGCCAGCGCGGTCTCCAGCACGATCATCGTCACGCCGGGTTCCAGGTTTTCGCGCGCGACCTTGATGCCGTCGGCGGTGTGGGTGTCGATGACGATGCCGTAGTCGTCGGCGACGTCGCGGATCGTGTTCAGGCGGTCGTCATGGGTCGATTTGCCGGACTTGAAGCCGTACTTGGACACCAGCTTGAATTCGTCGCCGTCGCTGCCAGGCTTGCCCGACAGGTCGAAGCCGCCCTGCGTCTCCACCTTATGGAACAGCGCGCGGGTGCGCTCGCCGTCGCGGCCGACCAGATCGTAGATGAAGCGCTCGAAGTTGGACGCCTTGGAGATGTCCATCGACGGGCTGCTGGTGTGGTAGGTCTCGGCCGACTTGCGCACGCGGTACACGCCGGTGCGGAAGAATTCGTCGAGCACGTCATTTTCGTTGGTGGCGGCGATCAGCTTGTCGATCGGCAGGCCCATCATGCGGGCGATGTGGCCGGCGCAGATGTTGCCGAAGTTACCCGACGGGACGGTGAACGAGACTTTCTGGTCGTTCGAGGTGGTGGCCGACAGGTAGCCGCGGAAGTAGTACACCACCTGCGCCACGACGCGCGCCCAGTTGATCGAATTGACGGTGCCGATTTTCTGCTTGGTCTTGAACGGCAGGTCGTTGGAGACCGCCTTGACCATGTCCTGGGCGTCGTCGAACACGCCCTCGATGGCGATGTTGAAAATGTTCGGGTCTTGGAGGCTGAACATCTGCGCGGTCTGGAAGGCGCTCATTTTCTGGTGCGGCGACAGCATGAAGACGCGGATGCCCTTCTTGCCGCGCATCGCGTATTCGGCGGCGCTGCCGGTGTCGCCGGAGGTGGCGCCGAAAATATTCAGTTCCGCGTTCTGCTTGGCCAGCGTGTACTCGAACAGATTGCCCAGCAATTGCATCGCCATGTCCTTGAAGGCCAGGGTCGGGCCGTTCGACAGCGCCTGCAGCACCAGTTTGGTGCCGTTGTCGCCCTCTTCCAGCACGCGCAACGGCGTGATCTGGCTGGCCTTTTCACCGGCGCGGGCGTTGCGGTAGACTTCCTTGGTATAGGTCTTGGCGGTCAGCGCGCGCAGGTCCGCTTCCGGGATGTCGGTCGCGAACTTCTTCAGGATCTCGAAAGCCAGGTCGGCGTAGGACAGCTGGCGCCACGCGTCCAGCTCCGCGCCGCTCACCTGCGGGTAGGCCGAAGGCAGGAACAGGCCGCCGTCGGCGGCCAGGCCGCCGAGCAGAATGTCCGAAAATTGTTGGGGAGACGACGAAGCGGCCGATGCGGCGGCGCGGGTAGACACGTATTGCATAGATTAGAAAAGTCCGGTTGGGCTGACAAGGTTGGCTGGCAGCTATTGGCAGAACGTTACAAAGCGAGCGGATATTATAGTGCGCCTCGCCGTTTCGGGGGCGATTGCCGTTGTTTTATGGCTATGGGCGGCCCCCGGCGGGCGCGTTCGGTTGTCGCGCACTGGTTTGTCTGTCATTCCGGCAATATACTGGAAGCGCTACCCCGCGTGCCGTTTCCTCGCCGTTACCTCGCCGTTTCCTTTTTTGCAGCCGCCGCAACCGATGATGATCAAGTCCCCCGAACCCCGCAAGGCCGCCCCTTTCGCCCGCATGCTGTGGGCCTGCTTTAGCGCCTTGTTCATTGTCACCATCGCGTTTCTGCTCTATGTCTGGACCGAGAAACGCATCGACCGCGCCAACGAGCTGCGTTATGTCTCGCGCAGCCTAGTGGAGGAATTGCGCCAATCCTCGGACGACCTGACGCGCATGGCGCGCACCTACGTGGCCACCGGCGATGCCCGCTATCGAAAAAATTATCAGGAAATCATCGATATCCGCGACGGCCGGCAGGCGCGCCCGCAAAGTTACGACAACGTGTACTGGGACCTGGTGCTGGAACAGCAGCAGCGGCCCAGGCGCGACGGCCACCCGGTCGCGCTGATGGAGCTCATTCAAAAGACCCCGTTCACACCGGCCGAGCTGTCGCTGCTCACCAGGGCCAAGGACGAATCGGACCGCCTGACGGCGATCGAGAACAAGGCGCTGGCGATGCGCGACTTCGGCGGCGACGATCCGCTGGCCGTCGCCGCCGCCCTGGCCCTGCTCTTCGACGACAACTATCACCACGCCAAGGCGGCCATCATGGAGCCGATCGCGCAGGTGAACGAGAGCGTCGAGCGGCGCAGCCTGGAGGCGATCCGCTCGACGTCGGCCGAGGCCAACCTGGCCAGGGCCGGCTTCATGCTGGTCGCGCTGATGCTGCTGGCGTTGTTGTGGCGCGCGAAGCGCAACCTCGACGCGGCGCTGGGCTGCTCGGTCGAGCAGCTGCAGACCGCCATCGAGCGGCTGGGCCGTGGCGATGTCAGCGAGCCGCTGGCGGTGCGGGACGGCGCCAGGGAGAGCGTCTGGACCTGGCTGGCCGGCATGCAGAAAAACCTGGCCAGGCTGGATGGCGAGCGGGGACTGGCGCTGGCGCGCTCGCAGCGCGTCGGCCGGCTATATGCGGCCCTGAGCCAGTGCAACCAGTCCATCGTACGCAGCACCAGCGAGCAGGAACTGTTCGACGACATCTGCGGCGCGGTGGTCGCCTATGGTGGCATGTCCATGGCCTGGGTGGGCATGATCGATGCGACCGCCGACGGCCAGGCGGATACGGTATCGCCAGCCGCCAGCGCCGGCGACGGCACCGAATACCTGAACAATCTGGTTATCTCGCTGGATGAACAACTGCCGGAGGGACGCGGGCCGATCGGCGCCTGCTATCGCAGCGGGGAGCCGTACTGGTGCCAGGACTTCCTGCAGGCGCCCGAAACCGCGCCGTGGCACGCGCGCGCCGCACGCTATGGCTGGGCGGCTTCGGCGTCGCTGCCATTGCGTCGCAAAGGCCGGATCGTCGGCTTCTTCTCCGCCTACTCCACCACCACCGGGGTGTTCGACGCCGAAGTGCGCGACCTGTTCATCGAGATGGCGCTCGACATCGAGTTCGCCCTGAAGAACTTCGACCACGACCGCCAACGCGAGCTGACCGAGGCCTCGCTGCGCAAAAGCGAACAGCATCTGCGCACCATCATCGAGACCGAACCGGAGTGCATCAAGGTGGTGGACGCCCACGGCCGGCTGCTGGAGATGAACGCGGCGGGCCTGAAGATCCTCGAGGCGGAGTCGCTGGAAGAGCTGCAGAAGCACGTGCTGACGGACCTGATCCTGCCGGAGTACCGCGAGGCCTTCATCGCGCTGCACCAGCGCGTCGTCAACGGCGAGAACGGCCACCTGGAATTCCGGATCCGGGGCCTGAAGGGCGGCCAGCGCTGGCTCGAGACCCATGCAGCGCCGATGAACGGCGCCGACGGCGAGCAGCGCATGCTGCTCGGGATCACGCGCGACATCACCGACCGCAAGCTGGCCGACGAGCGGATTCAGTATCTGGCGCATTTCGATCCGCTGACCGGCCTGCCGAACCGCGCACAGCTGCAGGAGCACACGCTGCACTCGCTGGCGCTGGCGCGCCGCAACCGCGAATCGATGGCACTGATGATGCTCGACCTGGACCACTTCAAGGACATCAACGATTCGCTCGGCCACAGCGTCGGCGACGGCCTGCTGTGCGAACTGGCCAAGCGCCTGCGCCAGGGTCTGCGCGAGGAGGACATCGTGGCGCGCCTCGGCGGCGACGAATTCATCTTCGTGCTGCAAAAAGCGGAGTCGAAGGACGCCGCCGAAGTGGCGCGCAAGCTGATGGAACTGATAGCCCAGCCGTTCCGCGTCGGCACCCACGACCTGAAGGTGACGGCGTCGATCGGCATCGCCATGTATCCGGCCGACGGCGCCGACATGGAAACGCTGCTGCAACGCGCCGACGCCGCCATGTACCAGGTCAAGCACGCCGGCCGGCACGACTTCCGCTTCTTCACGGCCGCCATGCAGCAGCGCGCGGCGCGCCATCTGCAGTTGATCAACGCGCTGCGCTATGCGCTGGAGCGCGACCAGATGCAGGTGGTGTATCAGCCGCAGGTGTCGCTGCCTGACCAGCGCATCATCGGCGCCGAGGCGCTGCTGCGCTGGTCGACGCCGGAACTGGGCGTGGTATCGCCGGCCGAATTCATTCCCGCCGCCGAGGAGAGCGGACTGATATTGCCGATCGGCGCGTGGGTGTTGCGCCAGGCGGTGCGTCAGGCGCGCGCGTGGCTCGACGATGGCCTGCCGCCGCTGGTCATGGCGGTCAACCTGTCGGCCACGCAGTTCCGCAACACCGACCTGCCGGAGCTGATCACGCAGATACTGCAGGAGGAAGGCTTGCCGCCGGAGTATCTGGAGCTGGAGCTGACCGAGGGCGTGGCGCTGAACGACCCGCAAGGCGCGATCGCCATGATGAACAATCTGCACGAGCGCGGGATCAGGATGTCGATCGACGATTTCGGCACCGGCTATTCGTCGCTTAGCCATTTGAAGAAGTTCAAGGTGTACAAGCTCAAGATCGACAAGTCGTTCGTGCGCGATATCAGCACCGACGCCGAGGACAAGGCGATCGTCAGCGCCATCATCAACATGGCGCGCAGCCTGGGGCTGAAGACGATCGCGGAAGGCGTGGAGACCGCCGAGCAGCTGGAGTTCCTCCAGCAGCAGCATTGCAACGAGATGCAGGGGTATTATTTCAGCAAACCGGTGCCGGAACAGGCGTTCCGGCAGTTGATGCTGGAGGTGGTGTCGTAGGTTCCCGCGTCAGCAGGCCGCGTGGTTGACGGTGATGACGTGGATCGCCAGGCCGCCGAGCGAGGTTTCCTTGTACTTGGCCTGCATGTCGGCGCCGGTCTGCCGCATGGTTTCGATGACTTCATCGAGGCTGACGAAATGCGTGCCGTCGCCCTTCAACGCCAGCGACGCCGCCGTAATCGCCTTGACCGCGCCCATGCCGTTACGCTCGATGCATGGAATCTGCACCAGACCGCCGATCGGATCGCAGGTCATGCCCAGATGATGCTCGATGCCGATTTCGGCGGCGTTCTCGATCTGGTTGTTGGAGCCGCCCAGCGCCGCCACCAAACCCGCGGCCGCCATCGCGCACGCCACGCCAACCTCGCCCTGGCAACCGATTTCCGCCCCCGAGATCGATGCATTGCGCTTGCACAGCATGCCGATGGCCGCAGCCGTCAGCATGAAGTCGCGGATGCCGGTGACAGGGTCGCTCGGCTTGCAGTCCTCCGCGTAGTAGCGCAGCACCGCCGGAATGATGCCCGCCGCGCCGTTGGTCGGCGCCGTAACCACGCGCCCGCCGGCCGCGTTTTCCTCGTTGACGGCCATCGCGTACAGGCTGACCTGATGAAGCGCATCGTGCGGCAGCTGGTTCGCCTGGCTGGCGCTGGATTGAGATTGCGTCCACAAGTCGGCCGCGCGCCGCTTGACGTTCAAGCCGCCCGGCAGGCGGCCGGCCGTGTCCAAACCATGGGCGATGCAATCGCGCATGACCTGCCAGATCTTGTCGATGCCGGCGTTCAGTTCATCCTCGCTGCGCTTGCGGCGTTCGTTCGCGCGCAGCATTTGCGGGATCGTCAGGCCGCTCGCTTCGCCATGGGCCAGCAGCTGGTCCATCGTATCGAACGGGTACGGAATCGCGGGGGCGGCGCCGTCGCCGCTTGAGGGCATCTGCGGCGCCTCGCCCTCCTCCTTGATGAAGCCACCGCCGACCGAGTAATAGACTTTGCTGATGGTGGCGCCATCGGCGCGGGTCAACGTGAAGCGCATGCCGTTGGGGTGTTCGGCCAGCGACTCGGCCATGTGGAAAATCAAGTTCTTGCCACGTTTGAACGGCACCGCGTGGGTTCCCAGCAGCATCAGTTCCCCCGCCGCTTCGGCTTCGGCCAGTTGCGCGTCGACCCGGGTCGGCACCACGTCCTGCGGCGTCTCGCCCATCAGGCCGAGGATCACCGCCTTGTCGGTCGCGTGACCGATACCGGTGAGCGCCAGCGAGCCATACAGCTCGGCGCTCACCTCGGTGACATCGTCAAGCGGAGCGCAGTCGAGCAGAAAGCGGCGGGCCGCCACCATCGGTCCCACCGTGTGGGAACTCGACGGCCCGATGCCGATCTTGAACAAATCGAATACGCTCATGTCCATCTGATGTCTCTCTTTTTTATAGTGTGGTTGTTTGTGTGGCCGAACTACGCGGCTTTGCCGAGACGGACATCGACGTTGGCCAGCATGTCGGCCACCATCTCCTCGATACCGATGCGGGCCTTCCAGCCCCAGTCGGCCGTCGCGGTGGCGTCGTCCAGGCTTTGCGGCCAGGTATCGGCGATGGCCTGGCGGCTGTCCGGCTTGTAGGCGATTTTGAAGTCCGGCACGGCGCGCGTGATGGCGGCGGCCAGCTGCTCCGGATTGAACGACACGCCGGCGACGTTGTAAGCCGAGCGCACCTTGACCTGTTCGGCCGGCGCTTCCATCAATTCGATGGTGGCGCGGATCGCATCGGGCATGTAGATCATCGGCAGTGTGGTCTGCGGGCCGAGGAAGCACTCATACCGCTCGCCGCGCAGCGCCGAATGGAAGATCGCGATCGCATAGTCGGTGGTGCCGCCGCCCGGTGGCGACTTGTAGCTGATGATGCCGGGGTAGCGGATGCTGCGCACATCGACGCCGTACTTGATGAAGTAGTACTCGCACAGACGCTCGCCGGCCAGCTTGCTGATGCCGTAGATCGTGGTCGGGTCCATCACCGTCGTTTGCGGCGTGTTCACGGCCGGCGTGTTCGGGCCGAAAGCGGCGATCGACGACGGCCAGAAGACCTTGAGCGGCTTGCCGACGATGCCGCGCTCGCGCGCCACTTCCAGAATATTCAGCAAGCCGTCCATATTCAGGGTCCACGCCTTCAACGGCGCCGCTTCGCCGGTGGCCGACAGCATCGCCGCCAGTTGGTACACCTGCGTGATGCCCTCCTCCGTCACCAGCGCCGACAGCGCCTGCTTGTCCAGCACGTTGAGCGGCGTGTAGCGCGCCGCGTGATAAAGATTGGTCGGGCTGATGTCGCTGGCGATGACGTTTTGCGCGCCGTGTTTGGCGGCCAGCGCCTCCACCAGTTCACTGCCGATTTGGCCGTTGGCGCCGATGACGAGGATGCGTTGTTGTTCCATTTTGATTCCTGACTGTTTTATTTTTTAAGCAGGCCGAGCTCTGTGCCCGCCTGTTCGAATGCTTTAAGCACGGTATCCAGCTGTTCGCGGGTATGCGCGGCAGACAATTGGACACGCACGCGCGCCTGGCCCATCGGGACCACCGGGTAGAAGAAGCCGCTGAGCAGAACGCCCAGCTCATACATTCGTGCCGCGAATTTCTGCGCGACGGGCGCATCGAACAACATGACAGGAACCACGGGGTGCGTACCCGGCTTGATGGTGAAGCCGATACGCTCGATCTCCTTGCGGAAGTAGGCGGTGTTCTCGTGCAGGCGGTCGCGCAATTCGGTCGACTGCGACAGGCGCTCCAGCACCGCCAGCGAGGCGCCGGCGATCGACGGCGCCAGCGTGTTGGAGAACAGGTAAGGACGCGATTTCTGGCGCAGCATGTCGATCACCTCCTTGCGCGCGGAGGTGAAGCCGCCCATCGCGCCGCCCAGGGCCTTGCCCAGCGTGCCGGTGATGATGTCGACGCGGCCCATGACGTTGTGGTGCTCGTGGGTGCCGCGGCCGGTCGCGCCCATGAAGCCGGAGGCGTGGCATTCGTCGATCATCACCAGCGCGCCGTATTTGTCGGCCAGGTCGCAGATCTTGTCCAGCTGGGCGATGGTGCCGTCCATCGAGAACACGCCATCGGTGACGATGACTTTGTGGCGCTTGTCGGCGGCGGCTTGCAGTTGCGCTTCCAGGTCGGCCATGTCGTTGTGGGCGTAGCGGAAGCGCGCGGCCTTGCACAGGCGGATGCCGTCGATGATCGAGGCGTGGTTCAGCGCGTCGGAGATGATGGCGTCGTTCTCGTCGAACAGCGGCTCGAACACGCCGCCGTTGGCGTCGAACGCGGCCGCGTACAGGATCGTGTCCTCGGTGCCGAGAAATTTGGAGATCGCCTGCTCCAGTTGCTTGTGCACGGTCTGGGTGCCGCAGATGAAACGCACAGACGACAGGCCGTAGCCGTATTTTTCGGTGGCCTCGATCGACGCCTTGGCCACCCACTCCTCGCCGGACAGGCCGAGGTAGTTGTTGGCGCACATATTGATCAGGGTACGGCCATCCTGGGCAACCACTTCGGAACCCTGGCGCGAAGCGAGCACGCGCTCCGGCTTGTACAGGCCCTGATCGCGCAATTGATCCAGGTTTTGCTGCAGGCCGCTAAAGAAGGTGCTTTTTGCTTGGTCGCTCATGATGGTCCTTGTATGTGGTACGATTTCGGCACATTTTCACTGCGTTATGCGAAATCCGTTATGTCGAACTCAAATTCAATATATCGAATCTTACAGAGAACCAGTGAACAGCGCAAGAAGGAAGCATGTGGTTCTGACCGCGTTTTTCCGACAGATTTACTTAGAATTTAGCCCATCCGCCGAATAAAACAATGAAAACACCCGTTTCGACGAACGCACCACCCGAGGTCGGCGCCGCCCTGCAACGCCTGCGCCTGGCGCGCGGCCTCACGCTGGAGGATCTGTCGCGCATCGCGGGGGTCTCCAAATCGATGCTGTCGCAGATCGAACGCGAGAAGGCCAATCCGACCATCGCCATCACCTGGCGGCTATCGAACGCGCTGGGGGTGCAGATCGGCGAACTGCTGGCGACGGCGGAGAAGGAAGCCGAGACCATCCGCGTGCTCGACGCGCACGAGACCCCCACCCTGCCCGGCAACCACGCCGGCTACGTGCTGCGCATCCTGGGACCGATGGAGCTGGCGGGTAAGTATGAATGGTATGAGCTGACCTTGTCGCCCGGTGGCGAGCTGGCGTCGCAGGGACATGATCCGGGGGCGCAGGAGCATGTCACCTTGCTGCATGGGTCGGTGGAGGTGGAAGTGGGGAACACGAAGAAGAAGGTCAAGCTGGGCGGCACGGCGCGCTACCCCGGCGACCAGCAGCACACCATCCGCAACGTCGGCAAGACCGAGGCGAAGGCTTTGTTGGTTGTGATACATCGTTGAACCTGCACTGCCCGGCGGGGTATGACCCAACCGGGTCAGACCCCTAAGCGGTAACGCGTGCGTATCGCCAAAGGGTGGCGGGTTTGGATTGCCGCCCTACCAGTTCGACTCGCGCTCCGGCGTGGAACTGATGCGGTGGATGGCGAGATCGGCACCCTGGAACTCGTCCTCGGGATCGAGCCTCAGGCCCATCGTGGCTTTAAGCAGGCCATAAATCGCGAAGCCGCCCGCCAACGCGATCACCACACCCAGCACCGTCCCGGCCAACTGCGCGGTGAACGACACCCCGCCCATTCCGCCCAGCGCTTTCAATCCGAAGATCCCCGCCGCGATCCCGCCCCAGGCGCCGCACAGCCCATGCAACGGCCACACGCCCAGCACATCGTCGATCTTCCACTTGTTCTGCGCTAGCGTGAACATCCAGACGAAGATGGCGCCGGCGATCCCGCCCGTCACCAACGCACCCAATGGATGCATCAGGTCGGAGCCGGCGCACACCGCCACCAGCCCGGCCAGCGGCCCGTTGTAGGCGAAGCCCGGATCGTTTTTCCCCATCAGCAGCGCGACCAGCGTGCCGCCGACCATCGCCATCAGCGAGTTGACCGCCACCAGGCCGTTCATCTTGTCCAGCGACTGCGCGCTCATGACGTTGAAGCCGAACCAGCCCACCGTCAAAATCCACGCGCCCAGCGCCAGGAACGGAATCGACGACGGCGGATGGGCGGCGATCGCGCCGTTCTTCATATAGCGCCCGCGCCGGGCGCCCAGCAGAAGCACCGCCGGCAGCGCGATCCAGCCACCCACCGCGTGCACCACCACCGAACCGGCGAAGTCGTGGAACTCGGCGCCGAAGGCCTGCAGCAGCCATTCCTGGATGCCGAAGCGGCGGTTCCAGACGATCCCCTCGAAGAACGGGTACACAAATCCGACCAGCAGCGCGGTCGCGATCAACTGCGGATGGAAGCGCGCCCGCTCGGCGATGCCACCCGAGATGATGGCCGGGATGGCCGCCGCGAACGTCAGCAGGAAGAAGAACTTGACCAGCTCATAGCCGTTTTTGGCCGCCAGCACGTCGGCCGAGGAGAAGAAATTGACGCCGTAGGCGATGCTGTAACCGACGAAGAAGTAGGCGATGGTCGATACCGCGAAATCCACCAGGATCTTGACCAGCGCATTGACCTGGTTCTTCTTGCGCACGGTGCCCAACTCCAGGAACGCGAAACCGGCGTGCATCGCCAAAATCATGATGGCACCTAGCAAAATGAACAATGCATCGGCGCCGTCTTTGTGTAAACCCATCAAATCACTCCCCAAAATAATGCACGAATTGAAAACGAATATCTATACAAGCAATATTTGTTCCAGTTTGGTGCAAATTTTAAGTCTATGATTTAACTGTATTTTGTTTTTACGCCGACACCCGCACCATGAGCGTGCGCACCTAAAAATGGCATCATTTTGGTGCGCACGCGTTTCGCGTTGTCATTTCGCCTTAGATAGGCGCTCCCGGCGGAACTGGTGGCGCGGCGCGCAATTTGACGCTGCGCGGGTCCTTCAGATAGCCGACAATTAGCTCGGCGGCCTCCTTGCGGCTGGCGGCCGTCACGCCCTTGCCTGGATTTTTCTGCAGCCACTGCGCCAGATCGCGCGCCGACTGAGTGACTTCGGCCGCCACGTTCGGATGCAGTTTGCCGCCGTCCAGCAGATTCAGCACCCCGTCGACCAGCACCCAGTTGGCCGCCAGCTGCACCGCCTCGCCGCCAACCACCGATGCCGGCACCGGCTCGCGCTTCCAGGTCTTTTGCAGCAGCAGCGACAGCACCTCCTCCACGCCGGGCTGCTGCGCGTCGCGCGCATGCTGCCACGCCAGACGGTTGATGCGGCCCGAGTCCAGCAGGAAGCCGGCCGTTTGCGCGGCGCCCGCCTCGGCGATCGAGAAGGCGTCGAACACGGACCCCATGCGCGTGGCGAAGTATTCGCGGCCACGATCGTGCCCCATCGCCGGCGGCGTCAGAACATCGAGCACGCTGGCGGGCAGCGCCAGATACTCGGCCCGCAGGCCGTCCGCCAACCGGTTCAACGCTTGACGCTGAACCGTCGCCGGCGTGATCTTGACGCCAGCCTTGCCGATGCCGGCTTTGACGTCGCCGCTGGTGGTGTAATCGAACTCGCCGCCTCCGATCAGGCGCGCCACCGCCTCCCCTTGGTAGCGCTGCAGCAGATAGACGGGCACCAGGCGCGCTTCGAGCTCGCCGATCTGGCGGGCGTCGGGCAGCACGTCGACCGAGAAGGTTTGCAGCGCGCGCTGGCGCACGGCGCCCAGTTGATCCCAGGTCTTGATCGTATCCGGGCCGAAGTCCCACAACAGGCCGTCCGGGTGGCTGGCGCCCGGCGTGCGGTCGTCCTGGTCGCTGGAGTACGACAGGCCGGCGGCCTTGGCGTCGGCGCGCAGCTTGGCCAGCGCGGCCTGCTCCTGCGCGCCGCCGCCGAAATCGCCGTACACATATTTGACGATGTAGTCGTCCCAGGGGCCGACACCGACGCCATACGCGTCGGCCAGATCGACCTCGCCCTGGGCGTTGAGCTTCAGGATCGGATGCGGGTAATCCATCACCGAGCCGTTGCCTTTGCCCGCGCGGCTGGCCGCGAAGTTATGCGCGAAGCCCAAAGTGTGGCCGACTTCGTGCGCCGACAATTGGCGCAGGCGCGCCAATGCCATCTCCTCGGCCAGTTTGTGTTTGTCCGCCGGTGCGTTTTTGCCGTAAGGGGCGAGCAGGCTTTCGGCGATCAGGATGTCCTGCCGCACGCGCTGCGATCCAAGCGTGACCGCGCCGCGAATGATCTCACCGGTGCGCGGATCGGCCAGCGCGTTGCCGTAGGACCAGCCGCGCGTGGCGCGGTGCACCCAGTGGATCACGTTGTAGCGGATGTCCATGGCGTCGACGCCTTCCGGCAGCAGCTCGACCCGGTAGGCATCCTTGAAGCCGGCCTTTTCGAAGGCGCTGGCCCACCACGAGGCTCCCTGCAGCAGCGCGCTGCGCACCGGTTCCGGCGCGCCCCGGTCGACGTAGTACACGATCGGTTTCTTGACCGCGCTGACCGCCGCCGACGGATCGGTCTTTTCGAGCCGGTGCCGCACCTGCCAGTGCACGTCGATGGCGTCGGCGAGCGGCGTGGCGAAGTCGTAGTAGTTGACATCGAAGCCGCCGGAGAACGGATGGTACGTGCGCGGCCGCCAGCCGGCCTGGCCGTCGATCTTCGGCAGGCGCACCATGCTGATACGCTGGCGCATCGACAGGCTGGCCGGATCGGCGGCGACCTGGCGCACATATTCCGCCTGGCCAGGTCCGGCGAAGGTCAGCAACGATTCGAGTTCGACGTTATCGGGGAAAGCCTTGGCCTGTTCGGCCAGCACCGCGCTGCGCGCCGGGTCGACCTGATAGGCGCCTTGCTTGGCGGCGGCCAGCCGGGCAGCGATGCCGTGGCGGTCTGCCAGCAGGAAGCCGGAGAAGTCGACCAGGTGCGCGCCGCCTTCGCTGGCCAGGATGTCGCCCGACCACAGCACGGCGTTGGCGAACGATTCCTTGACGGCGGCCCGTTCGTCCTTGTCCGCAGACGCGGCGATGTAGGCGGTGTTGTCCTGAACCAGGAACAGTTTGGCGCCGTGCTTTTCGAAATGGACCATGCGCATGTCGCCGGCCTGCCCGCGATCGAGGCCGACGTCGTTCGAGCCCAGTGCGTATGGCAGGGAACTCAGTAGCAGGAACGGCTGCTCCAGCGACGCCACCGACAGCAGCACCCTGCCCTTGGCGGCATCGCGCCAGACGTCGATGAAGCCCGGTTGCGATTGCAGCCCGCGCGTAACATCCGCCAGCGATTTGGCGGACGCCGGCACGCCGCCGGGATTGTTCGATTGCGCCAGCACCGGTGCCACCGGCGCCGCGCCAAACATCAGGAGAGCGAGCAGCAGCGGCCCGGCGGCTGGCGCGGCCCTCATTGCGGGCCCGCCGTCTTGGCAGCCGCGGTCGCCGGCGCCGAGGTGGTTTGCACCGCCGGCGTCGCGCCGTCCATGTGCAGCGCGCGGCTCAGGAAGCCCCAGCGATCCGCCACTTCCTCGATCTGCTTGGTGGTCGGCTTGCCGGCGCCGTGACCGGCCTTGGTGTCGATACGGATCAGGATGGGCGCGGTGCCGGCCTGGTCGGCCTGCGCGGCGGCGGCGAACTTGAAGCTGTGCGCCGGCACCACGCGGTCGTCATGGTCGGCGGTGGTGATCATGGTCGCCGGATAGCAGGTGCCCTTCTTCAGGTTGTGCAGCGGCGAGTACTTGACCAGCGCCTTGAACTCCTCCGGATTGTCCGACGAGCCGTAGTCCGAGGTCCACGCCCAGCCGATGGTGAATTTGTGGAAGCGCAGCATATCGAGCACGCCCACCTGCGGGATCGCGGCGGCGAACAACTCGGGACGCTGCGTCATCGCCGCGCCGACCAGCAGGCCGCCGTTGCTGCCGCCGCCGATGGCCAGTTTGGCCGGCGACGTCACCTTGTGCGCGATCAGCCATTCGGCCGCGCCGATGAAATCATCGAACACGTTCTGCTTTTGCAGCTTGGTGCCCGCCTCGTGCCACGATTCGCCATACTCGCCGCCGCCGCGCAGATTGGCCATGACGTAGACGCCGCCCATTTCCAGCCACGCCAGATTGGCGACCGAGAATGTCGGCGTCAGCGAGACGTTGAAGCCGCCGTAACCATACAGGTAGGTCGGATTTCCGCCGTCCAGCTTCAAGCCCGTCTTCGCGACGATGAACATCGGCACCTTGGTGCCGTCACGGCTGGTGAAGAATTCCTGGCGCGTCTCGAAGCCGGCCGGATCGAAATCGACCTTCGGCTGGCGGTACACGCTGCTCTTGTTGGCCTTCAGGTCGTAGCGATAAATCGTGGTCGGCGTGGTGAAGCTGGTGTACGAGTAGAAGGTTTCGGTGTCGGCGCGCTTGCCGCTAAAGCCGCCGGCGGTGCCAAGGCCCGGCAGTTCGATATCGTGCAGCGGCTTGCCTTTCAGGTCGAACACCTTGACCAGGCTGTGGGCGTCGCTCAGGTAGTCGACCAGCAGCTGGTTGTTGACGACAGATGCCGACACCAGCGTGTTGGAGCTTTCCGGCACGATCTGCTTCCAGTTCAGCACCGCCGGCTTGCGCGTGTCGATGCTGACGATGCGGCCGCGCGGCGCGTTGCGCTCGGTGTGGAACCAGAACACCGGACCGTCGTTGCCGACGAAGTTATAGACCGCGTCGAAGTCCTCCAGCAGGCCAACCACCTTGGAGTCCTTGCGGCTCAAGTCCTTGTAGAACACGCGGTTCTTGTTCTCGGTCCCCTGCGAGGCGGTGATGATCAGGAAGCGGCCGTCCTGGGTCACGTCGGCGCTGAAGCCCCAGTCCTTGTGGTCCGGGCGGTCGTAGACCAGCGTGTCGGCGCTTTGCGGCGTGCCGAGTTTGTGGAAGTACAGCTTCTGGAAGTAGTTGACGTCGGCCAGTTTGGTCGCTTCCTTCGGCTCGTCGTAGCGGCTGTAGAAGAAACCGGAGCCGTCGTGCATCCACGCGGTGTTGGAGAACTTGACCCACTTGATATGGTCTTCGATATCCTTGCCGCTGTCGATGTCGCGCACCTTGATCTCGTTCCAGTCGGAGCCTGATGCGGCGGTGCTGTAGGCGAGGTATTTTCCGTTCGGGCTGACGGCCAGTCCGGCCAGGGCCACGGTGCCGTCGGCGGCCAGCTTGTTCGGATCGAGCAGCATGCGCGGCACGTCGGCCAGCGTTTTCATCGTGTAGAGCACGGACTGGTTCTGCAGGCCGTCGTTACGGCTATAGAAATAGCGCCCGCCTTCCTTGAACGGCACGCTGAAGCGCTCGAAGTTCCACAGTTTGGTCAGGCGCGTTTTGATCGTCTCGCGGCCGGGGATCTGCGACAGGTAGCCTTGCGTGAGCTTGTTCTGGGCGTCGACCCAATCCTTGGTGTCGGCGCTGTTGGCGTCCTCCAGCCAGCGGTAGGGATCGGCCACTTTGACGCCATGGTAATCGTCTGTCTGGTCGACCGTGCGGGTGCTTGGATAGGTGAGGCCGGGGCCAGCGTTGGCGCAGGTTTGAGCCATGGCACCTTGCGCCAACAGGACGGCGGCCGCCAATGCGGCGCGTTTCAATTGCTTCATGCGTGGTTCCGTGGGTCGTAGGATGATATATCGATGATAGCTTGCCTTGTAACAAATAAGCAACGTTAGGCGAGCGATCCCGTCGTGTTTTATTCGGCGCGCAGCACCCGGTCCGTGGGGACGATGCGCACGTCGTGCATCTGGTCGAGGTAAGCCTCCAGATACGCTTTGTGGGAGGCGCCGACCACCACCAGCATGCGCAGGCCGGGCCGCGCGGTCATCGCGTCGCGAATGTTGGAGGCCATCCGCAAATTGCGCGTCTCCCAGTAGCCGACGTAGCCGCGCCCGAAATGCTGCGGCGACGGTTCTTCCAACGCGGCGCCAAAATCGCTGTGGAAGGCCTGCTCGGCGGCACCGGCGTCGTTATACGCACGGTACATGGTGACCATGTCCGCCGGCGTATCGAGGCGGCTTTCCAGTTCCTTCGATTGCCGCGCACGCGCGGCCGTGTAGGGATTGTCCCAGGCCTTACCGATCGCGGCGGAGTAGGCCTTCACGTCACCATCGGGCGACGCCGCCGTTTGGTCATCGATCGGATAGACCCGATCATGCCCGCCGCGCGCGGCGACCACCGCGGCGATCTGGTAGCTCTCGTCCCGCCGCTGCGCCAATCCATTCAACACCGCCGTCAAGCTGTCCGGCAGGCCGTCACCGGCGCGTCGTTCGCCGACCGGCAACCGCAGCCATTGCACCAGGGCGGACGCCCGCTCGCCGGCGGCCAAAAACAACGCCGCCAGCTTGCGGCGCTCGGCCGGCGATGGCGCCGCCGGCCAAGCGGCCAGCAAGCGTTCGGCCTGCGCGTTCGCCTCCGGCACATCCAGGCCGGTCGCCGCTTTGGCAACGGCCGGGTCCCAGCAGTAGGTCTTGGTGGTGTTGGCATAGCGCTGCGGATAGCTGCGCATAAACGCGCACCGCAGTCCGGACATCTCTTCGATGGCGACGGCCTGCGGTTGCCACTCCGCTAGCCGCTCGTTCAGTAGGCTCAGTTTGGCGAGATCGAAGGACTTCGACATCTGCGACAGGTGCGGCGACCCGAGCACCATCAGCTCGTTGGCTTGGCCGTTTTTCAGTTTGTGGGCGCCCGGGGCGAATCGTGACGTGGGCGCTTCGGTGGCGGACACGGGGACTTGGCAGACGGCCGTGACAAAAACAATGGCTAGCAAACGATGCATAGGGGCTCCTGTAAGGGTGTTTCAGGAGTGTATGCGGAAAGCGGCGTGCCAATGAATGAGCTTGCGACGTACGGCGAAAGCGCTTGCATGAAATGCAAATAACGTGGATGGACCGCAGGCCTGCTTTAGATGAAAACGTGGTTCGGTGCCGCCTCCAGGGACGGCGCCTGCCACTTCTCCAGCCAGGCGATCAACTGGTCGCCCGGAATCGGGCGGCTCATGAAGTAGCCCTGCCCCTGGTCGCATCCCAGGTCGGCCAGCAGGCGCCATACGGCTTCGCTCTCGATGCCTTCCGCCACCACGCGCAGGCCCATGTTGTGACCCAGGTCGATGGTCGAACGCACGATCTTGGTATCGCCGACGTCGTGCTCCATATTGAGCACGAAGGACTTGTCGATCTTGAGCTCATCGACCGGTAGCCGCTTCAGGTACGCCAGCGACGAATAGCCGGTGCCGAAATCGTCGATCGAAAGATCGAAGCCCATGGCGCTGAGGCGCTCCAGCGTGGTTTGCGCCCGCACCGGATCGTCCATGATGGCGCTCTCGGTGATCTCCAGGCAGAACGAGCCGGGAGACAGCTCGTGGCGCACCAGCAGGTCGGCGAATTTGGCCGGCAGGTCCTGGTCCAGCAGGTCGCGCGTGGACAGGTTGACCGACACCTTCAGGTGATGACCGCTGGCGGCCAGCTCCCGACACAGCTCGGCCGAGCGCTCCATCACCCAGCGCGTGAGCACGCGGATAAAGCCGGTCTGCTCGGCGAACGGAATGAACTCGTCCGGGAAAACGTTGCCGCGCTCCGGATGCACCCAGCGCACCAGCGCCTCCATGCCGACCACCTTGCCGGTATCGAGCATGATCTTCGGCTGTACGTGCAGGCGGAACTCGTTGCGCTCAATGGCGTTGCGCAGCTCGGTCAGCAGCGACAGGCTCTTTTCGCTGGACTTGTCCATCGCCGCGTCGTAGACCACGGCGCCGTCGTTACGCTGCTTGGCCGCGTACATCGCCACCTCGGCCATGCTGAGCAAGGCTTCGCCGTCGCTGCCGTGGACGGGATAACCGGCGATCCCCAGGCCGGCGCCGATGTCGACCATCTGCTCTTCCAGCGACAGCGGCGTCTCCAGCGCCTGCAGGATTTCGGCGGCCATGCGCTGGGCAGCTTCGACGTCGGACGCCGGCAGCAGCACCGCGAATTCGTCGCCCCCCAGCCGCGCCACCTGCGCCGACGACTGCCGGCGGTTCGCCAGCAGCAGCTGCAACCGGCCCGCCACCTGGCGCAGCAGCGCGTCGCCGAAGCTGTGGCCCATAACATCGTTGACGTGCTTGAAGCGGTCGAGGTCCATCATCAGCACGAACACGGCTTCCTCGCGTTTGCGGGCGTCCTCCATCGCATCGTTCAGCAGCAGCAGGAACTGGGCGCGGTTGGGCAGGTTCGTCAGCGTGTCCCAATACGCCAGGCGGCGGATCTCCTGTTCGCGCTTGGCGATCCCCTCGCGCATCGAATCGAAGGCCCGGGCCAGCGCCCCGATCTCGTCTTCGCGGCTGGTGTCGATCTGGCCTTTGTAATCGCCCCGCTCCAGGCGCTTGGCCGTGTCGGCCAGTTCGCTGATCGGCTGGGCGATGCGCTTGGCGGTGAGGATGATGGCCAGCGCCGAGATGGCGATGCCGCCGGCGGTGAGGAATATCAGCCAACGCTCCAGGCGCGCGTATTCGGCGGTGGCCTCGTCGATCGAGCGCGCCAGCAGCACGCTGGCGGTCTGGCCGTCGTCCTGGCCGATCGACATCAGGCGCGCGCTATAGCGCCCGGTTTCCACCTCGATGTCGAACGGCCCGGTGGGCGCGGCCGGCAAGGCTTGCAGCTGGTCGACCACCGATTGCGCCGAGGCGCCGACGTAGGTGGAGCCGGCCGACATCCATTTGCCCCGGGAGTCGCGCGTCAGCACGGTGGTGTGCAGCGAACTGACCTCGCGCATCTCGTTGGCCAGTTGGCGGTCGATCGGGAACGTCATCACGATCCAGCCGATGGTGACCGGCGCTTTGACCGGCATGACGACGATCTGGTACGGGCGGCGCTCGATGATGGCGATGCCGTTGGCGCCGTCGGCCGCCTCGGCCGCGTCGAGCATGCTGACGGCCATTTTCTCCAGGCCGGCGGCCTGGCTGGTGTTGGTCGATACGCTGATCTTGCGCTCGGCGTTGATCAGCATCGTCAGCGAGGCCTTGATGCGGCGGCCGCTGTTGGCCAGCGCCGATTCGATGGTGGCGCGGTCGCCTTCGTCGTTGTTGCCGATGGCGGCCAGGAACGCGGTGTCGCGCGCCAGCAGGCGGGCGCCGAAGCGCAGGTTCTGGGCGTTTTGATCGAGCAGGCGGCGGAATACCTTGGTGCCGTTATTGAGTTCCCCGCCGATGGCCAGGCGCGCGTTGTTATCGATGCCGCGCTGGATCACCCCCAGGCCGACCAGCTGCACGGCGACGATCAGGACCAGGAACAGCGCGACGATCCGGCTTTCCAGGCTGCGAAAACGCATACGCATGCTCGGGACGATCCTTTAATTAAGCGACGAAGCGGCGTCGGCCGCCGCAGGCTTCATCGGCAGTTTGAAGACGGCCGTCGATAGCGCGTCGCCCGCCTTCACCGTCAACACCTGCTCGGGGGTGGCGCCGCCGGCGGTGTTGTAGTGCCAGGCCTTGACCACGTACTTGCCGCCCGCCGGCAGCGTGATGCGCGCCGCGCCGGCGCCGTCGGTCTTGGCGAAGTAAGGCGTGTCGACGATCTTGACGTAGGCGAGCATCTTGTCATGAATATTACAGCCCAGGACCACGGTGCCCGCCTTGTCGAACACCTGGGGCGCCGCCGACTGGCCCGAATACAGTTTTTGGTCGAACTTGTGGGCCGCCGAGAACGAATAGATGTGGTGGCGGACCTTGTCGTTATTCGGGAAGAACACCTTGCCGCCGGTCTGCACCACGGTGACCAGCGGCAGGAACTTCAAACCCTTCTGCTCGATCTCCGCGTTGGCGGGCGCCTTGCCGCCGGCCGGAGTGGTGTCGGCTTCGACATAGACCACCGTATCGGCTAGCGGATTGCCAGCCGCGTCCTGCACCTGCACGGCGACGCCGGTCGCGCCCGCCGAGGCGGCGCACACACATATCAGGCTGAAAACAAGGCGACGGCTGTTGAAACAATACATGGTGGGCCCGGGAAGCACGTGGTCTTACTATTGTAGCGCGACAACAATGTTACATGGAAATACTAATTGCGCCACAGGATGAATTTCATGATGCCGTCACAAACACGTCATAGAATCGTACAGTTAAACCCACATTTCGCAAGCGATAATCGTGAAAACTGCCAGCAAACCGCTGCACCGTAGCAACGCCGCACCGGCTGCGGTGACATACATCAGGCCCGAACTCGAGGACGAGGAGGCAGTGTTGCGCGCCCATTTGTACGACATCCTTGCGCGCCGCCAGCTCAGCGCGCTGTTCCAGCCGATCGTCAACATGCAGAACGGCGACATCATCGCCTACGAAGGTTTGATACGGGGGCCGTCCGACAGCCCCCTGCACGCGCCGATGAACCTGTTCAAGGTGGCGCGCGCCAGCGGGCTGACGGTGCAGGTCGAGCACCTGTGCCGCCGGGTGATCCTCGAGCGCTTCGCCGAGCTCGAACTGCCGGGCAAGCTGTTTCTCAACGTGAGCCCGGAATGCCTGCTGCAGCGCGACGCGCGCCACGGCGAAACGCTGGAGTACATCCACCACATCGGCATCAACCCGGACCGCGTGATCATCGAGCTGACCGAGAACCAGCCGACCTACGACTATGAGCTGATGCGCGAGGCGGTGCGGCACTACCGCGAGATGGGCTTCCAGATCGCCATCGACGACCTGGGCGAAGGCTTCTCCAGCCTGCGGCTGTGGTCCGAGCTGCGGCCGGAGTATGTCAAAATCGACATGCATTTCATCCAGGGTATCAACCACGATCCGGTGAAGCTGCAGTTTGTCCGCTCGATCCAGGAGATCGCCGAGAAATCGAACACCTTGGTCATCGCCGAAGGCATAGAAACCCAGGCCGAGCTGCTGGTGATACGCGACGTCGGCGTCGCCTACGGCCAGGGCTATCATCTGGGAAGGCCGCACCCGCAGCCGGCGCGCGCGGCCTCGGCCGAAGTGATCAAGGCGCTGGCGCGCACCGGCGTCGCCGTGTATCCGCAGCGCGGCGCGGAAAAGAACGCCGCCACCATCCTCAAGCTGCTGAACGAGGTGCAGACCGTGCCGTCCAAAATGACGAACAACGAGGTCTACGAGATCTTCCTGAAGGAGCCCAAGCTGCTGATCATTCCGGTGGTCGACGGCGATCAGCCGCTGGGCCTGATCAGCCGCTTCGAGATGATCGACCACTTCGCCCGGCCCTACCAGCGCGAGTTGTACGGCAAGAAATCGTGCCGGCAATTCATGGACGCCAAGCCGCTGATCGCCGAGCAGGACACCACCTTGCAAGAGCTGAGCTTCCGCATGGTGCAGGCCGACGCGCACCACCTGTTCAACGGCTTCATCATCACCGACCAGGGCCGCTATCTGGGCCTGGGCACCGGCCACGACCTGATGCGCGAGATCACGCAGATGCAGATCAACGCGGCGCGCTACGCCAACCCGCTGACGCAGCTGCCGGGCAATGTGCCGATCAACGAGCACATCGACCGGCTGCTGGAGAGCGGCACGCGTTTCTGGGCCTGCTATGTCGACCTGGACCACTTCAAGCCGTTCAACGACGTCTACGGTTATCGCCGGGGCGACGACGTCATCCAGCTGACCGGCAACATGCTGAGCGAGCGCTGCGACGCCAACCGCGATTTCGTCGGCCACATCGGCGGCGACGACTTCATGGTGCTGTTCCAGAGCGAGGACTGGGAGGCGCGCTGCGAAGGCATCCTGGCCGATTTCGAGCAGAACGTGCAAGAGTTTTACAGCATCGAGGACCGCGAGCGCGGCGGCTATCTGAGCGAGGACCGCCAGGGGAAGAAGGTGTTTTATTCGTTGATGAGTCTGTCGATCGGCGTGATCCGCGTCGATCCGCGCCAGTACTACTCGCACCACCAGATCGCCACGGCGGCGGCCGAATCGAAGCGCCAGGCCAAGAAAATCCACGGCAACAGCCTGTTCCTCGACCGCCGGCAGCAGCCGCAGAACTAGCTACAGCGATCACATCATCGCGGTCGCTCGCGCACCCCCACCGTCCTGCGGTGCTGCGCGCGCCAGCGGCGCGCCAGTTCCTGCGCCTCGGCCATCGCCGCCGGCGTCATGTCGAGCGCCACCTTTTTGCGGTTGCTGGCGGCGGCGACATCGCCGCCGTCCGCCGCCAACGTCAGCCACATGAAGGAGCGCACGTCGTCGCGCTTGACGCCGCGCCCGCTGCCATACATTCCGCCCAGATTGAACTGCGCCAGCGCGTGGCCCTGCTCGGCCGCCTTGCCGTACCATTTGACCGCCTGCACATCGTCCTGCGCCACGCCCAGGCCGTTGGCGTACATCACGCCGAGGTTGTTCTGCGCGCTGGCGTCGCCCTGATCGGCGGCGCTGCGGTACCAGGCCACGGCGCGCGCCTCGTCCTTGGCCACGCCATGGCCGTTGGCGTACATCACGCCGACATTGAACTGCGCGTTCGGCGCGCCCTGCTCGGCCGCCATCCGATACCATTCCAGCGCGCGCTGCTCGTCGCGGCCCACGCCGCGCCCGCGCGCATACATCCCGCCCAGGTTGTACTGCGCCAGCACATGGCCGGACTCGGCCGCGCGCCGATACCAGGAAAAGGCCAGCTCGTCGTCCCGGTCGACGCCCTTGCCGTTGGCCAGCATGATGCCGAGATTGAACTGGGCGTCGGCGTCTTCCTGCTCGGCCGCGCGCGACAACCACGCGTAGGCCCGCAATTGATCGGCCGGCACGCCCAAGCCTTCCGAATAGGCGACGCCGACCAGGCGCTGGGCCACCGCGTCCCCCTGCGCGGCGGCCTGCCGGAACCACGCCAGCGCCTGCGTGTCGCTGCGCGTGACGCCGTGGCCGTGCTTGTACATCAGTCCGAGATTGAGCTGGGCGTTGGCGTCGTTTTGCAGCGCGGCCTTGCGGAACCACGCCAGCGCCAACGGATAATTGCGGCGCACGCCGGTGCCATGCACATAGGCTTCGCCCAGCAAGGTCTGCGCGCTGGCGATGCCCTGCTCCGAGGCGCGGTAAAACCATGACAGCGCTATTTCGTCGCTGCGCGCGACGCCGCGCCCCTTTTTGTACATTTGTCCGAGATTTTGCTGGGCCGAGGCGTCGCCCTGCTGGGCGGCGGCGCGAAACCAGCGCACGGCCTCCTTGTCGTTGTTGGCGACGCCACGGCCGTTGTAGTACATCGCGCCCAGATGGTTCTGGGCGAATGCCAGCCCCTGCTCCGCGGCCTTGTGCATCCAGTGGAAGGCCCGGTTGTCGTCCCGCGCCACGCCCTGGCCTTTTTTATAGACCATGGCAAGGTTGAATTGCGCGTAGGGATTACCTCGCTCGGCCGCCTCCTTGTACCACAGATAACTGTCGTAGCCATCTCTGGCGGAGCTCTGGTTTTTCATCGCGCACCCCTTGCCAACACTCCAACTATGTTGACTAAAGTGTAAGCCTCGTAGTGACTTCAGATTTGAGCGTCGTCAAACGAGTGATGATGAAATGCTATCGTTTAAGCCTGAACTTACTGGGGGGACTGTTTTTGCAGGAATTGGTGCACTTTCGCAGCCGCCAGCTTGTTTACCGAGACGAGCAGAGCAGGATCGACGCCGGCGATGCCGTAGGTCGAACCGATGTGCTTACCGATGTGTATCAGCACTTCGGCCGCCACTTCGGCATCGGACTCGGCCCGGTGGGCCGCGCTTTTAAAACGGATGCCCAGTTGCCCGGACAAATTGCCGAGCTTGTAGCTGGCCAGGTTCGGGAACACCCGGCGCGACAGCTTGAGCGAGCACACCAGCGCTTGATGGCCAGGCGTCAGGTTGAGCCGGGCCGCCTCGGCGCGCAGGAACTTCTCATCGAAACTGGCATTGTGGGCCGACAGCGCGTCGCCGCCGATGAAATCGAGCAGGTCGGGCACCACGCGCGAGACCGGCGGCGCGTTGTCGACCATGGCCTGGGTGATGCCGGTCAGGCCGGTGATAAACGAAGGAATGCGCACATTGCAGTTGATCAGGGAGACGTAACGCTCGACGACGCGCCCGCCGACGATGCGCAACGCCGCCACCTCGGTGATGCGGTCGCCCATGTCGGGCGACAGGCCGGTGGTCTCGAAGTCGAGCATGACGATGGATTTGTCGAGCATTTGCTTGCCTACCCTTGTTGATTAGACCGCCAAGTTAGCCGAATTTGCGCACCGCGTCGAGCGCCAGGCCGGCGCCGATGCTGCCGAACAGGTCGCCTTCGACCTTGCGCGCGGCCGGCACCAGCGCGCCGATGCGCTCGCGCAGCATGCGCACGCCGCTCGAACCGCCGGTGAAGAATACCGTATCGACATCGGCCGGCCCCACGCCGGCGTCGCGCAACAGGCTCAGCACCGTATTCTCGACCGAGCCGACCAGGTGGTCGATCGAGGCGTCGAACTGGGCGCGGTCGAGCTCCAGGCTCACCCCCGGCGCCAGCCGGTCCAGCTCCAGCCGCACCTTGACGTCGTCGGACAAGGCGATCTTGCCCTCCTCCACCTTCATCGCCAGCCAGTGGCCGGCGCGCTCGTCGATCAGCCGCTGCAGGCGGCCCAGCTTTTCCTGCTCGGCCGAGTCGCGCAGCAGGTCCGACAGCTGGGTCCACATCTTCTTGGTGTAGGCCTGGTTGATCGTATGCCAGGTCGCCAGGTTGAAGAAGTAGCTGGACGGCACTTCACTGTTGTTGCGCAGACGGCTGCCGTAGCCCAGCAAAGGCATCACCGAGGACAGGCTGAGGTACTTGTCGAAGTCGGTGCCGCCGATGTGCACGCCGCCGTTGGCCAGGATGTCGTCGCGCCGCTCGGTCTTTTGGGCGCGATCGGGCGACAGGCGCACCAGCGAAAAGTCCGAGGTGCCGCCGCCGATGTCGGCGATCAGCACCAGTTCCTCGCGGTCGATCTGCGACTCGTAGTCGAACGCGGCCGCGATCGGCTCGAACTGGAAGGCGATGTCCTTGAAGCCGACCGAACGGGCGACCTCGGCCAAGGTATCCTCGGCCAGCTGGTCGTTTTCCTTGCTGTCGTCGATGAAATGCACCGGCCGGCCGAACACGGCCGACGTGAACTGGCGCCCGGCCGACTGTTCGGCGCGGCGCTTGACCTCGCCGATGAACTGGGCCAGCAACATGCGGAACGGCAGCGCGCGGCCACCCACCTCGGTCTGACCGTCGATCAGACTGGTCCCGAGCAAACTCTTCAGCGAGCGCATCAAGCGCCCCTCGTAGCCGGCCAGATATTCGGCCAGCGCCGCACGTCCAAAGGTGACCTGCTCGTCTTCCGCGTTGAAGAAGACGACCGACGGCAAGGTGGCCTTGCCGTCCTCAAGTCCCAACATCACGGCCTGGCCGGGACGCACCCAGCCGACCGTGGAATTTGACGTGCCGAAATCGACGCCGCAAGCATTGGCCATGTCGACCCTTCACACGTGATAAAGGGGCGTTATGCTATCAGAAAAACGTCCTCATCAGGGAAAATTGCTGTGCCGCCACACCACGTAAGTAATTTCCACACGGAAACACGATATTTGTTGTCCTAGAGTAAGTTTTTGATTATCCTCGACATGACTGCCAAATCGACACAATGGCGATGCCAAGCCGGCAAGGCCAGCACATTGGGCAACACCGGCGGTCACCACGACGATAACGAGATAATGACCAAATCCAAGCCGACAGTTGAGATCAGCGCCACCGAACACAAAGCCACCATCGCCCGCGAATCCCGCCGCGTCACCTCGTATGATGTCGCCCAGGTGGCCGGGGTATCGCAATCGGCCGTCTCGCGCTGCTTCAAGCCGGGCGCCAGCGTCTCCAAGGCGACCTATGCCCGGGTGATGAAAGCTGCCTCGCTGCTCGATTACATCCCCAACGCCGCCGCCCGCAGCCTGATCACCCGCCGCTCCAACATGGTGGCGGTGATCATCACCAACCAGGCCAACCTGTACTATCCGGAGCTGCTCGCCGAGCTGAGCCAGCAAATCACCGCGCGCGGCAAGCGCGTGCTGCTGTTCACCCTGGCGCGCGAAACCGACGTCGACCGGGTGCTGACCGACGTCTGGCAATTCCAGGTCGACGGCGTGATCGCCGCCGCCCGCCTGAGCGACGAGCACATCGCCGAATTCGAGCGCCGCCACATGCCGCTGGTGCTGTTCAACCGCACCCTGCGCGAGCGCGTCGTCAACACGGTCACCTGCGACCACCTGGAGGCCGGCCGCATGCTGGTCTCGCGCCTGGCCGCCGCCGGCCACCGCCGCTTCGGCATCATCGCCGGCACCGAGGACTCCTCGGTCGCCAACGAACGCCGGCGCGGCGCCAGCGAGCGCCTGGCCGAACTGGGACTGCCGCCGCCGGTGGTGGTGCCCGGCCAATCCGACTACCGCAGCGGCGGCGCCGGCCTTAAGGCCATCATCGCGCAAATGGGCAAGGTGCCCGACGCGATCATCTGCGGCAGCGACGTGATGGCCATCGGCTGCCTCGATTGCGCCCGCCATGAGCTGGGCATCGACGTCCCGGGACAGCTGTCGGTGGCCGGCTTCGACGCCGTCGAGCCGTCCAACTGGTTGAGCTACAACCTCACCACCTTGCGCCAGCCGATGCCGAAGATGGCGACGGCGGCGGCCGACCTGCTGTGCGCCGTCATCGACGGCCAGGAATACAGCCGCGACGCGCGGCCGGAACGGCGCGTCTTCAGCGCCCAGTTCATCGAGGGCGCGACGGCCAGATTGACGCCGGCGCCGGCGCTCGCCGGCACATTGGGGACCGGCGCGCGCACGCTGGTCGCTATAATGTAGCGGATGAACGCAGCCCAACCTCCAAACCCCATCCGATTTACGCCACAAGGCCTGATCCCGACGCCGGAACAGACGGCCATCCAGCTGTCCCAGAACAAGGTGGTGCAGGTCGACGCCAACGCCGGCGCGGCCAAGACCACCACGCTGGCGATCCGCATCGGCGAGGCGCTGGCGCGCAAGCTCCCCCCGGAACAGATCCTCGCGCTGACCTTCACGCCGGAGGCGCGCGACGTCATGCGCCAGCGCCTGATCGATGTCGGCGTGCCGCAGGCGCTGGTGGCGCGCCTGGCCGTGATGACGTTCGAGGACTTCGCCGCCTGGCGGCTGGACGCCATCGACGGCGACAACCTGCGCCGCTGCGGCGAGGCGCGCCAGTTGAAGGAATACGCGCTGGCCGCCGTCGACCGGGTCGGCGCGCGCTACGCCGGCCGGCTCGAGGGCCTGGAACTGCACACCCACAGCATCGCGCTGAGCCAGTTCCTCGACGCCCAGCTGGGGTTGAAGGCGACGATGGCGCTGGCAGCCGACGTCGACTTCATGGGCCTCGAGGAGATCGCCGAGCTGCTCGGCGTGCCGCTGGCCGACTACCTGACGACGGTGGAATACGAAACCCTGCGCCTGGACGGCGGCGCCGGGGCGGTGTTCCGCGGCCCGTTCGACGCCACCTACGACCTGGCCTGCAATCTGGACGCCGGCGCGCGCCTGGCCGAGCACTTTCCCGACTACCGGCTGGTGCTGTGCGACGAACTGCACGATCTGAACGAGGCGGCCTTCCGCATCCTCGACGCCTTGATCAGCCGCCCGCAGTGCTTTTTCGTCGGCGCCGGCGACAAGGACCAGGTGATCCACGCGAAACTGGGCGCCAGCGAGGAGTATCTGAACCGCCGCTTCGCCGAACGCCATCCCAAGCTGGTGCGCTACCCGCTGACCTACAGCTACCGCCACGGCCCGCACCTGGCCTACGCCATGGCCGAATTCAAGCACAAGGCGGTCGAATCGAGCCTGCCGGTGCACACGCAGATCCGCCAGGCGCACTACGCCACCCCGGCCGAATGCGCGCAACAGGCGATCGCCGCGATCCGCCAATGGAAGGCCGACGGCTACGCCTACGACGGCTGCGCCATCCTGATCCGCGACCGCCACCAGTCGATGGCGATCGAGAACGCGCTGATCGAGGCCGACATCGACTACCGCACCCCGGCCATGGCCGGCTACCTGCAGCGCGACGAGATCCTGTTCTTGCGCGGCATGCTGGCGATCGCCCTCAAGGACTTCGCCGCCGTCAAATCGGAACAGGTGCGCTCCGCCATCGTCGACGCCATGACGGCCTTCAGCGAAATGAAATTCTCGGCGCGCCGCATGGACAACTTCAAGACGCAGATCATCAAGGACCCGGCGCTGCTGGGCGAATTGTTCATGATCGAGGACGACCGCCGCGACGGCGAGGAAATCAGCTACCGCGACGTCGCCAGCCAGGCCACCAAGAAGGCCGTCATCGACGCCATCGCCTGGCTGTCGGCGCTCGATCCGGCCACGCCGGCCGCCGCCGTGCTGACGGAGCTGTGCGAGCGCGTCAAGCTGGTGGCGACCGCGCGCCGCATCTTCGTGCGGCCGTACGAGGCGGGCGTCGTCAATAAATCGGTGGCCGGCCTGCTGGAATCGGCCGCCGCCTCCGGCCAGAGCCTGCGCGAGTTCTGGTCCGCGATGAACGCCCGCGAAGCCTTCATCCGCCGCAAGCGCGAACGCAAGGCGGTGCTGATCGAATGCGTGGCCAACGCCAAGGGCAAGGAGTTCGAACACGTGATCCTGCCGTTTTTGCAGGCCGACGAGTTCCCGCACCCGATGCAACCCAAGCGGGACGAGGAAAACCTGTTCTACGTCGGCGCCACCCGCGCCCGCGCCCGCCTGACGCTGCTGTCGCCGGCCGACCCGGCGCTGCGCAGCGGCTTCATCGCCAATATGCGCCTGCAGCAATCGGCGGCGGCGGCCGAAGCGGCCATCGCCCGCAACGAGGCCCAGCCGGCCGCGGCGCCGGGCCGTCACTATCTGACCGCAACCTTCCATGAAAAGGACGAAGTCAAGGCGCTGGGGGCGCAATTCGACATCGCGCGGCGCGCCTGGTATGTCGAATCGGGCCGGGATATGTCACCATTCTCACGCTGGCTGAAAAAATAATGCATTGCGCCAATTTCTAATAGAGAAATGCTTATATAATACCGCTCGCGGCTGGCTGAACAGCCTCACTACACCAATGTGTCAATAACAAAATACAATTCGGGAGTATTTCCATGAACGTAAAAATCAACACCCTGCTGGCAGCCTGCACCGTAGCCCTGCTGAGCGCCTGCTCCACCCCTGCTCCAGCCCCAGCACCGGCACCAGCCCCTGCGCCTGCGCCAGCGGCGGCACCAGCTCCAGCGGCAGCGCCAGTCGCCGCTCCAGCGGCAGCCACCCTGCCAGCGTACCTGGACCCAAACAGCTCGATCTACAAAAACCGTAGCGTCTACTTCGACTTCGACAAGTACACCGTCAAGCCAGAGTTCGACGCCGTTGTCGCCGACCACGGTAAATTCCTGGCCGCCAACCCGAACGTGTCGATCAAAGTCGAAGGCAACACCGATGACCAGGGCAGCGCCGAGTACAACCTGGCCCTGGGCCAGAAGCGCGCCCAAGCCGTCATCACCGCCCTGAAAACCCAAGGCGTGAAAGACAGCCAGATGGAAGCCGTCAGCTTCGGTAAAGAGAAGCCAAAAGCGGCCGGCACCGACGAAGAGTCGCGCGCCCAGAACCGTCGCGCCGACCTGGCCTACCCAAGCAAGTAATTGCTTGCAGTACCAGTAGCGTGATGAAAAGCCCGGCTTCATAGCCGGGCTTTTTACTTTGGGCTCTCCCGAAAGAGAGCTGCGCGCAGGCAACGTGTTAGTTATGCTGGAAGTCTCCATTCAACTTCGAATCACTGAAGGACTTCCATGAAAAACCTCACCACGGCCGCCGGCGCGCCGGTCGTCGACAACCAGAACACCCAGACCGCCGGCCCGCACGGCCCGGTGCTGCTGCAGGACGTCTGGCACCTTGAAAAGCTGGCCCACTTCGCGCGCGAAGTGATCCCCGAGCGCCGCATGCACGCCAAGGGCTCGGGCGCCTTCGGCACCTTCACCGTCACCCACGATATCTCCAAATACACGCGCGCGGCGCTGTTCTCCGAGATCGGCAAGAAGACCGAGATCTTCATGCGCTTTTCCACCGTCGCCGGCGAGCGCGGTGCGGCCGACGCCGAACGCGATATCCGCGGCTTCGCCGTCAAGTTCTACACCGAGCAAGGCAACTGGGACGTGGTCGGCAACAACACCCCGGTGTTCTTCTTCCGCGACCCGCTCAAGTTCCCGGACCTGAACCACGTCGTCAAGCGCGATCCCAAGACCAACTTGCGCAGCGCGGAAAACAACTGGGATTTCTGGACCTTGCTGCCGGAGGCGCTGCACCAGATCACCATCGTCATGAGCGATCGCGGCATCCCCAAGGGCTACCGCCACATGCACGGTTTCGGCAGCCACACCTTCAGCTTCATCAGCCCCACCAATGAGCGCTTCTGGGTCAAGTTCCACTTCGTCTGCCAGCAGGGCATCGCCAATTTCAGCGACGCCGAGGCGGCGGCGGTCGTCGCCAACGACCGCGAAAGCTCGCAGCGCGACCTGTTCGAGGCCATCGAAAAAGGCGACTTCCCGCGCTGGAAGCTGGCGGTGCAGATCATGCCGGAAAACGAGGCGTCCAAGGTGCCATACAACCCGTTCGACCTGACCAAGATCTGGCCGCACAAGGACTATCCGCTGATCGACGTCGGCATCCTGGAACTGAACCGCAACGCCGAGAACTACTTCGCGGACGTCGAGCAGTCGGCCTTCTCGCCCGCCAACGTGGTCCCCGGTGTCAGCTTCTCGCCGGACAAGATGCTGCAATCGCGCCTGTTCTCGTATGGCGACGCGGCGCGCTACCGCCTGGGCGTCAACCACCACGCGATTCCCGTCAACGCGCCCAAGTGCCCGTTCCACAGCTACCACCGCGACGGCGCCATGCGCACCGACGGCAACCACGGCGCCGGCACTTCGTATGAACCGAACAGCCGTGGCGAATGGGTGCAGCAGCCGCAGTTCGCCGAACCGCCGCTGTCGCTCGAAGGCGCGGCCGCGCACTGGGACCACCGGGTCGACACCGACTACTACTCGCAGCCGGGCAACCTGTTCCGGCTGCTGACGGACGAGAAGAAGCGGCTGCTGTTCGAGAACACGGCGCGCGCAATCCATGGCGTGTCGAAGCCGGTGCAGGAGCGCCACATCTTCAACTGCACCCAGGCCGATCCGGCCTACGGCGCCGGCGTGGCGGCGGCGATCGCCGCGCTGGAAGCGAAGTAAAAGACAGGTGGGAGGCGGATCGCACAGCAACCCTCCATGCTTTCAGCGATACGCATGCCCTGCCCCCTTAAGGGGGCGGACCCGCGGGGTCCGACCCCGGTTGGCCGTGCGGGTTACGCGGCGACCGTAACGCCGGCGCGCACCAGCAATTGTTCGCAACGTTTGGACAGGTGCCGAACCTGCAGCGTCTTGCCGGCTTTGGCATAACGTTCGCTCAAGGTCGACACCGCGACCACCGCCGAGTGGTCGGCGAGGCGAAGATACCGGCAATCGAGAACCACCTGTCGCGGGTCGCCCTGCGGATCGAACAGATCGTTGAAGTGGGCGATGGAAGCGAAGAACAAGGTGCCGTGCGGCGTATAGGTTTTGACGCCGTCTGCGCCCTGCGCCACGTCGGTGCGGATTTCGCGGGCGTGGCGCCAGGCGAAGCTGAGCGCCGCGATCACGATCCCGCACAGCACCGCCACCGCCAGGTCGGTCGCCACGGTGATGCAGGTGACGACCACGATCAACAGCGCGTCATGCCTGGGCACCTTGCCCAGCACCCGCAGCGAGCCCCAGGCGAAGGTCTGCTGGGCCACCACGAACATCACGCCCACCAGCGCCGCCAGCGGAATGCGCTCGATCAGCGGCGACAGAAACAGTATAAATAATAAAATCATGATGCCGCTGACGGCGCCGGAGACGCGCGTGCGGCCGCCGGAACCCAGGTTGATCATGGTCTGGCCGATCATCGCGCAGCCGCCCATGCCGCCGAACAGGCCCGATGTCACGTTGGCGGCGCCAAGCGCCACGCACTCCCGGTTCGGCAGGCCGCGCGTTTCGGTGATTTCGTCGGTCAGGTTAAAGGTCAGCAGCGTCTCAAGCAAACCCACCACCGCCATCAGCAGCGCGTACGGCAGCACGATGCGCAGCGTCTCCATCGTCATCGGCAATTCGGGAATGTGGAAGACAGGCAGGCCGCCGGCGATGCGCGCCATGTCGCCCAGGGTGCGCGCCGGCAGGTGCAAGCCCTCGGACAGCAGGCCGACGCCGACGATCGCCACCAGCGCGGGCGGCACGGCCTTGGTCAAGCGGGGCAACAGATAAACGACCAGCATGGTCAGCGCAACCAGCGCGCACATCCACATCAGCGAGGTGCCCTGTAACCACTGGCCGTCGGCCTTGAAGTGCTGCAGTTGCGACCAAGCGATGACGATGGCCAGACCATTGACGAAGCCGAGCATGACCGGATGCGGCACCATGCCGACCAGTTTGCCCATCCTGAGCACGCCGAACAACAGCATGATGAAGCCGCTCAGCACCACCGTCGCCAGGAAATACTGCAAGCCATGCTGGGCCACGAGGGCAACGATCACCACCGCCATCGAGCCGGCGGCGCCCGAAATCATGCCGGGACGGCCGCCGAAAATGGCCGTCAGTGTGCAAATAAAGAAGGCGCCATACAGGCCGGTGAGCGGATTGAGGTGCGCAACCAGCGCGAAAGCGATGCATTCTGGAACTAAAGCGAAGGACGTGGTCAGGCCCGCTAGTGCGTTTTTAGAAAGATTGGATGACCACATAGGAGAGAAAAAGAGGTGGAAACGCGCCGACGTCGGGCGGGAACGCCGTCGTAAGCGAGGTAAAAACGCAACAGTCCGCGTATTTTACACGGCCGCGTTCGGTTTCTCATCGTTATGGGTGAACTGGCGCACATTCAAAATGCGGCGAGCGCGGCAAAATAACCTTGCGAACTTCTCAACCACTTGCCCGCAAGACATACCGCCATGACTACTCTGACATCCGCCACCCGCGCCCTGAACAGACAAAAAATCGCTGTGGAAAGAACGCTGTATGCGCGTTCCGCCGAGGAATCGCAGCTGGCCGCCCGTTGGGCCAGCGCCTGGCATAAATTGGTGCAGCGCAAGTTAGATCATATGGCTGCCCGTCCTGCTTCGCGGGTGGACTTCAGCGGCTTCATCGTGACGCCGCCGGCCTCCCGCGTCCTGCACTAATTCCTTCTTCTTACGCCGCGCGCTGTTCGACCATTGCCGCCTTGTTGCGGCTGGCTTGGTAGCAACTGCCCGCGCGGAGTTCCATTCCCGCACGATCCAGCACCGTCACGCAACCACGGCGGTACATGATCAACCCTTCCTCAGCCAGTTTGCCGGCCGCGCCGGTGACGCTCTCGCGGCGCACGCCCAGCATGTTGGCGATCATTTCCTGGGTCACCTTCAGTTCGCTGGTCATCGAGCGGTCGAGACGCTCCAACAGCCAACGGCACAGCTTCTGCTCGATGCTGGTGTGGCGGCTGCCGGCCACGCTTTGCGCCAGCTGGGCGAACATCGCGCTGGTGTAACGCATCAGTTGCTGGGCCAGCGGGCCGCCGGCGTAGAACGCTTCACGCAGCACCTCGGTGCGCAGGCGGTAGCCGTAGCCGTCGGCCTCCACGACGGCCGAGTAGCTGGCGCGCTCGGTGGGGTACAGGGCAACGCCGACCACGCCCTCGCGGCCGACGACGGCGATCTCGGTGGTCGCGCCGTCTTCCATCACGTACTGCAGCGAAACGATCGCATTGGTCGGGAAGTAGGTGTACTCGACCTTGTCACCGTAGTCGAACAAGTGCTTACCAGCAGGCAACGCCACCAACTCCAGATCGCTAAACAGGGCCAGCAGATCATCACGCGACAAGGCGCGCAGCAAATCGTTCTGTTGCGCCCCGATCAAGCTGATCGGTTGTGCTGCGGCGCCAACGTTGATGGAGCGGGTTGCGGAGGTGGTGGTGTCAAAAGCGTTCATGGTCTATGCCCCTGGAAATCGTGTTGATCCTTCGAATAATGTCGTGTGGATCGCGGTGGCTTATTTGTGCCTCACCGTTGATGACACTATATCCAGGGGACTAACTCTGCGGTATAGGACCACCTTGTAGTCCTATGTAGGCTGTGAACATTGCAAAATGTCATCTTTGTCCTACGCAAAGCGGGTCACCGCACATCCCGGGCAAAAAAGGGGATGTGGAATTGCCGGAGTTGCTTTACGCAGTTGCTCAATAAGTCGCGCGCAGCTGGAGGTAGGCGGTGCGCGGTGCGCCGACCATGCGGCCCGCGTTGCCGTCGACGTTGCGCGTGTAGTAGCGCTTGTCCGACAGGTTGTTGATGCCGGCCATCACCTCGTAACCCGGCTTGCCGGGCAGTTTCCAGCCCAGCTGCGCGTTCCACAGGCGGAAACCGGGGATCTGCCCCACGCCGCCGTTCGCGGACTCGGCCACCGTGTTGGCGGCGTCCGAGTATTGCTTGCCCTGATGCGTACTGGACAAATTGGCGGTGAATGCGCCCACGCGGTAGCGCGCGCCCACCGTGTCCGTGTTGCGCGAGTAGAACGGCACGTCCATGCCCGACGTCGCGCCCGATTCCTGGATCGCCTTGGTGTAGGTGTAGTTGGCGTAGACGTTCAGCCCGGCCAGCGCGCTGGCGTCGCTGAAGGTGTAGTCGGCCGCCGTTTCGATGCCTTCGTGGTCGGTCGCGCCGATGTTCTGGAACGTCGCCGGCGTCACGCCCGGCACCTGGATGATCTGGTTGTCGAACTTGAGCTTGAACGCGGTCAGTTCGGCGCTGACGGCGCCGGTCTTCCAGCGCGCGCCCACTTCGGCCGTTTTCGCCAGCTCGGGCTTGAGCGGATTGGACGGCGTCTGCGAGTTCAGCTGCGTGTTCTGCACCGGTCCGAACGAGGTCGTATAGTTGGCGAACACCGTCAGCGCCTTGTTCACCAGGTAGGCGACATTGAGCGACGGCAGCGCTTTGTTGTTGTTCGATTCGAAGGTGTTCTTGCCGCTGACGTCGTCACGCTCGGAGCGGATGCGCTCGTAGCGCACGCCCGGCGTGACGCGCCACGCCCCCAGCGCGATGCGGTCGTCGATGTAGACGGCGTGCGCGTCGGTGCTGTTGACGAAGGTCGCGGTCGCGCCGTTGACGCCGGTGGCGACGTTTTGCACGTAGTTGTTGTCGTCGCCCCGCTCGCGCAGGAAGCGGTAGCCGACCGTGACGTCGTGCGTCATGCCGGACGCGGCGAAACGCTGCGTGTAGCGCGGCTCGATGCCGAGCACCTGGTAGTTGCGCGGCTGGTAGGTCAGCTGCGTGCGGGCGGCGTTGATCAGCGCGCTCTGGCGGAAGCTCTCGTTGTAGTACGCCTTGATTTCGACTTCCTGCGTGGCCGACAAGGTGTTCAGGTAGCCGACGTCGGCGCCCTTGCGGTCGCCGCTCCAGAAGTCGGTCGGACGGGTGTTCTGGAACGGGTTGGCGTTGTACTGCGCCACCGTCAGGCCGCCCGGCGTGCGCGAGTTGACGTCGAAGTATGTCAGCTTGCCGTACACCTCGCTTTGGGGATCGATTTTGTAACGGAACTTGAGCGCGACATCGTTGACCTTTTCGTCGCTGCCAACGCGCCAGCCGGAGCCGTCCATGCCCGAGTACATCAGCGCCAGGCCGAGGCCGTTATCGAGCGTGCTGCCGACGAAGGCGCTGTACTGGCGGCTGTGGCCGGTTTCGCTGAAATCGTTGTAGCGCACCGAGACATCGCCGCTGATGCCCGGACCTTCGGGAATCGCGCGGCTGCGGAAGTTGATGATGCCGCCGACGTTCTGCGGGCCGTAGCGCACCGCGCCGCCACCGCGCACGACGTCGATCGATTCGATGTTGTTCAGGCTTACCGGCGCGAACGACAGTTGCGGCTGGCCGTACGGCGCCACCGCCAGCGGGATGCCGTCGAGCAGGATGGTCGAACGCGGCGAATAGCGTCCGGTCAGCCCGCGCACGCCGATGTTGAGCGAAATGGCGCTGCCGGCCGTGCCGGAGTTGTCGGTCGCCTGTACGCCCGGAATACGGCGCAGCACGTCGCCGATGTCGAGCGCGCCGGAATTCTCGATTTCCTCCTTGCCAACGACGGTGCGCGCGCCCGGGAAGTTTTTCACGCTGTTCTGCAAACCCGAACCGAGCCAGCTGCCCGTCACCTGAATCGACTCGATCGGCGCGGCGGCCCCGCCCTCCTGGGCGCGCGATAACGACGGCGCCAGCAGCAGGGAAATGGCGGCGGCCATCGCAGTCAGGGGGAAATGCGCGCCGGGGCGCGGTGCGGACAAGGCGAAATCGGACATGGACGGGATCTGGTTGGCGTTAAAACGCAAGATGATAACACTTCTCATTCTCATTGGCCAGCGACCAACTGGGCAAAATGACCTAACCATTTTAAAGATGTATGCGTTATACTTCTTTACATCGCAACTTCCCAACGACGAAAGACCACCATGCTGAGCGCAGAACAAAAAGCCATCATCACCGCGACCGTACCCATCCTGGAACAGGGTGGCGAAGCGCTGACGCGCCATTTCTACCTGACGCTGTTCCGCGACTTCCCGCATGTGAAGCCGTTTTTCAACCAGGCCAACCAACAGGACGGCAACCAGCAGCGCGCCCTGGCCAACGCGGTGCTGATGTATGCGCGCAATATCGATCGCCTCGAACAACTCGGACCGCTGGTGTCGACCATCGTCAACAAGCACGTCTCGCTGCAAATCCAGCGCGAACACTATCCGCTGGTGGGGGCGTCGCTGCTCAAGGCGATCCGCGAAGTGCTCGGCGCCGAAACCGCGACCGACGCCGTGATCGACGCCTGGGCGGCCGCCTATGGCCAACTGGCCGACATCCTGGCCGGCGCCGAACAAAACGTCTACGACGAAAACGCCCGCGCGCCGGGCGGCTGGAGCGGCTCCCGCGAATTCAAGGTCGCCTCCAAAAAGGCCGAAAGCGACGAGATCACTTCCTTCGTGCTGGAGCCGGCCGACGGCCGCGCCGTCGTCGTCCACAAGCCGGGCCAGTACATCGGCATGTGCGTCAACATCGGCGGCGAGGAGGCGCGCCGCCAGTACTCGCTGTCGGCGGCCGCCAATGGCGCCAGCTACCGCATCAGCGTCAAGCGCGAGGCCGGTGGCGCGGTATCGAACTTCCTGCACGATCAAGTCAACGTCGGCGACAGCATCCAGCTGTTCCCGCCGTCGGGCGAATTCACGCTGAGAGACGGCGACAAGCCGCTGGTGCTGATCAGCGGCGGCGTCGGCATCACGCCGACGCTGGCGATGCTGACGGCGGCCCTGTCCACCGGCCGCGCCATCCACTTCATCCACGCGGCGCGCCACGCCGGCGTACACGCCTTCCGCGACCAGATCGACGCCTTGGCGAGCGAACATCCCCAGCTTCAGCGTTTCTACTGCTACGAAACCGCCAGCGACACCGGCCCGCAACCGCATGCCACCGGCTACTTGAATCGGCAACAGCTCGGAGAATGGCTGCCGGCGACGCGCGACGTCGACGCCTATTTCCTCGGACCGACGCCGTTCATGAAGGCCGTCAAATCGCATCTGCTGGAATTGGGCGTGCCGCAGGCGCAGACGCACTACGAGTTCTTCGGCCCGGCCGAGGCGCTGGCCTGATGCGTTTTCCGGATATGTAAAGCCGGATATCTTCGTGTACGACGGAAGGCGCCGATGCAATACTGCTTGCATCACGCCTATCCGAAGGAAACCATGAAGCGCAGGACTGTATTAAAGCTGGCGGCCAATGGCGCCGCCCTTGCCTCCCTTGGCGGTGTCTCGCCGCTGGTGTTCGGCGCCGCGCCGCTCAAGGAGCTGCGCCTGGACTACGCCTATTATTCGCCGGCCAGCCTGGTGCTGCGCCGCTTCGGCTGGCTCGAAGACGAATTCAAGGCCGACGGCACCAGCGTGCGCTGGGTACTGAGCGCCGGCAGCAACCGCGCGCTCGAATACCTGAACGCCAACAGCATCGACATCGGCTCCAGCGCGGGCCTGGCCGCGTTGCTGGCCAAGGCCAACGGCAATCCCATCAAAACACCCTATATATTCTCCCGTCCGGAGTGGACGGCGCTGGTGGTGCGCAAGGATTCGAACCTGCGCACGCTGGCGGATCTGAAGGGTAAAAAGATCGCCGCCACCAAGGGCACCGATCCCTATCTGTTCTTGCTGCGCTCCTTGCAGACGGCGGGACTGAAACGCAGCGATATCGAACACGTCGGCCTGCAACACGCGGACGGCCGCGCGGCGCTGGAGCAAGGCAAGGTCGATGCGTGGGCGGGGCTCGACCCGCACATGGCAGCCAGTGAACTGGAGAGCGGCTCGCGCCTTATCTACCGCAACGTCGCCTTCAACACCTACGGATTTCTCAACGTGCGCGAAGACTTCCTGGCCACGCATCCGGCGGAGGTAGGCCGCGTGATCAAGGCCTACGAAAAGGCGCGCGCGTGGATAAGGGCCAATCCGTCGGAAGCGGCCAAGATACTGTCGGAGGAAGCCAAGGTGTCGCTGCCGGTGGCGCTACTGCAAATCAAGCTGCGCACGGATTTCACCAACCCGCAGCCGGGTAGCGAACATGTGAAGGCCTTGCAGGTCGCCGCGCCCATCCTGCGCGACGAGGCGCTGGTCAAGAGCGGCACGGACCTGAACCGCACCATACTCGATCTGGTCGACACGCGCTTCGCCCAGCCTTTCATCGCCCGCGTCTAGGAGCGCTCCGGTTATGAGCAGTCAACTGGCGGCGCGCGCGCAATCCGATTTTGAGGGCCCTGGCGCGGTGGCCGCGCCGCCAGCGGCGGCGCCCTCCCCTCGCGAACGTCGCCCGCGCCACATTTCGCGCGGCCTGCTTGGCCTATTGCTGCCATCGGCGGTGCTGATCGGCGCGGAAGTGGGCGCGCGCGCCGGCTGGATTCCGTCCAACCTGCTGCCCGCCCCGACCCAGATACTGGAAACCCTGGCCGATCTCGGCGCGCGCGGACTGCTGGGCCACATCGGCGCCAGCACCTTGCGCGTGGCGGCGGGTTTCGGCATCGGCGCCGCGCTGGCGGTGCTGCTGGGCGCCGCCGTCGGCCTGAATCGGCGCGCCGAAGCGATACTCGATCCGACATTCCAGGCGCTGCGCGCCATTCCTTCGCTGGCCTGGGTGCCGCTGCTGCTCCTGTGGCTGGGCATCGACGAGGCGCCCAAGGTGGTGCTGATCGCCATCGGCGCCTTCTTCCCCGTCTACATGGGGGTGTCGTCCGGCATACGCGGCGTGGACCGCAAACTGATCGAAGTGGCGCGCCTGTACCGCCTGCGCGGTGTCGCGTTGACACGGCGCGTGCTGCTGCCGGCCGCCATGCCGTCCATACTCACAGGGCTGCGCAACGGATTAAGCCTGGCGTGGATGTTCATGGTGGCGGCGGAACTGATCGCCGCCAGCCAGGGCCTGGGCTACCTGCTGTCCGACGGGCGTGAAACCAGCCGCGCGGACATCGTTCTGGCGGCGATCGTGCTGCTGGCGATACTGGGGAAAATCAGCGATAGCCTGATGGCGGCCATCGAACGGCGCGGCTTGGCCTGGCGCGACAGCTTTTCCAGCACGGGTGGCGCATGAAGCACGTCAGCCCCGCACTGGATATACGCATCGCCGAGAAGCGCTATGGCGCCCGCGCGGTGCTGCGCGACGTCGACATCGCCCTGCGGCAAGGAGAAGTGGTCAGCCTGATCGGCGCCAGCGGTTGCGGCAAAAGCAGCCTGCTGTCGATCGCCTCCGGCCTTGATCGGGATTTTCAAGGAGGGATCAAGCTGCATGGCCAGCCGCTCGATGGCGTGCACCGCGATATCGGCTTCATCTTTCAGGAGCCGCGCCTGTTTCCCTGGCTGACGGTGGCGCAAAACGTCGCTTTCGACAGCGACAACGACGCCGCCGCCCAAAAACTGTCCGCCCGCCTGTTGACCGAGGTTGGCTTGCAGGAGCAAGCGCTGTCGCTGCCAAAACATCTGTCCGGCGGCCAGGCGCAACGGGCCGCGATCGCGCGCGGGCTATTCAGCCATCCAAGGGTATTGCTGCTCGACGAGCCGTTTTCCGCCGTCGACGCCTTTACGCGCATGAAGCTGCAGGATCTGCTGCTCAAGGTGGCCCGCCAGCGCGAACTGACCGTGCTGCTGGTGACGCACGATATCGACGAGGCGCTGTATCTGAGCGACAGGATTATTCTGCTCGACGGCGTGGGGTCGCCGGCCGTGACGGAGTTTCATCCGCCGCCGCGACCGCGCGGGCGCGGCGATGTCGCGGTGGCCGCGTTGAAGTCGTCGATTATCGATCGATTGCACGCGGTGCACGCCATCTGATCAAAAAGTCCACTTGCGCCGGATGTGCGGCGCGTTGTCAGAACTGGTAAAATCCCGTTCATGATGCAAACCTCCACCACAGACCAGGCAGAAACGCTGATACGCGCCACCGGCGCGCGCGTCACGCGGCAGCGTGTGACGGTGCTCGACTTCTTGCTGGGCCAGGGAAAGTCGCTGACCCACCATGAAATCCAGGACCATCTGTCGGACGAGGCGCTCGATTCGGTCACGCTGTACCGCGTGCTCGAATGGCTGACCGAAAATGAACTGGTGCACCGCATCGCCGGCGCCGACCAGGTATGGCGCTTCAGCGCCGGCGCGGGCAACCATTCGCACGAGCACGCGCACTTCCAGTGCACCAAATGCGAAGAAGTGACGTGCTTCACCGATGTCGCCCTGCCCCGCAAAATCAAGCTGCCGGAAGGCTTCCAAAGCCAGGAAATCGACTTCCTGATCAAGGGCACCTGCCCGCACTGCGCACCGAAAAAGTAACAAGACGACAAAATAGTTAACGCAACATAGTTGCATTAACGGGCAAACGGACTTATGATGCAACTCAATTGCATTAATAAATCCTGCGCGTCCGCGCCCTTTCAGTGAGTCGTCCCCATGCCTATCGCTTCGCATCCCTCCGCCCATCCGGACTATCGGCTTCCCGTCACCGTGCTTTCCGGCTTCCTCGGCGCCGGCAAAACCACCCTGCTCAATCACGTGCTGGCCAACCGCGAGGGTCTGCGCGTGGCGGTGATCGTCAACGACATGAGCGAGGTGAATATCGACGCGTCCCTGCTGCGCAAGGGCGCGCAGAACGCCGGCGCCGCGCTATCCCGCACCGAGGAGAAAATGGTCGAGATGAGCAACGGCTGCATCTGCTGCACCCTGCGCGAGGATCTGCTGCTGGAGGTGCGCAAGCTGGCCGCCGAAAACCGCTTCGACTATCTGCTGATCGAATCGACCGGCGTCGGCGAACCGATGCCGGTGGCGGCGACCTTCGACTTTGAAGACGAAAACGGCGACTCGCTGAACCACGTCTCCCGCATCGATACGATGGTCACCGTGGTCGACGCGTTCAACCTGCTGAAGGACTACCACAGCACCGATTTCCTGGCCCAGCGCGGCGAGAGCGCCGGCGAAGGCGACGACCGCACCTTGGCGGCGCTGCTGTCCGAACAGATCGAATTCGCCAACGTGATCGTCGTCAGCAAATCGGACCTGGTCAGCCCCGCGCAGCTGGCCGAGGTGCGCGCCGTCGTCAAGGCGCTCAATCCAACGGCCACCATCGTCCATGCCGAAAAAGGCAACGTGCCTCTGCATACGATACTGGGCACCGGCAAATTCGACCTGGAACAGGCCAGCCGGATGGCCGGCTGGGCGCGCGAACTGGCCGGCGATCACATGCCGGAGACCGAGGAATACGGCATCGACAGCTTCGTGCTGCGTTACCGCAAGCCGCTGCATCCGGACCGCTTCAACAGCTTCCTCGACGAGGCGCTGCCAGGCCTGATCCGCGCCAAGGGCTACATCTGGCTCGCCAGCCGCCCCGATTGGGCGGTCGCCTATTCGCGCGCCGGCCGCATCGCAGCCGTGGAACCGGTCGGACAATGGTGGGCCGCCAGCGACAAGGCGCAATGGCCGTCGCCCGGCGATCCGGACCGGCAGGCGATCGATGCGATCTGGGAGGAACCGTACGGCGACCGCCTCAACGAGTTGGTGTTCATCGGCCGCGGCATGGACCGCGCGGCGATCGAAGCCGCCTTCAACGCCTGCGTGCTGACCGACGTCGAATTCGCCGCCGGCATGGCGACGTGGCGCGGCTACCGCGATCCCTTCCCGGACTGGAGCCGCGAAGACGAAGAACAAGCTGAACCCGCGCACGCCTGATTCCTTTTACCCTCCCGCTCAATGAAAACAACAATACGGCCGCTGGCAGCGGCCATTTCGCTCGCCCTTTCCACCGGTTCCTGCGCCTACGCGGAGGACACCTTGGCCGACGCCGTCATGCCGACGGTGACTATCAACAGCGCGCGCGGCACGCTCGATCCCGACCTGCCGACCACCAGCGTCACCAAGACCCAGGAAGAACTGCGCCAGCAGCAGAACATCTTCAATCCCGAGGACGCGCTGCGCAATATGCCCAGCATGACCATCCGCAAACGCTATAGCGGCGACCGCAACGCGCTGGTCGGGGGACGCAGTTTCTCGACCACGCAAGCGCCGCGCGCGCTGGTGACGATGGACGGCTACCTGCTGTCGAACTTCCTCGGCCGCTTCGACGCGCCCCGCTGGAACATGATCGCGCCGGAGGAAATGACGAGGGTCGATGTGCTGTACGGCCCCTTCTCGGCGCTCTATCCCGGCAACTCCATCGGCACCACGATCACCGTCACCACCAGCCGTCCGACCAGATTCGAGGGCTCTGTGCGGGTGGCGGCGCAGGACCAGTCCTTCGACCAGTACGGCCTCAAGGACCACTACCGCAACTACCAGGGTTCGGCGCTGATCGGCGACAGGCTGGCGTCGGGCCTGTGGTACAAGCTGATGGTCAACCACCAGGACTCGACCAGCCAGCCCATGGGCTACTACACGGCGACCGCCAACGCCGCCGGCGTCTTCGCGGCGCCAAGCGGCGCCGGCGCCGCGACCCCGGTCACCGGCATCCGCTACGACACCGGTCCGTTCGGCACGACACGGGCGATTTTCGGCGCCAACACCGGCGCCATCGACCACACGAAGCAGAACACCGTCAAGGCCAGCTTCGGCTACGACTTCAATCGCACCGTGAGCGCCGAGGGCTTCGTCGCCTGGTGGAGCAACGAAAGCGTGACGCGCAACCAAAGCTTCCTGCGTGACGCCGCCGGCAACACCATCTGGTCCGGGCGGGTCGGCGATGGGGCCAATGTCTTTGTGATCCCGGTTGCCGCCTTCGCCCCGTACACGCGCGATGAGCGCCACGCGCAGACCGGCGTGACGGTCAAGACCCGCGACGGCGCCGGCTGGAACGCCAGCGTATCGGCCAGCGCCTACCGCATCCTGACGGACGTGCAGCGCAACGCCGGCAGCGCCGATCCGTTCGCCGCAAGCGGCGGCGCCGGCAACGCGGTGATACGGGACGGCAGCGGCTTCAATTCGCTCGATCTGCAGACCACCTATTCCCCGGGGAGCGCCGGCGCCCACGCGCTGACCTTCGGTCTGCACGCCGACGACTACAAGCTCAAACAAAGCACCCGCGCCACGGCGGACTGGCGCAACGCAGACGGGCCCGAAACGCAGTTCATCGGCGGAGAGACCCGCATCGTGGCGCTGTACGCCCAGGACGCGTGGCGCTTCGCGCCGCAATGGCAGGCCACGTTCGGCCTGCGCGCCGAATCCTGGGAAGCCAAAAACGGCGCGCAACGCATCCCCGGCGCTGCCCAAAACTACCCGGGCCGCAGCGACCAGGCCTGGTCGCCCAAGTTGTCGCTGGGATGGGACGCGACGGCCGATACCACCCTGCGCCTGTCGGCCGGTCGTGGCACGCGCTTCGCCACCGTCGCGGAGCTGTTCCAGGGCACGGCGGTGGGCAGCGCCATCGTCGTCAACGATCCAAATCTGAAGCCGGAACGCTCCAACGCGATCGAGCTGATGGCCGAACAGCGCCAGTCCTTCGGCACCCTGCGCGCCTCGCTGTTCCAGGACGACGTGCGGGACGCCATCTGGAGCCAGCTCAATCTGAACGTTTTCCCCAACGTGACCAATGTGCAGAACGTGGGCCGGGTGCGCACGCGCGGGCTGGAGCTGGTGGCGCAAATCGAGCAACTGGGCGTGCGGGGGCTCAGCGCGGATGCCAACATCGCCTTCGGCAAATCGACGATACTGGAAAACGCCAATTATCAGCCCTCCGTGGGCAAGAACTGGACCCGCGTGCCGCGTGTGCGCGGCGCCACCACCCTGACCTACGCTCCCGGCGTCAAATGGAGCGCCTCCGCGACCTACCGCTATTCCGGCCGCCAATTCAACGAGATGAACAACTCCGACTACAACACCGATGTCTACGGCGCCATCTCACGCGTCAGCCAGGTGGATATGCGACTGCTGTTCAAGCCCGTCGGCGGCACCGAACTGGCCGTCGGCATCGACAACCTCAATAACGATCACGCCTACCAGATGCATCCCTACCCGGGCCGCACCTTGTTCGCCGAAATGCGTTACGCCTTCTAGGATACTTCGAGGAGCACGGATGATACATATTGAAAAACTAAGCAAAAGCTACGAGGGCAGGACCGTGGTCGATGGCCTCGACCTGCACGTGCAAGGGGGCGAGATCTACGCGCTGCTCGGGCCCAACGGCGCCGGAAAATCCACCACCATCGGCTGTCTGCTGGGATTCGTCGACGCCGACGCCGGCAGCATCCGTCTGGCCGGTTCCAACCTGCCACCGGCGCGCTCTGCGGTCCGGCATGCCGCCTACATCGCGGAGAACGTCGCGCTCTACGAACGCCTCACCGGCGTCGAGAACGTCGAATTCTTTATGCGCCTGTTGGGCCGAAAGCCGCGCCGCGACGAGATCGAGGCGCTACTGGACCGCGCCGGGCTGCCGGAGCACGCGTGGCACCGCATGGCCTCCGGCTATTCGAAAGGCATGCGTCAAAAAGTCGGCATCGTGATGGCGCTTGCCAAAGGGGCGCAGGTCCTGGTGCTCGACGAGCCGACCTCCGGTCTCGATCCGGAGGCCAGCGTGACCTTCGGTGAACTGGTGCGGGCGCTGGCCGACGGCGGCGCCGCCGTCCTGATGGCGACGCACGATCTGTTTCGCGCGCAGGAGCTGGCGGACCGCTGCGGCATGCTGGTGGGAGGCCGTCTGGCCGGTGAATGGAAATTGGGAGATTTGAATGCAGGCGAACTCGAACGCAACTACCTTGGCATCCTCGCCGGCCGCGCCTGAGGCGCGCGACCGGGACGGCGTGCCGGACTGGCGCCGGTGGCTGCGGGCGCTGCACGGCGCCTGGCAGGCCGACTGGCGCGAGCGCCGGCGCGACTGGCGCGTATGGCTGGTGGTCGGCGTCGGACTCGCGCTGGCCGCGTGTGCGGCGCTGCTGTCCTCGATGGAGCTGCGCGCCACGCTGGAAGGCCGCGCCATCGCCCAGCAGGCGGAGCAACAGCGCTGGTCGCAACAGGGAAAAAAATACCCGCACTCGGCGGCCCATTACGGCGTCTACGTCTTCAAGCCGCTGTCGGCGCTGGCCGCGCTCGACCCGGGCGTCGAACACTACGTCGGCGCCAGCGTATGGCTGGAGGCGCACAAACAGAATGAACTGGTGTACCGTCCCGCCAACGACGAACCGGGGGTGACCCGCCAATTCCGGCTGAACCCAGCCTTCGTACTGCAGGTGCTGGCGCCGATGGCGATGATCTTTCTCGGCTTCGGCATGTTCGCGGCGGAGCGCGAGCGCGGCACGCTGGCCGCGCTGCGCATCAACGCCGCACCTCTCGGCGCCCTGGCGCTGGCACGCGGCGCGGTGCTGCTTTGCCTGGCGATGGTGCTGGTCCTCCCGGCCTGCATCGCGGTCGGCGTGCTGGAATGGACGCTGCAGGCGCGCAGTCCGTTCAGCGACGGCTTGCCGCGCGCATTGCTGTTCGGCGCCGGCTACCTGGTCTACCTGTGCACCTGGGCCGCATTGATCGCGGCGGTGTCGGCGCGCGCGCCCACACTGCGCGCAAGCCTGGCGGTGCTGATCGGGTTGTGGGCCGCGACCACGCTGGTGGTTCCGCGCGTGGCGGTGGAGCTGTCGCGGATGGCGGCGCCGCTGCCCACCATGCAGCAGTTCCGCGCCAGCCTGGACGCGGCGCTCGGCATGCCGGACGATCCCGAACAGGCGGAGCGCGACAAGCAGCAACTGCTGCGCGAATACGGCGTCAAGGACGTCAAGGACCTGCCGGTCAACTGGGCCGGCATCAGCCTGCAACGCGGCGAGCAGCATGGCGACCGCATTTTCGACCAACATTATGGCCGCCTGTTCGACGCGATGCGGCGCCAAAGCGACGCCTCGGCGCTGGCCGGATGGCTGTCGCCGGCGGTCGCGATGGCCGGGCTGTCCAGCGCGGCGGCCGGCAGCGACACCCACCACCATCTGCAGTTCATCGATGGCGCCGAGCAGCAGCGGCGCCGCATGCAGCAGGTATTGAACCAGGCGATCACCGATCACCCGGAGCAAGACGGCGTCCGCCACGACGGCGACCAGGCGCTATGGGACAGGATACCGCCATTCAAATTCACTTTCGAGGCGCTCGACCTGAAGGCGCTGGCGCTGCGCCAGGGCCTGCCCCTGCTCGCCCTCTTCACCGCAAGCCTGCTGCTGTGCGGCGCCGGCTTGCGCCATCTACGTAGCGGAAACTTACAATGAAACAGATGTTCACATTGATCGCCTACGACTTGCGCAGCCAGTTGCGCGAGCGCGGTACCATCGCCCTGATGCTGGTCGCCCTGGCGCTGGCGGGATTCGGCCTGTTCGAAGGCGCGCGCTTTGAACGCGACCAGCGGCGGGCGGTGGCCGACGCGGCCGCCCAGGAAGTCGCGGCGCGCGCCGAAGCCAACGCGCTGGCGCGTCGCTACTTCGCCGATCCGGCGGCGCCCGAATTCAGCGCCCTGCAATGGTACAAGACGCCGGTCGACGTGCGCGGCTACGCCTTCCGCGCGCATGTCGGCTTCGCCGGCAAGCCGGTGCTCCCCGGCGCCGCGCTGGCGATAGGCCAGGCCGACCTTTTGCCGGCCTACGTCCGCGTGCGCGCGGAATCGATGGAACTGGCGCGCACCGCGCTGGAGATCGAACATCCGGGGCGCCTGGCCGTCGGCCGTTTCGATCTGATGTTCTTCGTGGTCTATCTGTGGCCGTTGATCCTTCTCGCGCTATGCACCTCCGTGCTGACGCAGGACCGCGAGAGCCACCGCCTGCGCGCCTTGCAGTTGCAAGGTGTGCGCCTGGGCCGCATGCTGGCGGCGCAGGTGACGGCGCGCGCGCTGGCCGCCAGCATGGTGCTGGTGCTGACCGTCGGCGTCGCGGCGCTCGCCGCCGGCATCATACTGGCCGATGGCGCCGGCATGGCGGCCCTGGCGTCGTGGGCCGGCGTGGTGCTGCTGTATTCGATGTTCTGGGCGGCGGTCACCATCGTGATCTGCGCCGTGTGCGGCAACCGCATGACAGCCGCTTTCGCCGGCTTCGGCGCGTGGTTGATGCTGGCGGTGCTGCTGCCGGGCGCGATGACGGCCGCGATCCAAATGGGGGCGCCGGTGCCGGTGCGGGAGCGCTATGTTCAGGCGCTGCGCGACGCCGGCGACCAGGTCAACGCCGACAAACTGGGTAGCCTGGCGCGCTTTTACGACAGCCATCCGGAATGGAAGCCGTCCGTCACGCCGCTCTCCAAGGTGTCGTCCAGCGTTTCGCGGCTGCAGCGCGCCCAGGAACTCGAACGCGTCATGGCCGGTGTCGACCGCCAGTTTGAACAGGCGAGGATGCGCCAGCAAGAGCTGTTCGAACATACCATCATATTCAGTCCGGTGACGCTGGTGTATCAAACGCTGTCGGACATCGCCGGCAACGACGGCGAGCGCCATCGGCGATTCATGGCGGAGGTCCAGCGCCACCAGATGCGGCTGCGCGACTACTTTCAAAGCGCGATCCAGCTGGCGGCGCTGGGCGACGAGCGCAAGCCCTGCCCCGCCACCTGCCTTGGCGGCTACGGCTTCCGCGACTTCGACCAGGTACCGCGCTTCAGCGCCTCCACGGCGTTGGCGCAGGCGCCTTCCGGTCCGCCGCGACTGGCGGCGCTGCCGCTGTGGATCGCCGTGCTGCTGGCCCTCGCGGCCGCCCTGATGATGCGCATTCGGCGGGGGTAGCCTCGGCTCCGTTATACTGCTGGGTTTGCTGCTCACGACAAGAGAATATGAAGGTTAAGAATTTATCGCACCGGTCCCGCCGGAACCTCGCCGGGGCGCTCTCCCTGCTTCTGGCATTGGGCGGCTGCGCCCAGCTGCCGACGGCTAAAACCACGCCCGATACCGTCTCCTCGATGCGCTTCATCGGCGAGCAGCGGCTGCCGTGGCGGGTGCAGTTCCATGGCACGATGGTGGGCGGCCTGTCCGGCATCGACTACGACGCCGCCCGTGGCGACTGGGTGATGATCTCCGACGACCGCTCGGAGCACAATCCGGCGCGCTACTATCGCGGCCGGCTCGCGTACGACGAAAAATCGTTCAAATCCGTCGAACTGACCAGCGTCGTGACGCTGCTGCAGCCGGACGGGAAAGCCTATCCGTCGAAGGAAAACTTCAAGCGGCATGGCGGCGTGGTGCCCGACCTGGAGTCGATCCGCGTCGATCCGCGCGACGGCACGATCTGGTACACCAGCGAAGGCGACGTGCCCGCCGGCCTGCCGCCGTTCGTGCGCCGCGCCAAAGCCGATGGCGCCTTCCTGTCGGAGCTGCCCTTGCCGGCCATGTTCAGCGTCCCGGCCGACGGCAAGTCAGGACCGCGCAACAACCAGAGCTTCGAGGGGTTGAGTTTTGCGCCAAACGGCAATTCGCTGTGGGTGTCGATGGAGGGGCCGATGATCCAGGATGGCGCGTTGCCGGACCCGCGCACCGGCGCCGTCAACCGCATCACGCACTTCGACCGCGACGGCAAGGTGCTCGGACAATTCGCCTACCCGCTCGATGCGATTCCCGCCTCCCCGGGCAAGGGCAAGTTCGCCGACAACGGCATTTCCGAAATACTCGCCCTCAGCGACACCCGGGTGCTGGTGATGGAACGTTCGGGCGTCCAGGCCGACGATGGCACCTATCAAGATTTCGTCCGCATCTACGAGATCACCACCGATGGCGCCAGCGATATCCAGAACCTGGCCACGCTCGACGGCGCCACCTACACGCTACTGAAAAAGCGCCTGGTGCTGGACGTGAACCAGCTCCCGCTGCCACGGGTGGACAACCTGGAAGGCATCTCGCTAGGTCCGGTGCTGGCGAACGGCCACGCCAGCCTGGTGCTGATCTCGGACGACAACTTCGGCAAGGACCAGGTCACCCAACTGCTGCTGTTTGAGCTGATCCCGTAGTGTTCAACTGCGCCGGGAGCGGCGGTATCGGCGGCGTAGGATCGCTGTCGACCGCCAGCAGCGGCCCGCCGTCTTGTATCGACGGCGGCGACAGGCAGTTGTCGCACTTGCAGCACCGCTCGAAGCCCGGCGACAGGTCGCCGAAGTAATCGAGCAGCAGCTTCCAGCGGCAGTAGCCGCTCTGCGCATACCCCACCATCTGCTCCAGCCCCTCCCGGTCGCGCTCATGCTTGTCCACGTAGACTTGCGCCATGCGCTCGAACTCCGCCATCTTGGGTGGTCCCTTCGGCTGTTTCGCCAACAGGTAGGCCAGCTTGCTGTTCCGCTTCAGCAGCTTGCCGTCCTTGAGCATCTTCAGGCAGATCTTCAGCTGGCTCGCGGGCAGCTGCTCCAGGCGGGGTTTCAGGTCCGCCTCGGTGAAGGTCATCTGTCCAGACGCCACCGCCGCCTCGTACACCGCTCTCAGTTCCTCGGCCGATGGGTAGTGTTTGATCAGGAAGAACTGCTGCAGCCGCTTGTCCGCGTGGTAGTACAGCAGCGTGCACTCCGCATCGAGGCCATCGCGCCCGGCGCGGCCGGACTCCTGATAGTAGGCCTCCAGGTTTGCGGGCACCTGCAGGTGGATGACAAAGCGCGTGTCGCTCTTGTCGATGCCCATGCCGAAGGCGTTGGTCGCCACCATCACGCGCCGCTCCCCGCTCATGAACAGATTCTGGTTTTCGCTGCGCTCGGCCGCCTTCAACTTGCCGTGATAGAGCGTCACGCTCTCGCCGGCGTTGCGCAGCATTTCGTACATTTCCTCCGCCGCCTTGACGGTGGCGGCGTAGATAATGCCCACGCCGGCGGTCTCGCGCACCAGTCGCAGCGCCTGCGCGTCCTTTTCGCCGGGATTGGTCACCTGGCGCACGCGGTAATGCAGATTGGGGCGGTAGATGCCGGTGTTGACGACCGCCATGCGCGGCCTGCCCAATTGGGCGCGGATGTCGGCGATCACGCCGTCGGTGGCAGTCGCGGTCAGCGCCAGCACCGGGGGACGCCCCAGCGCATTGAGCGCGGCGCCGATCTCCAGGTAGGCCGGACGGAAATCGTGACCCCACTGCGAGATGCAATGGGCCTCGTCGATGACCATCAGTGCGATCTCGCTGTTCTTCAGCAGCGCCAGGAATTCCGGCGTCACCAGCCGTTCCGGGGTACAGAAGACGATGTCCTTGTCGGCGCTTTCGATGCCCTCCAGCGCGGCGAGTTCGTCGCCGCGCGACAGGCTGCTGTTGATCTGGGCGGCGCTGGCGATGCCCGCCTCCTCCAGCTTCTCGGCTTGGTCCTTCATCAGCGAAATCAGCGGCGACACCACCACCGTCACGCCCTTCAGCAGGCGCGCCGGCAGCTGGTAGCACAGCGACTTGCCGCTGCCGGTGGGCATGACGGCCAGCGTGTCCTGGCCGGCCAGCACGCTGTCGATGACATGTCGCTGGCCGTCGCGCAGCGCTTCGATGCCGAAGACCTTACGCAGAAGGTCGTTGATTTGCTTGTTCTTGGGGGCGGCCATGGACATTCTTTCTATTCAGCGGGACTGGAGAAAGATTAGACAAGGACGCCGTTCCGGTATGTACGCCAGCACACCGCCCGCGCGTGTTGGCCGGGGCGGTGTGCTGGCGTCGCGGCGCCCGGTTACCAGCCTATGTCCCTGAGCAACGGATACGTCAAATCGCGCGGCGGCCTGACCTCGTGCGACAGGTCGTCGTTGATCGACGGCTCCATCAACTGGTTGGGGATGGCGCTGGTGTCGTAATGCGACACGGACGATCCGGGCAGATTGGGATCGGTCGCGTACATCAGCACCCTGCCCGCCAGATCGGTTCCGGCGCGCACCGCCAGATTGACGCCAAGGTTGGCGATCAGGCCCGAACTGGCCCGCGACCGCGTCGCCAGCACCGCCTTCAGCGCGGTGCCATCCTCCAGCGAAATCCGCACCGCCGGAATAACGATGGTCGGATCGCTGCCGCCCAGGTCCGGCGGCGGCGATCCGGGCGCGTTGTCGACGATGATGACGCCGATGGCGCCGGCGTTCTGCACGTTCTTGACCTTCGTCACGAACGTACACACGCCGCGGTCGATCAGCGCGATCTTGCCCTGGACGGCGCGGGCGTTGGGCTCCGACAACGGCGTGCATGCCAGGCCGGCATTGGGCGGCGTATCGATGACCGGCATCACCTCGCCGGTCACGCCGGGACTGCCCAGCGGTGGCCCGAATTCCGCCACGCCGACCCGCTGGATGCCGGCCACGCGGGACGGCGACAGGACCGTCAGCACCGGCGTGCCCGGACGCAACACGATCTGCGCCGCCTCGGTCACGATGGGGCCGTTCCAGACCAGCCGGCCGGCGCGCCGGGCCGACGCGGCGCGCTCCGCGTCGGTCATGTCCTTCCACAGCTTGTTGGTCGCGGTATCCAGCAGGAAATAGTCCCAGATGCTGGGGATGCCGGCCAGCAGCTCGCCGGTGGCGTCGTCGGTGTAGGTCTGGAAGCCCAGGCCGTGCGCGAACTCGTGCAGCAGCACCGACACCAGATCGATGTACGGGCCGTGGTTGTTGTCCAGCCCCAGATAGAAAGGCGCACCGGTAAGGCAACCCGGCTCGCCCAGATTGACGTTGAAGCGGGCGCGGATCTCGGGCATCTCCGGGTCGGCGTCGAACCCGATCAGCCTGTTGGTCTCGGCCTCGCCGTACCAGGCGTTGGTTTGCGGCGCGCCGGGGAAATTCGCGAACACCTGCAATGCGCCGGCGGAACCCAATACGGCGGAGTTATCGCTGCAATTCAACGCCGGCCACGTCGCCAGCACGCGGATCGGCTCGACGCTGTCGAGCGTCGAACCCCAGATGCTGGCGGCGGCCTGGAAGGCGTTGATGCGCTGCGCCCCGAGTGTGGTGCCGGTGTTGCCGCCGACGGGCGCCACCGGCCTGGGGTCGTTGAACCCGACGCCGGCGGGGTCGCCGTTGACGATGACGATGGTGGCGGCCGCCCAACTGGCGGAAGAGAACAGCATGGCCAGCGTGGCGCACATGGCGATCAGTTTATTTCTCATGATGTTCTCCCACCGTGCTTTCCGGTTCGCATGTTTCGCTGAGCTTGCCGTCGGCGTCCTTGCGCGCGCGGGCGTAGCGCTCATGCCGCTCATCCAGCATGACGGCGATGCCTCCATGCGGCGGCAGGGTGATCGACGGTGCGGGCATGGCGCCACGGGGCGGGCCGGTCAACGCGGTCGCCTGCTGCGGTGTCGGCGCGGTCAGCTTGCCGGTCACCGGGTCCTTATAGGCCATCATGCCATCGGCTTGCGGCGCCGCTCGCGCCGGCTCCGGCACGGTTCGCGCCGTCTCTCGCGGCGCCTGCGCGACAACACTTACATTGGGAAATTCCATGACGCCGTTGGCGGCTGGCGGCGAGGCGATGGCACTGGAACCGGCGGCGACGCCGACCAGTCCCGCCAGAAGTTTAGTCAGGTTCATATCAAGCCCTTTGGTAAGAACATCGAATCGAACAAAAACCATGGGTATGGTTCAACTTGCCACAGTTAGACGCGGCACAGCTCGACTTGGTTCCACTTCAGGCCGGACGGATTTCCTGATCTAGTTCAATAGGTGGACGGGACGTCAGGCGACGCTGGTATCGATACGCACGCCGCCTTTGAGCGTCAGCGTCACGGGGGTCTTCTCGGCGATTTCGGCCAGGCGGGCTTTTTGATCGGCGTCGAGCGGGCCTTGGAAGGTCAGCACGCGCTTGATCTGTAAGGCGCCGTCGGCTGCCGGCGCCAGGTGCAGGGCCACGTCGACCGCCTCCATCGGCCACTGCTTGCGGTCGGCGTACATGCGCAAGGTGATCGCCGTGCACGAGCCGAGTCCGGCCAGAATGAAGTCATACGGCGCCGGCCCGGCGTTGGCGCCGCCGTTGCGCGGCGGCTCGTCGCCGGTCAGTGCGTGGCCGCCGACCTCGATCGATGTCTTATAAATATCCCTGCCGATGCGTGCGACGCCTTGTGCCATGATCATTCTCCTTGGCGCTATTTTAGCGTGCCCGCCCCGCGCCGGCGGCACGATTCGGCTCCGCCAAAAGACAGAGCGGGGTCAGTGCCGACATTCGGACACGACCCCATCCAAAACAGCACTCGATGGACCAGCCCGTGTCCGAATGTCGGCACTGCCCCCCCGAGCTCCGGGAAACAACGCTTTGCTTGTTTCCGCAAGCTTCATGTTGGTAAAGATTTGTAAAAGGCAATAATTGGCATGGGCCTTCTGTAAAATAGCAGACTTCCCACATCAGATAAGACGGCGCCGACCGACGGCCCGCCAGCCTCATGCAAAAGAAGCAAAAGAAACTCTTGTCCCACTGCCTGACCGGCGGCTCGCTCGGCGTGCTGTTGGCCGCGCCCCTCGGCGCCCTGGCCCAAACCACTGCCGAAAAACCTGTCGCAAAGCCCACCACCACGGCCACGCCCGCGAAGGACGCGGCCGTGGTGCCGTCCGTCACCGTCGCCGGCGAGCGCCCGACCAACCGCATCGACCGCCAGGTCTACGACGTCAAATCCGATGTTTCCAGCACCAACGGCACCGCCGCCGACGCGCTCAACAACGTGCCGTCGGTGGCCGTCGATCCTGACGGCACCGTCACCTTGCGCGGCAGCAGCAATGTGCAAATCCTGGTCGACGGCAAGCCGTCGGCCATGCTGCAGGGCGAGAACCGCGGCGCCGCGCTGCAGGCCATGGGCGCCGACGATATCGAGTCGGTCGAGGTCATCAACAACCCGGGCGCGCAGTTCGGCAACGAGGGCGGCGGCGGCCCCATCCTCAATCTGGTGATGCGCCGCAACCGCAAACCGGGCGGCTTCGGCACCGTCAACGCCAACGCCGGCAAGGACGGCCGCTACAACAGCGCCGTCAACGGCAGCTACAACGAGGGGGCCTGGGGTTTCCAGGGCGGCCTCAACGTACGCCACGACGGCCGTAACTCCACCGCCGAAGTCAGCCGCGACCGCCTCGACCGGTCCACCGGCCAGTTCGTCCACAGCAGCCAGTCGTCGGTCGGCAAAGGCCTCAACGACATGGTCGGCGCCAACGGCACCGTCAGCTACAACCTCAACCAGACCGACACGCTGACCGCCAGCGCCTCGTACAACGGCCGCACCAACGACCAGCGCGGCACCGACCGCTACGTCAACGGCGCCACCGCGTTCAGCCCGGCCAACGAGTACGTGCGCTCGACCGTGCGCGAAGGCGACAGCAAGAACTACAGCTGGGGCGGACGCTACGACCACAAAGGCGAACTGCCGGGCGAATCGCTGAAGATCGACCTGCGCGTGTCCTCGTCGGACAACGACAACGACAGCAACTACGCCAACGATTACGCCACGGCGGGCTTCGCCGACACGCGCGCCTTCCAGCACAGCGACACCACCATCAAGGTGGTCGACTTCACCGGCGACTACGAGCGGCCGCTGTGGGGCGGCTCGGCCAAAGCCGGCTACAAGGCGGCCAGCACCAAAAGCACGTTCGACACCCTGTACACCGATATCGATCCGCTGACGTCGGCCGCCATCGTCAACCCGGCACGCACCAACCGCTTCGAAGTCGACGAGACGGTGCTGGCGTTGTACGGCTCCTACCAGATGCGCCTGAGCGAGAACTGGGGCGCGCTGGCCGGCCTGCGCACCGAATACACCGACATGGACATCCGCCAGATCACCAGCGGCACGGAAGACAAGAACAGCTACGTGAACTTCATTCCGAGCCTGTTCGCGACCTACAAGGTTAACGACACGGCCAATATGCGCTTCGCCTACGCGCGCCGCATCCGCCGGCCCGGCGCCAACGACCTCAATCCCTACCAGGTCTACCGCGATGAATTCAACGTCTCCGCCGGTAACCCACGGCTGATGCCGACCAAGACCGATTCGTTCGAGGTGGGCTACGAGACCAAGGTCGCCGGCCTGGAGACCAACCTGCGCGCCTACTACCGCGAGGATTCGGACGCCATCGTCGACTACCGCTACTTCATCGCCAACAACGTGCTGCTGACGACCAAGCAAAACGGCGAAGGCAGCCACTCGAGCGGCCTGGAATTCACCGTCAGCGGCAAGCTGCTGCCTAATCTGACGATCAACACCAGCGGCAACCTGGCGCGCAGCCAGCAGCGTTCGCAGGACGACACGGGCGTCTACAGCACGCGCACCGCCAATTCGCTGAGCGGCCGTTTGCGGCTGAACTACCAGTACAGCGCCGCCACGCAGATGCAGATGGCGTTGCAGATGATGGGCAAAACCTTGTCGGGCCAGGGCTACCGCTCGCCGAACCGTACGCTCAATCTGAGCGCCCGCCACGCGCTGACGTCGCAACTGAGCCTGGTGGCCAATGTCACCGACGTGCTGGATAAGAACAAGATGGAAACGATCATCAACAGCAGCACGCTGCGCGAGACCAGCACCAGGCGGTTCGACGGGCGCGTGTTTTATGTGGGGTTGTCGTACCGCTTCGGCGGCCCCGGCAACTCGTCGTCGGAGCGCGAAGGCGGCGGCTTCGGACCGCGCATGGGACCGGGCGGACCGGGAGGACCTGGCCCCGGCGGCGGCCCGCCAGGCGCCTAAGACCCCGGAAGGCCGATACGTTCTAAGACACGTAGGGCGGATTAGGCGGAACGCCGTAATCGGCCATCTATGCGCCGCCGACGGAGCATGCATGGCCGATTACGGCTTCGCCTAATCCGCCCCACGTATCTCCGGGGTGACTCAGGCGACACGGTGCCGATTACTTCACCACCGCCAGCTTCTCGCGCGTGGCGTTCTTGAACGTGTAGATGGTCAGCACGCCATCCTTCACATCACCGCGCGCGTCGAACGCGATATTGCCGGTCACGCCCTTGTACTGGATCTTCGCCAGCTCCGGCAGATACTTGGCCGGATCGGGTGAGCCGGCCTTGCGCATCGCCGCCACCATCGTCATCAGCGCGTCGTAGGTGTACGGCGCATAGGTCTGCACCTCGATCCCATAGCGCTTCTTGTACGCCACACGGAAATCGGCCATGCCCTTTTCCTGCGACGGCTCCACCCCGCCCGCCTCCGCGCAGATCACCTGCCCGTCGCTCATGGCGTTGCCCGCCAGACGCGGCACCGAGTCGGAGCACATGCCATCCCCGCCCATGAACTTGATCGGAATCGCCAGCTGCTTCATTTGGCGCAGCATCGGGCCGGCCACGGCGTCCATGCCGCCGAAGAAAATCATATCCGGCCTGGTCGCCTTGACCGCCGTCAGGATGGCGCTGAAGTCGGTGGCCTTGTCGTTGGTGAACTGCGTCGACACGATGCTGGACCCGGATGCGGCCCCGCCACGCTTGACGTTCTTGATGAATTCATCGGCCAGGCCCTTACCGTATGCCGTGCGGTCGTCGATGACGGCGATGCGCTTGGCCTTGACCTGCTGCATGGCGTAGCGGGCCAGCGCGGCGCCCAACTGCTCGTCGTTGGCGACATTGCGGAAGGTGGTGTTGTAACGCTGGCGCGTGTACTGCGGATTGCTGGCCGACGGCGATATCTGTGGGATGCCGGCGTCGTAGTAAATCCGCGAAGCGGGGATCGAGGTGCCGGACGTCTCGTGCCCGATCACGCCCTGCACCCTGGCATCGACCAGTTTTTGCGCGGCGGCCGTGGCCTGCTTCGGATCGGCGGCGTCGTCCTCCGCCTGCAGCACGATCTTGTACTTCTTGCCGCCGATGACCACGCCCTTGGCGTTGAGCTCATCGACCGCCATGCGGGCGCCGTTTTCGTTGTCCTTGCCCAGGTGGGCGATCGGACCCGAGGTGGCCGCCACATGGCCGATTTTAATGATGTCCTCGGCCCGCGCGGCGGGCGCGCCAGAGGCCAGGGCCAGCGCGATGGCGCCGGCGATCGTCGTTGTTTTTACTACGGTTGCTTTTGTTGGGAACTTCATACAATCCTCAGTGGTTAACTTGGCAAGGATACCATCCGCTACCAGACTCTGCATTCCGTGCGTTGCTACTGGTATAACTGAAGTAAAATAATCAATCGAAACATTTGCCTCAGGGATAACAATATGGCAATTTCCCAACGCATCGCGCGTTTAAAGCCTTTGGCCACCACGGCCATGCATGGCCGTGTCGACGCCATGAAGGCGCGCGGCGAGGACGTGATCGATTTTTCCATCGCCATCTCCCACTTGCAGGCGCCCGAGGCCGTGCTCGAGGCGGCACGCGAAGGCCTGCGCCAGCCATCGCTGGCCTACACCGCCGTCGTCGGCGACGCCCCGATCCGCGCCCGGCTCGCCGCCAAGGTCGTCAACGAGAACGGCATAGCCGCCACGCCGGCAGACATCCTGGTCACCAATGGCGCCAAGCAGGCACTGTATCAAGCTTTGTATGTGATGGCCGATCCGGGCGACCGCGTGATCATCTTCAAGCCGCATTGGCCGGCCTACGTGGCGACCAGCAAACTGCTCGGACTCGAACCGGTGCTGGTCGACCTGCCCGCCGTGATCACCGCCGAACTTCTGGACAGCCTGCCGCCGGCCAAGGTCCTGATCATCAACAACCCGCACAACCCGACCGGCGCGGTGCTGACAGCGGCCGAAATCGACCGCATCGGCGCCTGGCTCCAACGCACCGGCACCCGCGCCATCGTCGACGAGAGCTACGAGAAGCTGATTTTCGACGGCGCCCATATCAGCCTGGCCTCGCGCCCGGACTGGCGCGAGCTCGGCGTCGTCACCTTGTTCTCGGCCTCGCAAAGCTACGCCATGATGGGCTGGCGCGCCGGCTTCGCGGTGGCGCCGCCCGATCTGGTCTCGGCGATGGAGACGCTGCAAGGCCCGATCACCGCCGCCGCGCCAATGCTGATCCAACTGGCGCTGGCCGCCGCCTTCGAATCGGGCGAACCGCGCGCGATGCTGGCCGACTACCGCGCGCGCCGCGATCTGGTGCTCGACCTGACCGCCGGCCTGCCGTGGCTGACGATGCGCTGCCCGGCCTCCGGGCCGTACCTGTGGGCCGACGTCTCGCCGCTGACGATGGACACCGCCGCGTTGTCCGAGCGGCTGCTGGCCGAGCGCTCGGTGGCGGTGATGCCGGGCGAGGCGCTCGGCGCGCCGGGCCACATCCGCATCGGCTATATCTCCGACGATGTGGCCACGCTGCGGCGCGGCGTCAAGGCCATCGTCGACTTCGGCAACGCACTGTACCGCGCACGCTGACCCGCTGTGGCCTTTCTCCTCTTCCAACTCAATAGCCTGCGCAGCCGGCTGATTTTGCTGGTGGCGCTGGCGATCGCGCCGATCGCGGTGATGACCGTCGTCAGCGGCGTGCGCGAACGCGAACACGCCATCCGCGTGGCCGAGGAAAACCTGCAACAGCTGACCAACCTGGCCGCCGCCAACGAGGCGCAATCGATCGAAAGCGCGCGCCAGATCCTGCGCGACCTGGCCAGCGTGCCCGATCTGATGGGCGACCAGGCCCATTGCAGCCGGCTGCTGGCCAATATCCAGAACCAGAATCCGGACTACGCCAACCTTGGCCTGATCCAGCTGAACGGCGACGTCACCTGCACCGCCATCCCGTCCAAGACGCCGGTCAATCTGGGCGACCGCACGCATTTCCGCCGCGCCGTCCATTTACGCCGCTTCGTCGCCGGCGGCTACATCTTCGGCCGCGTGATCCAGAAACACACCGTCAACCTCACCTATCCATTGCTCGACGAGGGGCAACAGGTGCAGGCCGTGTTGTTCGCGGCGCTGGACCTGACCAAGCTCGATCGCTTCGTCGCCGACATCCAGCTGCCGCCCGGTTCCCTGCTGATGACGGCCGATTCCGACGGCAAGATCATCGCCCGCAAACCCAATCCGGAGCAGTGGTACGGCAAACCGGTATGGCCGGAGATGCGCGCGGCCATGGCCGGCGAGCCGGGAAAGCCGGTGCTGCTGACAGGCCCCGACGGCGTCGAACGGCTGCACCGCTTCGCCCGCGTCGGCAACAATGGCCTGTCCGACTACACGGTCACGATCGGCATCCCGGCCGACGAGATCACCGCCGTCGCCCGCCGCGACCAGAAGCTCGACCTGATGGCGTTGGCGGTCACCTTGATCCTGGCGCTGCTGGCGGCGTGGTTCGTCGGCGACGTGCTGGTGCTGCGCCGGGTCAAGCGGCTGGCCACCACCGCCAACAGCATCGCCTCCGGCACCCTGGGCGCGCGCAGCGGCATCACCTACGGCAACGAGGAGATCAGCGAACTGGCGCGCGCGCTTGACGCAATGGCCGCCGCGCTGCAGGAAAAGGAGCTGCAGCACCTGCAGGCCGAGACCCAGCTGCGCCAGGCCGACCAGCGCAAGGACGAATTCCTGGCGATGCTGGCGCACGAGCTGCGCAATCCGCTGGCGCCGATCAGCGCCGGCGCCCAGCTGCTCCAGAGCGGCAACGCCAGCCCGCAGTCGGTCGAACGCACCGCCGGCATCATCGTGCGCCAGGTCACCCACATGACGCGGCTGGTCGACGACCTGCTCGACGTCTCGCGCGTGACGCGCGGCCTGGTGACGTTGACGCGGGTGCCGCTGAACGTGGCCGACATCGTCGCCGACGCCGTCGAACAGGCGGACCCGATGATGCGCGCCAAGCATCACCGCTTCGACCTGGTGCTGCCGGAGACGCCGCTGCAGGTGATGGGCGACCATAAACGGCTGGTGCAGGTGCTGGTCAATGTGCTTAACAACGCGGCCAAGTACACGCCGGCCGGCGGCGCCATCCGGCTGCTGGTGCGCGCCGAGGCGGGCGAAGTCAAGATGGTCATCAGCGACAACGGCATCGGCATGTCGGACGAACTGCGCGGCCGCGTGTTCGAGCTGTTCGCGCAGGCCGACCGCAATTCGGACCGCTCGCAGGGCGGCCTGGGACTGGGGCTGGCGCTGGTCAAAACGCTGGTCGAGCTGCATGGCGGCACGGTGGTCGTCGACAGCGGCGGCGACCAGAAAGGCAGCACCTTCACCATCAAGCTGCCCGGCACGGCGGTCGCGCAGGCGCCGGTGGCGGCCAAGCCGGCGGCCGCGCCGCAAACGAGGCTGCGCGTGCTGGTGGTCGACGACAACATCGACGCCGCGCAAACCTTGCAGCTGCTGCTGGAGACCGTCGGACACGAGGTCTTCCTCGCGCACACCGCGCATGCGGGATTGGAGATCGCGCAGGCGGTCGCGCCGCAACTGTGCCTGCTCGACATCGGCCTGCCTGACCTCAGCGGAAACGAGCTGGCGCGCGGCCTGCGCAAGCTGCCGCAGACGGCCGACGCCACGCTGGCGGCGGTGACCGGCTACGGACGCCGCGAGGACCGCGAGCTGGCCAAGGACGCCGGTTTCAATCATTATTTCGTCAAGCCGATCGATGTCGACGCCCTGCTGGCGATGATCGCCAAACTCCGTTGAACCACCCATAGGACCTCCATGCCCCGCATCCCCCGCGCCATCTGCGCCATCCTGGCCATCGGCCTTTCCGCCTATCCGGCCCTCGCCCATTCGCAGGATGAACAGCGGACCATGGCGCGCATCGCCGCGCACCCGGCGGTGAAACGGGCGCTGGCCTACATCGAAAAGAACGAGCCGACGACCACCGCCAACACGCTGGCGATCAACGCGATCCCGGCGCCGACGTTCGCCGAGTCGGCGCGCGCGGCCGACTACGCCGGGCGCATGAAGACTGCAGGCCTGCACGAAGTGCACCTGGACGAGGCGGGCAATGTGCTGGGCACCTACCGCGGCGCCGGCAAAGGGCCGACCATCGTGTTGGCCGCCCACCTCGACACGGTCTACCCGGCCGGCACCGACCTGGCGGTGCGTGAAAAGGATGGCCGCTTCTACTCGCCCGGCATCGCCGACAACGCCCGCTCGCTGGCGGCGGTGCTGGTGATCGTCAGCGCCATGCGCGACGCCGGCGTCGCCCCGGTGGGCGACATCCTGGTGGTCGCCAACGTCGGCGAGGAAAGCCTGGGCGACCTCAAAGGCGTCAAGCACCTGTTCAGCCAACGCAAGGATATCAAGGCCTTCGTCGGCCTCGAACCGGCACTGGGCGCGGACGGCGATCCGGTGACCCACATCGGCACCGGCAGCCGACGCTTCAAGGTGACGGTGCGCGGGCCGGGCGGGCATAGCTACGAGGGCTTCGGCCTGCCGTCGGCGGTGCACGCCGCCGGCCGCGCGATCGCCCGCATCGACGATCTGCGCGTGCCGGCCGAGCCCAAGGTCACCTTCAATGTCGGCGTGATCCAGGGCGGGCAATCGGTCAACAGCATCGCCGCCGAAGCAAGCATGCTGGTCGACATCCGCTCGGCCGACGCGCCGTTGCTGGCCGAGACCGAGCGGCGCATCAAGGCCGCGATCCAGCAGGGCGTGGACGAGACCAACCAGCGCTGGAACAGCAAGGCGATCACCGCCGACATCGCGTTGATCGGCGACCGCCCGGCCGGGCAGATGGCCAGGGATGCAAAGATCGTCAAACTGGCGCTGGCGGCGGCGAGCGCGCAAGGCCGGCCCGCGCTGCTCGACGGTCCCCATTCGACCGACGCCAACCTGCCGATGAGCCTTGGCATCCCCGCCATCACCATGCCGGCCGGCGGCAGCTCCGGCGGCTACCACTCGGAGAAAAACGAGTGGTGGGCGCCTACCAACGCTTTCGCGGCGCCTCAAAACGTCATGCTGACCATCCTCGGCCTGGCCGGCGTCCAGGGCGTCGCGCCGCCGGCTATCCCTTAAGTAAGACTGTACAGCGGGCCGCATGACAGTGATAATGGGAATCATTCCCATTTATCTCGAGTCCCATGCCACTTGTATTGAAGACCACGACCGTCTGCGTTCTCTCCGCCCTCTCCGTCCTCGCGCCGTCCGCGCAGGCCCAAACCGAACCCGAACTGCAAACGGTCGTCATCAGCGCCAGCGCCGACGCCTCGGCCGCCGGCCTGTCCAAGACCTTCGCCGGTGGCCAGGTCGCCAAGGGCGGGCGCGTCGGCATGCTCGGCAACATGGACAACATGGACACGCCGTTCAACAGCACCAACTACACGCAGCAGTTCATCGAGGACCAGCAGGCGCGCAGCGTGGCCGACGTGCTGCAAAGCGACCCGTCGGTGCGCGTGGCGCGCGGCTTCGGCAATTACCAGGAGATGTACATCATTCGCGGCTTTCCGGTCGCTTCGGACGATCTGGCCTACAACGGCTTGTACGGCGTGCTGCCGCGCCAGTACATCGCGGCCGAACTGCTGGAACGCGTGGAAGTCTTCAGGGGCGCCAACACCTTCCTCAACGGCGCCTCGCCCTCCGGCGGCGGCATCGGCGGCGCCATCAACCTGCTGCCCAAGCGCGCGCCCAACCAACCGCTCACCGAGATCAGCGCCGGCCTGCAATCGGGCCGGCAAACCCACCTGGCGGCCGACATCGCGCGCCGCTTCGGCGACGAAAACCGCATCGGCCTGCGCTTCAACGCCGTGCAGCGCAAAGGCGGCACCGCCATCGACGACGAACACCGCGAGCTGCAACTGGCGGCGCTGGGCGCCGACTACCGCGGACGTGGGTTCCGGCTGTCGGCGGATCTGGGCTGGCAGGACAGTAAGCTAAGCACCGCCCGGCCGGCCGTCAACGTCGCCGCCGGGCTGGCGGTTCCAGCGGCGCCGGACGGCGGCGCCAACTTCGGCCAGCCATGGGACTACTCCAGCGAGCGCGATGTCTTCGGCACCCTGCGCGGCGAGTGGGACGTGGCCAAGGACGTGGTGGCGTGGGCTTCGTTCGGCGGGCGGCGCGGCCATGAACTCAACCGGCTGGCCAGCACCCTGAACATCACCTCGACCTCCGGAGCCGGCAACCTGCGCCGCTTCGACAACGCCCGCGAAGACCATATCCACACCGGCGAACTGGGATTGCGCACCGCGCTGCGCACCGGCCCCGTAAGCCACAAGCTGGCGGTGACGACGACCGGCTTCGAGCTCGACTCGCGCAACGCCTACGCGACATCGGCCTACCAGGCGACGTCGCTCTACGACCCGCCGGTGATGGCCTTGCCGCTCCTGACCACCTTCGGCAACCCGCTGTCCGATCCGCGCACCACCAACAAGGTGAAGCTGGTGAGCGGCGCGGTGGCCGACAGCATGGGCTTCCTCGACGACAGCGTGCTGCTGACCGTCGGCGTGCGCCATCAACGCATCAAACAGACCGGCTACGCCTACAACACGGGCAAACAGAACGCCGATTACAGCGAGAGCGCCAACACGCCGATCGCCGCGCTGGTCTACAAGGCGTCGAAACAGGTGTCGCTGTACGCGAACTATATCGAAAGCCTGCAGCAAGGTGCGGTGGCCGGATCGACCGCCATCAATGTCGGCCAGATTTTCGCGCCGTACAAATCGCGCCAGAAGGAAGTGGGCGCGAAGTACGACGCCGGCCGCTTCGGCGCCAATGTCGCGCTGTTCACCACGACCCAGCCGCAGGGCGTGTTGAACCCGGCCAGCAAGGTGTTCGGCATCGACGGCGAGCAGCGCAACCGAGGCGCCGAATTCTCGGCCTTCGGCGAACCGCTGCGCGGCCTGCGCGTGCTGGGCGGCTTGACCCTGCTCGAAGCCACGCAGGAGCGCACCGCCGGCGGTGCGACCGACGGCAAGGACGTCATCGGCGTGCCCAAGTCCCAGGTGAATATCGGTGTCGATTGGGATGTGTCGGGCGTGCCGGGCTTGAGCCTGTCGGCGCGCGCTTTGCACACGGCGTCGCAAGCGGTCAACGCGGCCAATACACAGGAACTGCCGTCGTGGAACCGGCTGGACGCTAGCGCGCGCTTCCAGTTCGATCTGGATGGCCGCAGCTATACGCTGCGCGTACGCGTCGACAACCTCACCGACAAGAGCTACTGGGCCTCGGCCGGAGGCTCGCAGGGCGCCGGTTATCTGGTGCTGGGCGCCCCCCGCAGCTTCGCGCTCACGGCAAGCACGGAGTTCTAGCCAACAGCTTGGCGGCCAGCGCCTGACCGCTCAACCAGGCGTCCTCCACCCGGCCGCCGCCGAGCCAGTCGCCGCACAGGCCGACCCGCACCGCCGGCAGCCACACGGCCTGCCGCGACGACGCCGCGCCGGCCTTGGCGTAACGCCAGCGGTGCGCGGTGACGGCTTCCGGCCGCGGGCCGCCCAACTTCGCGAAGGCGTCAAGCAGCAGCGCCGTCACGACCGTCTCGTCATCCTCGATATGAGCCGTGCTCCACTCGGCGCCGGCCTGTAACACCCACACCTCGCTGCCGGCACGGCCGGGTTTTGAACTGTCGCGCGCGATCCAGCGCAGCGGCCCGTCGTTGATGAAGGCGGCGTCGTAGCCCGGCGTGTGGGGCCGCCCGAAACGCAGCATCAGGGTCCAGCTGGGGAGCATGGGTACGGCGCTGGCCTGCATCGCCGTCAATGGCAGCAACGGCTCCAGCAACGCGGCCGCCTGCGGCGCCGGCACCGCGAGCACCAGCGCGTCGTAACGCCCGGCGTGCGCCCCCTGCTCCTTCGAATGCAGGCGCCATCCCTCCGCCTCGTGGTGTATCTTGTCGATGGTGAAGCCGCTGCACACCTGCAAGCCGGCGGCAAGCCACGCCGCCGGAGCGTTCATGCGCGGCATGCCGACGAAGCGCGCGACGCTGTCCGGCTCCGCCTTGCCGCCGCCGATGACCGCGATCCTCGGCTCCCACAGCGCGGCCACGCCGGCCGCCTCCCAACGCGCGACCTCCTCGCGGAAAGCGTTGTCCCGTACCGTGAAATACTGGGCGCCGTGATCACACTGCCAGCCTTCGGCGCGCCGGGTGCTCATGCGCCCGCCGGGACCGCGCGCTTTCTCGAACAGGGTGACGCGGCAGCCCGCGTTCTGCAAATGCCGTCCGCATGACAGCCCGGCCAACCCGGCTCCGATCACCGCCACATTAAGACGTCTTCCAGGCATGGCGATGAATCCTCTTCTTTATAAAGTCCAAAGTATAAAGAGAAGACCGCGCCGGAAAAAGGCCGCGCCGGCTTTCGGCGGTTCAATTTCGGTTCATTCGACGCCATGACCCGCAAACTGCTAAAATGCGCAAAATAGATGAAAGAGGAGCGACATGTCGAAAGCGGAAGAAAAACCAGAACCGAAGCCCACCGGCTATCGCAGCGGCGTGGCCGCGCGGCTGGCGGGGCTGCCGGTGGAAACGCTGCGCGTGTGGGAGCGCCGCTATGGCGTCTCGGATGTCGACCGCTCGCCGCACGGCCAGCGCCTGTACTCGGCCGACCAGGTCCGCCGGCTTGGCCTGCTCAAACGCGTGGTCGACCAGGGGCACGCGATCGGCACCGTGGCCCGGCTGGCGGCCGATGAATTGATCGCGCTGGCCGGCGCCGCGCCCTCGCCCGCCGCCCCGGGCGCCGCCACGCAAACGCTGAAGATCGCCGTGGCCGGCGCCGCGCTGGCGCGACGCCTTGGCGCGATCCGCACCTCGCCGGAACTCGATATCGTCGCCAGTTGCTTCCAGTTCGAAGCCGCGGCCGAGGCCATGGCCGGCGTATCGGCCGACGTGCTGCTGATCGAATCGTCCGAGATGAGCGCCGACGCGCTGCCGCAAATCCAGGCAGCGCGCCGCGCGATGCAGGTGCGCACCGTGGTGGTGCTGTACCGCTTCTGCGACAGCGCCACCGTGCGCCGCCTGCGCGAACACGGGTGCCTGGTGGCGCGCGCGCCGTCCGACCCCGCCGAGGTGGCGGTTTTATGCAGCACGGCGCTGACCGGCGCGGCGCGGCCGCCTGCGGGACCGAGCACGCCGCCACCACCGCGCCGCCTGGACGACCAGGCGCTGGCGGCGCTGTCGTCGGCTTCCTCCAGCATCAATTGTGAGTGCCCGCGCCATCTGGCGGATATACTGATGATGCTGGCCAGTTTCGAGCGCTATAGCTACCAGTGCCAAAATCGCAACGCCAGCGACGCGGCGCTGCACGAGGACCTGGGCCGCAGCGCCGGCCACGCGCGCGTGATGATGGAGCAGGCGCTGGAACGGCTGGCGTATGCCGAAGGCCTGCCCCTGCCCGACAGGCCGTAACACCGCCGCACCCGCAGTTGTACTCATTATTTGAATTTCTGATTGGACTACCGCATGACCACCGAGCAGCTTCCGGCATATCGCCCTGCCACCACCACCGCCTCCGAGCGCATCCGCGCGCGCCTGATCGCCAGCAACACGCGCTTTCATGCCAACGACAACATCGCCGCCTACATCGAACCCGGCGAGCTGGACCAGCTGCTGGATGAAGTCAGCGGCCATATGCAGAAGGTGCTGGAAAGCCTGGTCATCGACACCGTCAGCGACCACAATACGCAGGACACGGCGCGCCGCGTCGCCAAGATGTACATGAACGAGGTGTTCGGCGGGCGCTACGTCGACATGCCGCCGGTGACCGAGTTCCCCAACGCCGCCAACCTGAACGAGTTAATGATCATCGGCCCGATCACGGTGCGCAGCGCCTGCTCGCACCATCTGTGCCCGGTCATCGGCAAGGTATGGATCGGCGTCATGCCGAACCAGCACTCGAACCTGATCGGCCTGTCCAAGTACGCGCGCCTGGCCAGCTGGATCATGAGCCGGCCGCAGATCCAGGAAGAGGCGGTGGTACAGCTGGCCGATCTGCTGCAGGAGAAAATGCAGCCGGACGGCTTGGCCGTTATCATGGAGGCGGACCACTTTTGCATGCAGTGGCGCGGTGTCAAGGACATGGACGCGCGCATGATCAACAGCGTCATGCACGGCTCCTTCCTCAAGGACCCGGCCCTGCGGCGCGAGTTCCTGTCGCTGATCAAACGCTGATATCACGGGAGAAATACGAATGCTCGTCCGACTTTTGTACGCCAGCCGCGCCGCCGCCGACACCCACGTGGGCGCGGTCACGGCCATCATGCAGCAATCGCACGCCTACAATCCCAAGCACGGCATCACCGGCGTGCTGTGCCATAGCGACCGTTCCTACCTGCAGGTGATCGAGGGCGGGCGCGACCAGGTCAACCGCCTGTACGGCAAGATTTTGCGCGACACGCGGCACACCGACGTGGTGCTGCTGCATTACGAGGAGATCTGCGAGCGCCGCTACTCGGGCTGGACCATGGGGCAGACCAATTTGAACAAGCTCAATCCGGGCACCTTGCTGCGCTACTCGGCGACGGCGGAGTTCGACCCGCATTCGTTGTCGGGGAAAAGCTCGCTGGCGTTGATCGATGAGTTGATGGCGGCGGCGGCGGTGCTGGGCCGCGCTTGACGCGCGAACTCGGGCCTGGGACCGACGCGGATCGCGGAGACACGTAGGGCGGATTAGCGCAGCGTAATCGGCCATCGGCGAGCCGCCGACGGCGCATCGCTGGCCGATTACGGCGTTCCGCCTAATCCGCCCTACGTGTCTCAGAATATCCCACCTTCGCCTTACTGCCAGCCTTGGCGCCACTTGGCCGCATCGGCCAGCTCGCGCCACGGCATGGTTTGCCGGCGGCGCGAATGCACCGCCTCCAGCACGATCTGCTCCACCGCCCCGCCCTGCTGCGCCGGTTCGACCAGCTCCACCACCATGAAATGCTTTTCCTTGTTGACGGGCGCGACCGCCGTCCACTTGCTCAGTCTGAGTTTTTGAGGACTCAAGCGCCGCATCGGCGCCGGCTTTGTTATCACCGCATTCATCATCACCCTCGTCAAAACCGGTTGAACCGCCATTGAACCATTTTTGACGGCCGATCGCAATGCGCACGCTGGACGGACGATTTTTCTTCCTCTAAGGTGGCCGCATGAACCGCACCAGCCAACCCACACTCAAGCTCATCCTGGGCGACCAACTCAACTGCCAGCACAGCTGGTTCGCTGAAACGCGCGACGACGTGGTCTTCGTGATGATGGAAGTGCGCCAGGAAACCGACTACGTCCTCCACCACGCGCAAAAAATCATCGCCATCTTCGCCGCCATGCGCGATCTGGCGCGGCGGCTGCGCGAGGACGGCCACCGCGTGCACTACCTGACCATCGACGATCCCGAAAACCGTCAGTCGCTTCCCGCCAACCTGGATCACCTGATCGAGCATTACGGCGCGGCGGCCTTGCGCTGGCAGGCGCCGGACGAATGGCGCCTGGCCGCTGAACCGCGACGAGGCGCTGGAGCAGCTCGACCGCTTCGTCAAACATGCCCTGCCGCACTTCGGCCAGTTCCAGGACGCGATGAGCTTCAAGGCCTGGCGCCTGTTCCATTCGCTGCTGTCGTTCGCGATGAACAGCAAGATGCTCGATCCGCGCACGGTGATCGAACGGGTCGAGGCGGCGTGGCGCGACGGCGCCGTGCCGCTGGCGTCGGCCGAGGGCTATATCCGCCAGATACTCGGCTGGCGCGAATACGTGCGCGGCGTGTACTGGCACCGCATGCCCGGCTACGACCGGCTCAACGCCTTCAACCACAACACGCCGCTGCCGCATTGGTTCTGGTCGGGCGAGACGCGCATGCGCTGCATGGCGGCGGCCATCGGCCAGTCGCTGGAGCACGCGCACAGCCACCATATCAACCGGCTGATGGTGATCGGGAATTTCTCGCTGTTGGCGGGGCTGTCGCCATACGAACTGCATCAGTGGTACCTGGGCGTTTACATCGACGCCTTCGAGTGGGTGGAATTGCCCAACACGCTGGGCATGAGCCAGTATGCGGATGGCGGTTTGCTGGCCACCAAGCCGTATGTATCCAGCGCGGCGTACATAGATCGCATGAGCGACTATTGCAAGGGCTGTCACTACGATAAGAAGGCGCGTGTTGGCGACAGGGCTTGTCCCTACAACGCGATGTACTGGGATTTTTTCGAGCGCAACCGCGACTCGTTGGGTAAGAACAATCGGCTCAACATGGTTTATCTGCAGATCAAGCGCATGGACGGGCCTGCGCTGGAGGCGTTGCGGCAGCAGGCCGCGCACACGCGCGCCACACTGGCGGATTTGTGAGAAAACACGTAGGGCCGATTACGGCGTTCCGCCTAATCCGCCCTACGTGATTCAGAACTTAGCTTAGCGTCGCGCGGTCAGCCACTGCGCGGCCGGCAGCGCGGCCGCCGCCACCCGCACCTCGCCGATATTGCCGAAGAAGCCGTCGGCGCGCGCGCCATCCCACGAACCGCCGCCCACCACCCATTGCGATGTCGCCGACAGCGTCGCCAACCCGACCACATTGCTGCTGTTGCGCAGCACCGGCGCGCCTTCCACATACATCACCGTGTCGTGCGTGGCCGGGTCGTTGACGATGGCGATATGCACCCAGGTGCCGGCGATGATCTCGCCCGACCAGCTGGCCAGGCCGCCGCGCGCGCCGGCCACGTCCGGCACCACCTCCCACTGCACCTCGCGCAGGCTGGAGATCGCGAACAGCAGCGGCGGCGATTCCGGATCGCCGCCGTCGAAGCCGGCCAGGTCGCCGCGCTTGCCGTCGCGCGTCATGATGTTCATCCACGCGTGCTTGGACTTGTCCCACGCCTGGTTGATCTTGACGAAGGCCTCGATCGTGTAACCGGTCTTGGCGAAGGTCTGGGCGTTGATCGCCGCGGACGGGTCGGTGACGAAATAGCTCAGGCGCGGCGTGTTCTTGTCGGTGTTGATGAAGCTGACCGAGCCCGGCGCCGACGACAGGCGGTGGCGGTCGCTGCTCCAGACGATGTCGCCCGCCTCGGCGCCGACGATGCCGCCCTTGTTGAGCGCGTCCCGCGTCAGCGGGTTGGCACCGGTGACGTCGGCGATGCGGGTGCCCGGCGCCACGGCCGCGCCCTCGGTGCCGCCGTAGAAGCGCCAATGCGCCACGGTCGACGCCACTTTCGGATAATCGTCTGCGTCCTTCGGCGCGACCGGTACGACGACGGCCGGCTCCGTATAACCCTTGAGGACGAGCGCCTTGGCCTGGTCGACCAGCGACGACGCCACCGTCGCCTTGCCGGTGCCGAAGGCGGCGTTGAAGCGCGCGAAGCGCTTGGCGAAGTTGATCGAGATGGTAAACGCCTCGTTCGGCTCGGTGAGCACGGCGCGGTCGAAGGCGTTGAGGGTGTCGGCCGGCTTCATCGGCACCCACGGTGAGAACGACAGCACCTTGATCTGGTTGTTGGTCAGGTCGAATTCGTACAGGCGCATCAAACCGTTGCCGCCCTGGTAGTCCATCTGGTAGTCGACCACCATTTCCTCGACCGCGTTGCCGAAGTTGTTGGTCTTGGTCAGGCGCGCGGCGCCGTGGTGGTGGCCGTTCAACGTCATGAAGATCTGATCGTTATCGCGGATCAGTTTTTCCCACAGCATCTTGCCGTAATCGGTCTCCAGCGGGCTGAGCGCGTCGGCCGCGATGTTCAGCAACTGGTGGTTGACCAGGATGACCGGCAAGGTCGGATTGTCGGCCATGACCTTGCGCGCCCAGGCGATGCCGGCGTCGGAAATACGCCACGACAGCGACAGCACCATGAACTTCTGTTCCTGCGCGGTGAAGATGTGGTATTCGTGGAAGCCGGTGCCGTCGCGCCCGCCAAAAGTGGCCTGGCGCTGCGCGCGGCGGGTGCCGAACCATTGCAGATACGGCTCGTTGGCCAGCACGCGCTGGCTGTCGGTGCCCTTGGTCTGGTCGCCGTTGTAGTCGAGGTCGTTCACAACGTCGTGGTTGCCGGCCAGGATGGAGTACGGCACTTTGTTCACCTCCAGCACCTGCATGGCGCTGTCGGCCACCTTCCACTGCTCCGGCTTGCCGACCTGGTCGACCACGTCGCCCAGATGGATCAGGAACGGTATGTTCAACGCGGCGGCGTTGCGCGCCACCCAATTGGTCTGCGCGGCGAACGGTTCGTTGCCGTAGTGGCGCTGGTATTGATTGCTTTCCGATGAAGTCGCGTAGCGGGCGTAGAACTGGGTATCCGGCAAGACGGCCAGGGCGAAGCTGGAAATCAGCGTGCTCGGCGGGGTGACGACGGGGGCGGTGCCACCGCCGTTGCCGGAGTTGCCGATCTCGCTGTTGCCGCCGCCGCAGCCGGACAGCAATCCGCCGACGGACAAGCCGGAAGCCGACGCCAGGCCCATTTTCAGCAAGGTGCGGCGCTGCGGCCGGGGTGCGACGCCCTGTTCGATGGAGGTTGTCGGAAGGGTGGTTTCGCCTGGTTTCTTCATTTGACTGGTGCTCAAAAAAATTGTGGAGCGCTAAGTCTAGGGTCGAAGAATGACGGCCTGATGACCAAGCGCGACGCCCCGATCAGTTATGATCGACACTTACTCGTCACCATCAACACCCGGGAAATGAATTGACAGCACCAACTGTAAGCAAGCGTGGCAAGGCGCCCAAGGATAGCGATCTGCTGGCGGCCGCATGCGGCATCGCCGCGCAAAATGGCTGGGCCGGGATGGCGCTGCGGCCACTGGCGGAAAGCCTGGACGTCTCAGTCACCGTCCTGAGCAACCACTACGGTACGCGCGCCGATGTCGTCGCGGCCGTGTGCCGCGCCGCCCACGGCGAGGAACAGCGTATTTTCGAAGGCTGGCGCACCACGCTGGCAAAGCTGGATACATTGAGTCCGGCACTGGCGGCAGACCTGGCCGATACCATCCTGCAGGAACTGGCGGTGCGCCACCGCGACTTCTCGCTGCTGTTCATGGAGATACTCCAGAGTGCCGGCTGGGACGAACCGCTGCGCGCCGCCTTCTCGCCATGGCTGGACGAGCGCATGCGCTTCTGGGCGCAGCTTGGCGCGCGCGCGGGCCTGCCGCCGGCGCTGACCGACAGCGGTTGGCTAGGCGGTTACTTTGTCGACGAACTCGCCTTCAGCATCGGCCTAGGCCATCAGCCGGCTTATCGGATGCTGCGGCGCCTGTGTCTGCGTCGCCTGTTCTCCGGCGTTTCCGCGCTGGCGGCCACCGCCGCCGAAGACGAGGCCGTGTTTGCGGCCCTGTTCGAGCAATTGGACTACCACGAAGGCGAGATCGCCGTCGGTCACGGTGTCGAGGTGTCCAGCGACTGGCCGGGCCGCGCCGCGCGCGCCTGCGCCATCGCCCTCACCGAACGCGGCGTCAGCGCCCTGACCCACCGCGCGATCGCCGCCGAGGCCGGGGTGCCGCACACCACGCTGATCTACCGCTTCGCCACCCAGCAGGACCTGGTTGTCGCCGGACTGGAATTCATCATTTCGCACGTGCTGCGCGCGGTCGACGAAGGCGAGCCGTCAGGCGATCTGACCGCCGCCCCCGGCCGCATGAATAGTGTTAGCGACCATGGCCTCGATGTCGGCCGCGCGACGTTCGCGCTGGCCATCGCTGCGGCGCGCATGCCCAGGCTGGCGCCGGGCGCTGCCGACATGCGCCGCCGCCGGGGCATCAACCTGCTCAAAATCCTGCGCCGCGTGTCGCCGGCCCTGCCCGGCATCGACATGCTTGCCGCCCAGATTGCATCAGTCGGCTTGATCGGCTACACCTGCACGCTGCCCCTGGCGGAAAAAAACGGATTCGTCCCTGTGTATCGCGAGTTGCTGAGCTATCTCGAAAAACGATAGAGTTTCGACCAATTGTATTTTTAAAGCGTATTAACGAATATTTTATTCGACCAGTTGTAATTTAGTCGTCACAATCGGCTGTTACAGTCATGCCTTTCACACACCTATACCTCCAGGGAAAGCATGACTACGACCTCCTCTTATCGCGGCGCGATGCTGCTGTGCGCCGCCGCTTGCGGCGGCGCCTACGCGGCCGAGACCGAATCCGACCGCCCCGCCCCGTCGGCCGAACTGGCGCCGGTGATCGTCACCGCGCAACGCCGCAGCGAAAACCTGCAAGCCGTGCCGATCGCCGTGACCGCCGTCAGCGGCAAGGCGCTGGAGGACTCCGGCTACCAATCCGTCACCGACCTGCAGTATCTGGTGCCCGGCCTGCAATACGATCCGACACAGGGCGCGGCGTTCCAGATCCGTGGCGTCGGCAGCCAATCGTTCGACTTCTCCAACGCCAAGTCGGTGAGCGTGGTGGTCGACGATGTGGTGATGGACGCGCAGCGCGCCAACGGCCTGATCGGCCTGGTGGACATCCAGCGCGTCGATGTGCTGATGGGTCCACAAGGAACCTTGTTCGGCAAGAACGCCACTTCCGGCGTGATCTCGGTGACGACCGAAAAACCAGAGCTCAAGCGCTGGTCCGCCAACGCCGGCGTCAGCTACGGCCAGCGCCGCGACCACCTGTACAACGCCACCGTCAACGCCCCGCTGGGCGACAACGCGGCGCTGCGCATCTCGGCCTTCGACCTAGGACAGGACGGCTATGGCACCTACACCACGTTGCGCCGCAAGCTGGGCGAGGTCAAGGAGCACGGCTACCGCGCCCGGCTGCTGTTCAACCCCACCCGCGATCTGGAAGTGATCCTGTCGAACGACTACCAACGCCACTGGGACAGCAACATCCGCACCGCCGTCTCCGGCGCCCCGGCAGCGGTCACCGACGCCCAGCTTGTCGCCGGCGTCACGCCAGGCCCGCGCAACGCCGACAACGCCGACACTTCGTTCGGGCAGCTCACCACCGAGGAATGGGGCACGTCGCTGCGGCTGCGCTACAAGCTCGGCGACGCGACGCTGACCTCGATCACCGCCTATCGCGGCTCGACCTACGACAGCGACACCCCGGCCAATCTGGTGCCGCACGATATCTACGCCTATGTGCCCTACAACCGGGGCGCGCTGGACACCTCCAAGTACAGCCAGGAGATCCGCCTGGCGTCGGGCGGCGACCGCTTCATCGAGTACGTCGGCGGCCTGTTCTACAACAAGCTCGACGCCGAACAGACCCAGTTGCAATGGGCCACACTGGGCGCGCCGCTGATCTCCCCTGCCGGCGTGCCACTGACCCAGCTGTACACGCTGACCGGCGCCATCGGCAGGAACGGCAACGCCTCGCTGTTCGACGCGCGCAACGTCACCACGGCGGCCTTCGGCCAGTTGAAGTTCAACGTCACGCCACAGGCCGGCATTGGCGTCGGCGCGCGCTACACGCGCGACCGCAACAGCCAGTCCCTCAGCTATATCGAGGTGCCAAGCGAACCGATCACCGGCGTCAAGAACACCTTCGCCGCCACCAGCGCGCCACCGCTTTACCCGCAGGGCACGGTCAGCGGCAATAATTTCTCTTACCGCCTGTCGCCGCAATACAAGCTGTCTAAAGATGTGATGGTCTACGCCAACTACACCACCGGCTACAAACCGGGCGGCGTCGCGTTCGTCGGCAACAAATACAATCCCTACCGCGACGAGACGGTCAAGAGCTTCGAGGTGGGCGTCAAATCGGAGTTGCTGGGCCGTACGCTGAGGCTCAACGCCAACGTGTTCGTGGAGAGGTTCACCGACTTCCAGACCACATTGATGACGATGATTCCGGGGAATCCGACCCTGCAGGCGGTGATCGGAAACGCCGGCGCCCTGCGCAGCAGCGGCGCGGAAGTCGGCGTAACCTGGCGCGCCGCCCCGGCGCTGACCCTGAACGGCTCGCTGAACTACACCAACGGCAAATACACCGACTACGTCTACGACGCCAAGACCAGCTACACCGGCAGCCGCCTGAGCAACTCGCCGCGCTGGGCGGGCAACCTTGGGCTCGACTACCAGACCGCCGTCGGCGCCAGGATGCTGCTCAAGGCGCACATGGACTTGTCCGTCCGCAGCCAGCTGTGGACGGTCGTGGGCCAGCCGGCCTACTCCCGCGTGCCGGGCTACGCGCTGGCCAACGCGCGCGTCACGCTGTCGCCGGACGACACCGCCATCGAGTACGGCGTCTACGCGCGCAACCTGTTCAACCGCTACTACTCGACCGGCTGGCAGCAATACGGCCCCCTCGGGCTGCTGCACTACACCACACCGAACGCCTACCGCACGGTTGGCGTGTTCGCCAAATACAACTTCTAAGGAGCGTACATGAACACGAAACTATTGGGTCTCGCCGCGCTACTATGCGTGCTGGGCGGTGGTGTGGTCGCCGCCCCCATCGACGCACCGGAACTACCGCCGTCGCTGCGCATCAACGAGATCCAGGTGCTCGGGACCCACAACAGCTACAGCCAGGGACTGGACCCACACGTCTCGACGCTGTTCGAGGAAAGGCTGGGCAAGACCCTGGACACTGCCATCGACCGCATGTCGCCGTCCGCGCGCGAACTGTTCAAGGAGGAACATCCCAATCCCATGGTCCCCGGGGAGATGTTGAAATACGCGCACCCAGGCTTGGCCGCCCAGCTCGACATGGGCGTGCGAAGCCTCGAGATCGACATCAATCCCGATCCCGCGGGCGGCCTCTACGCGTCGCCGGTCGCCTATCGCATGCTGCGCGAACGCGGCGTGACCGACCTGCTGCCGTTCGACGACAACGGCCTGGACAAGCCGGGCTTCAAGGTGCTGCACATTCCCGACATCGATTTCCGCAGCAGCTGCCCCACCCTGCGGTTGTGCCTGCAACAGGTGCGCGCGTGGTCGGATGCGCATCCGCGCCACGTGCCGCTGTTCCTGCTCATCGAAGCGAAGAACCAGGGTATGCCCATCCTGCCAGGCGCCACGCGCACCGTGCCGTTCACGCCGGCGCTATTCGACGACCTCGACCGCGAACTGGTCGAGGCCATGGGCCGGGAGCGCATCATCACGCCCGACGATGTCCGGGGCAAGCACCCGACGTTGAACCAGGCCATCCGCGCCGGTGGCTGGCCGACACTGGACGCGGCGCGCGGCAAGGTGCTGTTCCTGATACTGACCGCCAACGGCCCCGGCACGACCGCCGACTATCTGAAAGACCATCCCTCTTTGCGCGGCCGCATGGCCTTCCTGCGCGCCCAACCCGGCGAGGACCACGCCGCCTTCCTGATGTTCGACAACGCGCTGATGCGTGCGGCCGAAATCAAGCGGTACGTGCAGCAAGGCTACCTGATACGCACCCGCACCGACATCGAAACCTACGAGGCCAAGATAAATAGCCTGGAGCGCGCCGACGCCGCCTTCGCCAGCGGCGCGCAGATGGTCTCCACCGATTTCGAGGCGCCCGGCAACGGCTACGGGACCAGCTATGTCGTGCGGCTGCCCGGCGGCGGGACGGCGCGTTGCCGGCCCCACGCGGCCGACGCCTGCCAACCGGCGCGGCGCTGACCACCGGGCCGCGATCAATCAACATGTTGAGAGTTTGACGGGGGAATCAACTGATATATTAGAACATCACAAAAATATCAGGAGACAAAACATGACTTCCCCCGTCAGCGGCGCCCGCCTGCCGCCGCTCACCGCGCTCGCCCGTGCGGCATCCCTGTGTGCGCTGGCCGCACTGCACGCCACTCCGGCGCTGGCGCAGAATGGCGCCGCCAAGCCGGAAGAAGGGTTGCAAAGCGTGGTGGTCACCGCCCAAAAACGTCCGCAATCGATGCAGGACGTGCCGGTCGCGGTCAACACGGTCGACGCGCGCGCCATCGAAAACCAGCAAATCGTCGACTTCAGCGACCTGACCCGGGTGGCGCCGTCGATGACGCTGAACCAGAATCCGAACAACAGCACGATCGCCCTGCGCGGCATCGGCACCTTCGCCTACAGCATCGGCATCGAATCGGCGGTCTCCGTCATCGTCGACGACGTGCCCGTCATCCAGCAGGCGCAGGCGTTCTCCAACCTCAGCGATATCGAACGCATCGAAGTGCTGCGCGGGCCGCAGGGCACGCTGTTCGGCAAGAACTCGTCGGCCGGCGTCATCAACGTCGTCACCAAGCCATCGGCCGAGATACTCGAGGGGCATGGGCAGATCGCCATCACCAGCGACCACGAGCGGCGGATCGACGCCGGCATCTCCGGCCCGCTCGGCGGGCGCCTCGGCTTCCGCCTGAACGCCTACACCGCGCAACGCGACGGCGACATCCACAACCTGACCTACGGCACCGACCTCAACGGCGACCGCGCCAAAGGACTGCGCGTGCGGCTGGACTTCAAGGGCGCGGACGGCCTCGAGGGCAAACTCATCGCCGACTACAACACCCGCCGGATCGAGGGACCGGTGACCACCTTGCGCGCCGTGCCGCCGGGTGCCAGCCAGCAGAACGTCGCGCCGCTGGCCCCGGCCCTTTCCGGTGTGACACCGGGACCGGAGAACCGCAATGTGCGCATGGACGACCCAGGCTACGCGGACAACCGCAACGCCAGCGTCAGCGGCACGCTGAGCTGGAAGCGCGACCTGCACACCTTGACCTCGGTGACCACCTGGCAGGACTGGAAATATGAATTCCTCGCCGACTACGACGGCAGCGAAACCGATCTGGTTGGCGCCCTCACACGCGGCGCCAGCCACGGCGGCGTCACGCAAGGCGGGCCCTACCGTTCGAGGATGCTGACGCAGGAGCTGCGCCTCACGTCCAACGGCGACGGCCGCTTCAACTATCTCGGCGGCCTGTACTTCTCCGATTCCGACAACGACCGCTCCTTCAACCGCGCGCCGACCTTATCGCCGGCGCGCTGGGAGGCCAACGCCGGCAACCGCACGCTGGCCGCCTTCACCCAGGCCGACTACAAGCTCACGCCATCCACGCGGCTCAACGCCGGCTTGCGCTACAACCGCGAAACCATCGACGTCGATTTCACCAACCGCACCCCGGCCACGCCGACGCACTTCACCGGCAAGAACACCGACAGCGTCGTCACCGGCAAACTGGCGCTGCAACACGACGTCGCCAAAAACGTGATGGTGTACGGCTCCTACGCCACCGGCTACAAGGGCGCCGGCTACGACATCTCAACCGGCTTCGACCAGTCCAGGGTGCGCCTGCCGGTCGCGCCGGAAACGTCGAAAGCCTACGAGCTCGGCCTGAAAAGCCGCTTCCTGCAAAACCGCCTGCAAGTCAACGCCACCGCCTTCCACACCGATTACGATGATTTCCAGGCGCAATCCAACCGCATCGATCCGGTGACCAACCTGACGCAAAACGCCGTCATGAACGTCGGCGCGCTGCGCACGCGCGGCGTGGAACTGGAGCTAGCCGGCAAGCCGATCAACACACTGCTGCTGGAGGGTTCGCTCGCCTGGGTCGACGCCATCGTCAAGGAATTCCCGCTGGCGAACTGCTATCCCGGGCAGACGCCGGCCGAGGGCTGCCGGCAAGTAGGCACCGCCTCGGTGCAGGACCTGGCCGGCAAGCGCCTGGCCAACGCGCCCAAGCTGAAGATCGGCCTGGGGGCGACCTACAACTTCCCGCTGTTCGACAGTTACAACGGCATCGCCAACCTCAACTACCAGCACCAGTCGGCGGTCAACTTCGACCTCGGCAACAATCCGCTGACGGTGCAGAAAAGCTATGGCGTCGTCAACGGCAGCATCGCGCTGAACGACGCCGCGCGCGGCTTCAAGGTCACCTTGTATGTCAACAACCTGTTCGACAAAAGCTACACGACCTTCATCGGCGACAACTTCAACTTCTACCGGGGCGCGCACGTGATGACCCAGACGCTGCCGCGCAATTCGCAGCGCTACGTCGGGCTGCGGGTCAAGTACGAATTCTGAGCTTGTGCGGGTGGGGAGGTTAAAATCATTCAACCTCCCCTACCGGATACAACCATGACCGACACGTTGACCCGCCGAACCTTCCTGCACGGCTCCGCCATCGCTGCGCTCGCCGCCGCCCACGACCTGCGCGCGCAGGTGAAGGCGCCCTCCGCCGACGACGAAGCCTACTGGAGCGGGATCGCCGCCCACTACGAGGTCAGCGGCGACTTCATCAATCTGGAAAACGCCTACTACGGCATCATGAGCAAGCAAGTCTCGGACGACTTCAAGCGCAACATCGACATCCTCAACCGCGACAACTCGCGCCTGCTGCGCCAAAGCTTCGACGCCGACGGCACCGAAGCGATCCGGCTGCAACTGGCGCGGCGTCTCGGGGTACCGGTGGACGAAATCGCGCTCACGCGCGGCGCCACCGAATCGTTGCAAAACCTGATCTCCAACTACAAGCCGCTGCGCAAGGGCGACACGATCCTGTACGGCGACCTCGATTACGACGCCATGCAATACGCAATGAACGACCTGGCCGAGCGACGCGGCGCGCGGGTCGGCCTCATACGCGTGCCGGAGCCCGCCACGCGCCAGGGCGTGCTGGACGCCTACGAGCAGGCGCTGCGCGCCAACCCGCGCGCCAAGTTACTGCTGCTGACACATATCAGCCATCGCACCGGCCTGGTGTTTCCGGTCGCCGACATCACGCGCATGGCCAAGCGGCGCGGCGTCGACGTCATCGTCGATGTCGCGCAATCGTGGGGCCAGCTGGACTACCGCCTGCCCGACTTGCAGGCCGATTTCATCGGTGGCAACCTGCACAAATGGATAGGCGCGCCGCTGGGACTGGGCTTCATTTACATCCGCAAAGAGCGGCTGGCCGACATCGGCGTCCACATGGGGGACCGCGACCACGACAAGGGCGATATCCGCTCGCGCGTCCACTCGGGCACGCTCAACTCCGCGAGCATCATGACGATACCGGCCGCGCTGCGGGCGCACGAGGAGATGGGCACGGCGGCCAAGGGCGCGCGCCTGCGCTACCTGCGCGACTACTGGGTCAGCCGTGTGCGACCACTCGGCAACGTCGACATCCTGACGCCGGACGCGGACGGCATGTCCGGCGCGGTGACATCGTTCCGGCTGCGGGGGCAAGGCACGCGCGAGCAGAACATCGCGCTGGCGCGGCGGCTGATGGACCAGTTCGGCATCTTCACCGTGGTACGACACGGACCGGCGGGCGGCAGTTGCGTGCGGGTCACGCCGGGGGTGTTCACGCAACCGGCGCAGCTGGACAAGTTGGTGGCCGCGATCGGGCAAGTCGCCGCCAGCTAACGATGGGGTCAAGTCTGGCATTCGGACACGACCTCAACCGATGGGGTCAAGTCTGACATTCAGACACGAGCTCAGCTTGTAGGGAATACGCAAACCAAATCTTGGTCCAGCAGGCTCTAACGACTTCTGTGCTTGATCAGCGCGTCGACGTGATCGCCTGTTAAATTGGTGAGATGGCCAGACCACTCAGACTAGAATTTCCCGGTGCCCTCTATCACGTTACTTGCCGAGGCAACCGACGTGAGCTCATCTTTCGCGACAGGCGGGATCGTCTCGCCTGGTTTGTCGAAACTGAGCGCGTTTGCCAGCGGTTTCATTTTATCGTCCATGCGTTTTGCCAGATGACAAACCACTTTCACCTGCTCGTCGAGACGCCCGAGGGGAATCTCGGACAAGGCATGCGGCAACTAAATAGCGCCTATTCTCAACGTTTCAATCGCCGCCACGACTTGGTGGGGCATGTGATGCAAGGCCGCTACAAAGCTATCCTGGTACAGAAAGAGACCTACCTGCGCGAGCTGGCACGATATATCGTTTTGAACCCCGTCCGGGCCGGCATAGTCGATACGCCTGAAAATTGGGAATGGAGCAGCTACCGCTACATGTTGGGCAAGAAACCAGCGCCCTCCTGGATGGCGATTGACTGGCTACTCGCCTGCTTCGATGCAGACCAGGTGACGGCCAAAGATGCCTATCGGCGCTTCGTCATGGCGGGAATCGACGTCGACAGCCCCCTAAGAGACACCTGCTTTCAATGCATTCTTGGAGACCAAGCGTTCATCGAACAACATAAACACTCCGCAGAGGATGTGTGTGTAGAAGTCGCGAGAACGCAGAGGCGCGCACTTGCAATGTCGCTTGATGAGTACGCGTCGAAATTCCCCCCACGAGATTTAGCGATGGCACAAGCCTATCGATCGACGGCGTTTTCGATGAGTCAGATTGCCGCGCATTTTGACGTATCAGTCAAGACAGTGAGCCGCGCGGTAGCGGCTTTCGAAACGACTGGACATAGCTGAAAAAAGGCATGACAGGATGAGATCGTGTCCGAATGTCAGACTTGACCCCGACGCTTGAGATCGTGTCCGAATGTCAGACTTGACCCCCACGCTTTGGGCCGAGTTGTTGCGCCAGGAAATCGACGAAGCTGCGCACCCGCAGCGATAAATGGCGCGCGTGGGGATACAGCAAGATGAAGGGCCGAGAGGTGCCACCGTGCTGCGGCAATAACTCCACCAGCGTGCCGTCCGCCAGATCGCGCTCGACGATGTAGCGGTAGGTTTGCACGATGCCGGCGCCGCTGCGCGCCAAGGTGACGATGCCGAGCACATCTCCGGCGCAGGTGTAGCCACCGGTCGTCACCACATCAACCCGCTCGCCATCCACCATGAAAGGCCACGGTATCTTGCGTCCGGTGCTCGGCAAGTCGAACTGGATGCATTCGTGCGTTTGCAGCGCCTCGATGGACGCCGGTTTTCCCATGCGCTTGAGGTACGACGGCGCAGCGACCAGCACCAATTCGGCGTCCTCCAGCTTGCGCGCGATGAGCGAGGAGTCGGCTGGATCGCGCCCGCGTATCGCCATGTCGAAACTCTCCTCGGCGAAATCGATATTGCGGTTGCTGAGGTGGACCTCGACCTTGACGTCCGGGTACAGCTCGCGAAACCGTGGCAGCAACGGCAACAGCCGGTAATGCCCGTACGGCGTCGGCGCGCTGATGCGCAACGAGCCGGCCGGCGCGATCTGCTCGCCGGTCACCTCGCGCTCGGCCTCCAACAACTGCGACAGCGCTTCGCGGCATTGCTTGTAGTAGCGTAGGCCGCCCTCCGTCAGCCGGATCTGCCGCGTGGTGCGGACGAAGAGGCGTACGCCCAGCCGCTCCTCCAGGCGCGCGATCGAGCGGCTGACCGCCGCCGGCGTGACACCCGCCGCGTTGGCGGCGGCCGTAAAACTGCTCAGCTCGGCGGCTTGGTAGAATAGATCGATGCTGCCGAGCTGCATGTCGTCGAAGTTGCGTTTCATCGTACTCGTCCTGGATCACGTGGGGCGAGCAAATATATTACACCATGTATTAAGTAATCTTCCGCCAAGGCCATTTATAGCCCCAAGTGGCACAAGTATATTGATGACATGCCGCCGCAACACTCCGTTGGCCGGCACAAACCCCAACTACTTAGGACTGGAGTCACACCATGAAATCGAACAAGACTGTCATCATCACCGGCGCATCGAGCGGCATCGGCTTCGCTCTGGCCGAGGCGTATCTGGAGCTCGGCTACAACGTCGTCGGCAACGCGCGCACCATCGAACGGCTGCGACTGGCCGCCGATAAACTGGGCAATCCGGACAATTTCCTGCCGGTCGCCGGCGATATCGCCCTGCCCGCGACGGCCACCTCGCTGTTCGACCAGGCCATCGCCGCCTTCGGCAAGGTCGACGTCCTGGTCAACAACGCCGGCATCTTCCTCGCCAAGCCGGTGGCCGATTACACCGAGGCCGACGTCGACGCGATCGTCAGCACCAATCTGAACGGCTTCTTCTATCCGTCGCAGGCGGCGGCCCGGCACATGAGCGCGAACCGCGACGGCCATATCATCACCATCACGGCAAGCATCGCGATGCAGCCCAACGTCAAGGTGCCGGCGTTGCTGCCGGTGCTGATCAAAGGCGGACTGAACCACGCCACCCGTGGCCTGGCGATCGAGCTGGCCGCGTCCAACGTGCGCGTGAACGCGGTGGCACCGGGCAGCATCGATACGCCGCTGCACAGCAAGGACGCGGGCACGCAAGCCTTCCTCAAAACGCTGGCGCCAAACGGGGCGATCGGCACCACGCGCGATGTGGTGGATGCCGTGCTCTACCTGACGAACTCGTCCTTCACCACCGGCACGGTGATGGTGGTGGACGGCGGCTCGACCGCCGGCACTTGGTAATCCGCCTCCCCTCTCACCAAAAAGGAACTCCGCCATGCCATACGTAAATATCCGCATTACCAAAGAAGGCACCACGCCGGCCCAGAGACTGGCGCTGATCGAGGGCGCCACCGATCTGCTGTCGCGCGTCCTGGACAAAGACCCGGCCACCACCTTCGTCATCATCGACGAAGTCGATACCGACAGCTGGGGCGTGAACCGCGAGAACGTCACCACCCGCCGCCGGCGGGAGAACGCGGAGAAGGCGGCTGCGCCGGGTTAACCGCGCGCGCCAGCGTCCCGGGGCGAGGGCCGTGCCTTCGCCTCGCCTCCTGATTTCAAGCAAGCGCGGCAGGCGGCTATACAATGGTAAATTACAGACATTCGGTTATAAGGTCGCAAGCAACGCTATGGATAGTCAGCCCCATCCCAACCATTTCGTCCGTTTCTCCGACGACGAAGCGGCCTTGAACGCGGAGGTGGGAGCGTATCTGGCCCAGGCCCGGGATGACGGCACCGCCATCCTCATCGGCACCCGGGAACGGCTGCGAACCGTACAAACCCTGCTGGACAACGCGGGGCCCTTCCCGGAGGGCCGGCTGATCGCGCTCGACGCCGCCGCGACGCTGCGCCGTTTCATGGTCGACGACCGGCCCGATCCCGTGCTGTTCGACGCCGTCGTTGGCGACCTGGTCCGCGCCGCCGCGCGACAATCCGGCCAGGTCCGCGCCTTTGGCGAGATGGTCTCCCTGCTGTGCGCGCAAGGCCTGTACGACGCCGCGATCGAACTGGAGAAGCTGTGGAACGACCTCGCGCGGACCGTCGAATTCTCCTTGTTTTGCGCCTACAGGTGGGACCTGTTCCCCACCGTCGAGCTGGCCGAAGCCTTCGGCCAGGTTTGCCGCGAGCACGCGCACGCCTGCTCTGACCAGCATCCGGTGAAAGTGGACACCTCCTCGTGCTCGTCGCTCAGGGTGCTGGAGTTAGAACGCAAGGCGCTGGCCCTCGATGTCGAGGTCGAGCGGCGCAAACGGGCCGAGCTGACGGCCGCCGCCCGCGCCAACGACATGGCCGACTTCCTCGACAACGCGGCCGAGGGCATCCACCGCGTCGGCCGCGACGGCATCATCCTGTGGGCCAACAAGGCCGAGCTCGATATGCTGGGCTACCGCTGGGAGGAATACGTCGGCCAGCATATCGCCACCTTCCACATCGACGCGCCGGTGATCGCCCGCATCCTGGACCGGCTGCTGCGCGGCCTGACCCTGCTCGACCAGCCGGCGCGGCTGCGCTGCAAGGACGGCAGCGTCAAGCACGTGGTGATCAGTTCGAACGGCTGCTTCGAGGAAGGCCATCTGCGCTATACGCGCTGCTTCACGCGCGACGCCAGCGAGCGCCATGAACGCGACGTGGCGCTCAAGCAGCGCGATCAGATGTTGCTGCAGGCGCCGGTGGCCGCCGCGCTGCTGGCCGGCCCCGGGTTCCGTCACGACCTGGTCAACCGCCGCTATCTGGAGTTAATGGGCCGGAACGACCTTCAGGACCTGAGCTACGCCGTGGCGTTTCCGGAATTTATAGGAGGCAGGTTCCATCAGCTGCTGCAGCAGGTCTACGCCAGCGGCGAGGCCTTTTCGGCGGAGGAAATATGCCTGCGCGAGGGCGCGCTGGCGTCCGGCGAACGCTACTTCAAGCTCAGCCTCGAACCGTTGCTGGGTGGCGACAACAAGGTCGAAAGCATCATCGCGGTCGTGGTCGACATCAGCGAGCACGTCCGCTCGCGCCAGGTGCTGAAAAAGGCGCACGACGAGCGCGAAAAGCTGGTCGAGGAGCTAACCGCGACCAACCGCAACAAGGACGAATTCCTGGCGATGCTGGGCCACGAACTGCGCAACCCGCTGGCGCCCATCGTCATGGCGCTCGAATTGATGGAACGGCGCGGCGACGACTCGACCAGCAAGGAGCGCAGCCTGGTCAAGCGCCAGGTCGACCATCTGGTGCGGCTGGTCGACGACCTGCTCGACGTCGCGCGCGTCACCCAAGACAAGATCGTGTTGAAGCCGGAACATATCGACGTCGGCCGCATCATCGAGAAGGCGGTCGAGCTGGCCAGCGCCGACATCCGCGCGCGCGGTCACCGCCTGGCGGTCGAAGCCGAGCCGGGCCTGGTGTTGAAGGCCGACCCCGTCCGGCTGGCGCAGGCGCTGGCGAACCTGTTGACCAATGCCGCCCGGTACACCCCGAACGGCGGCGAGATACGCCTGCGCGCGCGCCGCCATGACGAACGTATACGGATCGGCGTGACCGACAACGGGCGCGGCATGACGGCGGCCGAGCAACAGCACGTCTTCGATCTGTTCTACCAGGGACAGCGCGGCATCGACCGCGCCGATGGCGGCCTCGGCATCGGCCTGTCGCTGGTGCGGCGGCTGGTGCAACTGCACGGCGGCGCGGTCGCCGCCCACAGCGCCGGAACCGGGCTCGGCAGCGAGTTCACCTTGGACTTGCCCGCCTCCGACACGCTGGCGGGGCCGGCGCCGGCCCGTGCGCGCGAAACCGCCGCGACCACCGACCGACCGCTCAACATCCTCGTCGTCGACGACAATGTCGACGCGGCGGAGACCATCGGCGCCCTGCTGGCGGTGCGCGGGCACGCGGTGGAAATCTGCTTTTCCCCGGAACAGGCGCTGTCCAGGGTCGACAATTTCCGTCCCGACGTCGCCATCCTCGATATCGGACTGCCGGGAATGAGCGGCCATGTGCTGGCCGAAAAGCTGCAAGCCATCCTGGGCCACAACGCGTGCCGGCTGATCGCCCAGACCGGCTACGGCCAGCCGGCCGACATCGCCCGCAGCGGCGACGCCGGCTTCGACATCCACCTGATCAAACCGGTCGATCCGGCGCGGCTGCTGGCCATCATCGAGCAACCGGCCCTTCTCGCAGGCTAGCTGCCGCCCGACGCTCGGTCTTGCGCACGCGCGCGCCCAGCCACTGCGCGGCGTCGTCGACATAGGTGAACACCACCGGGATGACCAGCAGACTCAGTACCGTTGACGTGATCAGCCCGCCGATGACGACGATCGCCATCGGCGCGCGAAAGCTCGGGTCGGCGCCCCACCCCAGCGCGATCGGCAGCATGCCCGCGCCCATCGCGATGGTGGTCATCACGATCGGGCGCACGCGCTTGCCGCAGGCGTCGATGATGGCGTCACGGCGCTCCAGTCCGTGATCGCGCCGGGCCAGGATGATGTAGTCGATCAGCAGAATCGAGTTCTTGGTGGCGATACCCATCAACATGATCAAGCCTATCATCGACGGCATCGACAAGGCCGTGCCGGTCAGGAACAGCGCCAGGAAGGCGCCCGGCGCCGACAGCACCAGCGCGGCCAGGATGGTGACCGGCTGCAGGAAGTCCTTCAGCAACAGCACCAGCACCATGTAGATGCACAGCACGCCGGTCAGCATGGCGATGGCGAAGCCGGAGGCCAGCTCGTCCATCGACTCGGCGTCGCCGATCGAGGCGCGCGTCACGCCGGGCGGCATGCTTCGCAGGCTGGGCAACGCCAGGACGGCCGTCTCGATGTCGCCCAGCGGCTGGCCGTTCAATTCGATCTCGAAGTTGACGTTGCGCTGCCGGTCGTAGCGCGCTATCTCCGACGGCCCGCTGCCGATCGACAGCGTGGCGACGCTCTCCAGCGACACCGGCCCGCGCGCGCCGGGCACCGGCAGGCGCTTGAGCGTCCCGATGTCATCGCGGGCGTCGTCGGCCAGCCGCACGACGACCGGCACCTGCCGCTCGCTCAGGTTGAGCTTGGCCAGTTCCTGGTCGTAGTCGCCGGTGGTGGCCACCCGCAGCGTGTCGGCGATGTCCGCCGAGGTCACGCCCAGATCGGCCGCGCGGTCGAAGTCCGGCCGCACGATCAGCTCGGGGCGCAGCAGACTGGCCGTGGAAGTGACCGCGCCGATGCCGGCGATGCCGCCCAGCTCGTTTTCCACCAGCAGCGCGTGGCGGGCCAGCGCGGCGCCGTCCTCGCCGGCGAGCACCAGCACGTAGTTTTCCGACTCCCCCATGCCGACCTTGACGCGGGCGCCGGGCAAGGCGGCCAGCGCGGCCCGCAACTGCGACTCGATCCCCTGCTTGGTCAGGCCCGGCCGCTCGTCGCGGCGCGTCAGGTTGAGCGTGAGCACGGCGGTGCGCACGTCGGCGACGGCGCCACCGGACGAGCCGGCCGGGTCGGCGCCGGCGCTGCCGCCGCCGACCGCCGAATACACCAGCTTGACATGCCGGTTGCCCATGACGATGCCGCGCGCGCGTTCGGCCAGCGCGAGCGTGTCGCCCAGCCTGGCGCCGGGCGCCAGCGTCACCGTCACCTGGGTCTGCCAGTCGTCGTCGGGCGGGACGAAGGTGCCCGGCAGCGAGGCCGCGAGCATCAGCCCGCCGGCGAAGAACGCGGCGGCGGCGGCAACCGTCGGCGCCCGGTGGCGCAGGCACCAGCGCGCGCAGGACAGATAGGCGTCCAGCCAGCGCGGCGCCGGCGGCGGCTTTGCCTTGGGTGCGCGCAACAGATAGGCCGACATCATCGGCGTGAGCATGCGCGCCACCACCAGCGAGAAAAACACCGCGATGGCCGCCGTCCAGCCGAACTGGACGAAGAACTTGCCGACCGTGCCGCCCATGAAGGCCGTCGGCAGGAACACGGCGATCAGCGTGAAAGTGGTGGACACCACCGCCAGGCCGATCTCGTCGGCCGCCTCCATCGCCGCCTGGAACGGCGTCTTGCCCATCAACAGATGGCGTTCGATGTTTTCGATCTCGACGATGGCGTCGTCGACCAGCACGCCGATCACCAGCGACAGCGACAGCAGGCTGACCGTGTTGACCGTGAAACCCATCCAGTGCATCAGCGCGAAGGTCGGGATGGCCGACAGCGGCAGCGCCACCGCCGCGATCAGGGTGGCGCGCCAGTCGCGCAGGAACAGGAACACCACCAGCACCGCCAGCGCCGCGCCCTCGTACAGCAGCCGCATCGAGCCGTCGTAGTTCTCGCGCACCGCGTCGACGAAGTTGAAGGCCTCGGTGACGACGATGTCCGGATGTATCGCCTTGAGGCGCTCCAGCGCGTTTTGGACGCCTTGGGCGACCTCGATCTCGCCGGCGCCGCGCGCGCGCGTGATCTCGAAGCCGACCACCGGCGCGCCGTTCAGCAGCGCGGCCGAGCGCGGTTCGGCGACGGTGTCGCCGACCGTCGCCACCCGGTCGAGCCGGACCCGCCGGCCATCGCCGAGCGTCACCTCCAGCGTGGCCACCTCGGCGGCCGATTGCACGGTGGCGATGGTGCGCACCGATTGCTCGGCGCCGCCCAGGTGGACCCGGCCGCCGGGCGACTCGCGCTGGATCTGGCGCAGCTGGCGCGACAGGTCCGCCGCCGTCGTGTTCAATGCCAGCAGCCGCGCCGGGTCCAGCGCGACGCGCACCTCCCGGTCCACGCCGCCGACCCGGGTGACCGCGCCCACGCCCGGCACCGCCAGCAGCGTCTTGCCGACCTCGTTGTCGACGAACCAGGACAGCGCTTCGGCGTCCATGTGGCGGGAGGCGACGGTGTAGGTCAGGATGGGCGCGCCGGCCAGTTCCACCTTGCGGATCACCGGGTCGCGCAGGTCGGCCGGCAGATCGGCGCGGACGCGGGAGACGGCGTCGCGCACGTCCTCGACGGCCTCCCGCGCCGGCTTTTCCAGGTGGAACTCGATCGTGATGTTGGCGTTGCCATCGGTCAGGCTGCTGCGGATGTGCTTGACGCCCTGCACGGTGGCCAGCGCGTCCTCGATCTTGCGGGCGACGTCGGTCTCCAGCTGCGCCGGCGAGGCGCCGGGCAACTCGGCGCTGACGATGACCGTCGGCAGCTCGATGTCGGGAAAGTTCTGCACCTTCATCGCGCGAAAACCCATCAGGCCACCGAGCGTCAGCAGGATGAACAGCAGGATCGCCGGGGTCGGATTGCGGATCGACCAGGAGGATATATTGAAATGCATGGCGCTCTTTCGATTAATTGATATCGGCGACGACGGCGGCCGGCGCCGCCGGTGCCGTGCCGGCCACCGAGACCAAGTCGCCGTGGCCCAGGAAGGCGCCGCCGGCCACCACCACCCGCGCCGGCGCGGCGATGCCGTCGACGATCTCTATCCTGTCGCCCGCGCGCCGGCCCACTGTCACCTTGGTCCGCGCCACGCGCGAATCGGCGCCCACGCGCAGCACGTAGCTGAAGCCGTCGCGCATCAGCACCGCGCTTTGCGGCAAGGTCACCATCCGCGCACTGCCGGTGTCGAACTCGCCGCGCGCGAACATGCCGGCGCGCGCCGGGCTGTCCGGCGGCAAGTCCACGTACACCAGCCCGTTGCGCGAAAGCGTGTCGACCACCGGCGCGACCATCCGCAGCCTGCCCTTGATCGGTTTGCCGCCGACCGGCGTCACCAGCGCTGTCTGGCCGGGCTTCAGCTGGGACAGGTCGGATGCCGCGACCTCGGCGCGCCATTCGAGCCGGCCGCGCAGGATCAGGCGGAATAGCTCCTGCCCTGCCGGCGGCACCGCGCCGACCGTCGCGCCGCGCGCCGAGATCACGCCATCGTCCGGGGCCAGCACGCGGGTCTGCGCCATGCGCAGTTGCTGGGTGTTTTCGGCGGCCCGCAACGCGTCCAGCCGGGCCTGCGCGGTGCGCTCGGCGGTCAGATATTGCTGGATTTGCTGGGCCGACAAGGCGCCGGTGGTTTGCAGTTGGCGGGCGCGCTGTGCGTTGGCGTCGGCCTCGGCCAGCGCCGCCTCGGCCTCGGCGGCGGCGGCGCGGCTTTGGGCCAGTTCGGCGCCCACGGTGGCGGAGGCGAACGTGGCCAGCACCTGGCCGCGCCGGACCAGGTCACCGACGTTGACCTTGACCTCGGCCAGGCGTAAGCCGTTGGCCTCGGCGCCGATGCTGGCTTCCTGCCACGCCGTGATATTGCCGTTGGCGGCCAGCCGGAGCGGCAGCACGGCCGGTTGCGGCGTCGCGACCTCGACCGTCAGCGCGCTCCTGGGAGCGGCCGCCGGCGGTTTGGCGGACTCCGGCATGGCCACTGCGATGGTGCCGAAGGCCAGCGCGGCGGCCAGCGCCGCTGCGAGATAAAAGAGATGGTGGCGTATATTTTTCATCATTGGTTTCCTTGGTTCTTAGCGGGCCGGCGCGGCGCGCGGGCCGATGCTGGCGATGGGTGGTTCGGGCGCATCGACGGCGGCCGAGGCCATCGCCGGCGCGCCGGCGTCGGACCAGCCGCCACCGAGCTCGCGGTACAGGGCGATCCAGGCGGCCACGCGTTCGCGGCGCAGCTCGATCACGGCGACCTGCGCCGAGAGCATGCTGCGGCGGGCGTCCTCCAGTTCGAACAGGCTGGCGGTGCCGGCCTGGTAGCTCGCTTCCGTCGCAAGGTAGGAGCGCTCGAATCCGGCTGCCGCCGCGTCGGTGTCGGCGCCGCGCGCGGCCGTGCTTTGTAGCGTGACCAGCGCCGCTTCCACGTCGCGCACCGCCTCGCGCAGGCGCGCCGCGTAGACGGTGGTGGCGCTCTCGTAGCGCACGCGCGCCGCCTGCGCGTTGGCGCGCAGCGCGCCGCCGTCGAACAACGGCAAGGTCACGGCGACCGGCCCCACGCTCCAGACGCTGCCGTTGGTGCCGATGCCGCCGCCGCGCACGCGGTTGGCGCCGATGCTGCCGGCCAGCGTGACGCGCGGCCAGCGTTGCGCCTGCGACTGGTCGGCTCGCGCGCTGGCGGCCACGACGTCGCGCGCGGCGGCGTAAATATCGGGCCGCTGCGCCAGGACGGCGGCCGGCACGGCGGCCACGGTCAGTTCGGGCGGCTGCGGCAAACGGGCGCTTCCGGCGGCGAGCTCGCCACGCAGCGCCGTCTCATCCAGCGCGGTGAGCGCGACCAGCGCCTTGACCGACAGATCGCATTGCGCGCGCTGCTGGATCAAGGCGGCGTTCGCCTGCGCGGCGCTGGCGCGCGCCAGATCGGCCGTGGCCGGCGCGCGGAAGCCGGCGCCCGCCGCCAGGGTGGTCAGTTCGGAGGTCCGGGCGCGCGAGCGGGCGTCGAGTTCGGTCCGCACCAATTGCGCCTCGCAGGCGCGCAAGCCAAGGTAGGCATTGGCGATCTCGGCGGCCAGCGACACCCGCGCCACATGCCAGCCGGCCTGGCTGGATTCCAACACCGCCTGGGCGGCGTCGGCGCCGGCGCGGTTGGCGCCGAACAGGTCCAACTCCCAGCCGGCCCGCAGCCCGAGCGACGCGGCCTTGCCGACCGGCGCTGCGATCTCCGAGCGGGCACGGCTGGCACTGGCATTGGCGGCCAGGTTCGGCATCAAGGCGGCGCCGCTGGACACGCTGGCCGCGCGGGCGTCGGCGATGCGGGCCACGGCCTCCGCCAGCGTCGGGCTGGCGTCCTGCCCGGCCGCGATCAGGCGCGGCACCAGCGGATCGTCGAACCGTCCCCACCAGAGACCCAGGTCGGCAAGCTGGCCGCCGTGCGGCAGCGGCGCGTGCCATTGCGCGGCCACCGGCGCCGCCGGACCGCCGGGTGTCGGCCCGGGAACGGTCGTCGCGCAGCCGGCCAATAACACGGCGGCGGCCAGCCACGGCGCACGCGACAGCGGCCGGCGGAAGAGTAAATGGAAGTTGGCGGGTGAACGCATGCGATGCCCTTGGCTTTAACAAAGCGTCACTATCGGGTAGCGCGCCTTTCCGGATACTTACCGGGAAGGACGGGTTTTGATGTTTTTTTCGGGTAAGTATTCAGTAAGACGACTTCGCCGACCATGTGGTTTCACATTCAACATTCGGAGAAACCACCATGCAGTTTCCGCGCATCTTCACCTCGCCCCCCCCTTCGGCAATCCACCGCGTGGCGGTCACCTCGGCCCTCGCACTCGGGCTGGGCGCCTCTGGCGTGGCCGGCGCCGCCCCGGGCGACGGGGCTTCCTCCTGGGGCCTGGGCATCGCCGCGTTCACCGAGCAGCAGCCCTACACCGGCATCGACCGGGAAAACCGTGTGCTGCCGCTGATCTCCTACGAGAACCAGTATGTGCGCGTGTTCGGCCCGGTCGCCGAATTCAAGGCGTATAGCCTCGACCTCGGCGGTGGTCAGCGCCTCGACCTGCGCGTGATCGGCAAATACGACTTCAGCGGCTATGAGGCCGGCGACGCGACCATCCTGAACGGCATGCGCGAGCGCAAAAGCGGCTTCTGGGCGGGCGGCAAGGTGAAATGGCAGACCGGCGTGGTCGATGTCAGCGCCGAACTGCTGGCCGACGCCTCGGGCAACAGCAAGGGCCGCCGCTTCAACCTCGGCCTGGAAAAGAACTGGCGCATCGGCCAGCATGTTATATTGACACCCCGCGCAGGCGCCAGCTGGGTCGACAAGAAATACGTCGATTACTACTATGGCGTCGCCGCCGACGAGGCGCGCGCCGGCCGGGCCGCTTACGAGGGCAAATCCGGCGTCAACGCCGAACTGGGCTTGCGCAGCACCTACGTTTTCGATGCACACCACTCCATGTTTCTTGATCTGGGGGTGAGCAAGCTTTCCAAAAAGATCAAGGATAGCCCTCTGGTCGACCGCGCGACCGAGAGCCGCGTCGGCCTGGGATACCTGTACCGCTTCTGATGAATCGCATTCTACTAATCGAAGACCACGACCGCCTTGCCCAGCTGATGTGCAAGGCGCTGGCGGCCGCCGGCATCGCGGTCGACGTCATCGACCGCATCGACACCGCGTGGACCGCCATCGGGCAACTGCCCTACCAGGCGATCATCCTCGATCGGGGCTTGCCGGACGGCGACGGGCTGTCGCTGTTGCAGCGCGTGCGCGGCGCCGGGCTGCACGTGCCCTGCCTGGTGCTGACCGCGCGCGACGCGCTGCACGACCGCGTCGCGGGCCTGGAGGCCGGCGCCGACGACTATCTGCCCAAGCCGTTCGCCATGGACGAGATGGTCGCACGCGTGCGGGCCTTGCTGCGCCGCCCCGCCGATTTCCGTCCGCTCGACCCCAGCCACGACGATCTGACCCTGCGCCCCGGCGAGGGCCTGGTCTGCTGCGCGGAGGAAAGCGTCAGCCTCGCTCCGGCGGAGATGCAGATCATGCTGATGCTGGTGCACCGCCATGCCGAGGTGGTGCGCCGCAGCGCGCTGGAGGCCGCCGCCTGGGGGCTGAGCGAGGCCGTCACGCCGAACGCGCTGGACGTGGCGCTGCACCGGATACGCCGCAAACTGCTGGCCATCGGCTCGCGCCAACGGATCGTCAATGTCAGGGGACTGGGCTATGCGCTTCGCGCAACCGACGTGGCTCAATAGCCTGGGCGTCAAAGTCCTGCTCGCCTACGTGGCCGGCATGGTGCTCAGCATCGGCCTGCTGCTGGCGGCCGTTTTTTACCTCATCACGACGAGAAGCGAGATTTTGCCGAGCATGGACGTGGCGGAACGCGCGGAGGAAATGGGCGAGGCGCTGCTCTTCGATAGCGCCGGACGGCCGGTCGGCTTCCTGGACAGCGAAGACAGTCATCCCTGGACGTACGACAGTCTCCGGCGCGAGATCTCGTACCGCGTGCTGGACGCGGCCGGCGACGTCGCGCTGGCGTCCGCCACCGGCCCCGGGACGGCATGGCCGTCGACACCGGCGACGCGCCGGCTGACCCCCGGCCCCTTCACCTTCGATTTCGCCGGCGTGCCGATGTACGCCGGCACCGCCGCCGTCGAGCATGAGGGCAAGCGCTGGTATGTGCAGTTCGCCGCCAGCAAGCGGATAGTCGAGCTGTTCCAGACCGAGTTCGCGCTGCCGTTCATGGGCGCCGGCATCGTGTTGTTCAGTCTGGTCATGTTGTTCGTCTTCGGCGCCTGCGCGCTCATCACGCTGCGCTACACGCTCAAGCCGCTGCGCGAGGTGTCGGAGTCGGCCGCGGCGATTTCCCCGCGCGCGCTGCACGCGCGGCTGCGGGTCAACGCGGTGCCGGCCGAGATCGCGCCGCTGGTCGACAGTTTCAACCGCGTGCTGGAGCGCCTGGAACAGGGTTATCGCGTCCAGCAAGGTTTTCTGGCGACGGCCGCGCATGAGTTGAAGACGCCGCTCGCCCTGATCCGCGCGCAAATCGAACTGACGGAAAAAGGCGGTGAACGCGAGTCGCTGCTCAGCGACATCCAGCACATGACGCGCCAGGTGCAGCAGTTGCTGCTGCTGGCCGAAGCGAGCGAGGAGCAGAATTACATTTTCGCCGTGGTCGATCCGCGCGACGTCGGCGCCGAGGCGGTCGGCTATCTGCGGCGCATGGCCGACGCGGCGAACGTGCGCCTGACGCTGCGCGACGACGGTCCGGTGCGGCCATGGCGGGCAGACCCGGCGACGCTGTTCACCTTGCTGAAAAACCTGCTGGAAAACGCCATCCAGCATGCCCCCGAAGGCACCGAGGTGTGCGTGACGATCGGCGCCGAGGCGCTGCAGGTGCGCGACAGCGGCCCCGGGGTGGCACCGGAACAGATGGCGCGAATGTTCGAGCGCTTCTGGCGTGGCGCGCATCGCCGCGACCATGGCGCCGGACTAGGCCTCTCGATCTGCCAGGAAATCGCGCGGGCGCATGGCTGGACGCTGGCGGCGCAGCGGATGGAGCCGGGTCTGCTGTTCCGGCTGACGACCCGACCGGCGCCGGATGCTTGAAACCGGTGCGGCGCAAGGCCGGCACCTGCTTACGGCGCCCCGTCCTGCATGATCACGCGCCCGGAACGCCCGGGCAGCTCGCCCCAGCCCAACGGCGACGTCGGCAGCGGCGCGTGCCTGACTTTGTCGTAGTAGTCCGCCATCGCGCCGAACCGGTAGCCCTGCGCGCGCCAGCCGAGCAGCAACTGCTCGAACACTGGCGCCAGCTTTTGTCCCTCCAGTTCGGCGTGCAGCGTGTAGACATGGTCGCGCGGGGCGCTGGCGGTCAGCGACAACAGGTGCGCCGCGACGTTGTCCACCGTGATCGTCGTACCGTCGATCGCGCGCCCGAGCAGTTCGTCGAGCGTGGGCAGCGTGGTGGGCAACTGGACGCAATCGATCAGGCGGCCGCCGGCCACCACCCGGTGCGGTCCGCTGGACGGGTCGATCAGCGCGCCCCGATCGTCTAGCCGGACGCGGCCGTCCGAGGCGTAGAGGTAGCCGGCCGCGTCGTGCTCGGCGAAGGCGGCGGCATTCATCTGCCAGCCGGCCGCGCCATGGGTGTGTGGCGCCACGCCGAACACCGCGATATGGCGCCGCGCGGCCTTGCGCATCATCTCGCGCGTCCAGGCCTCGTCGCGCGCAGCCACTTTGTCCTGCCACAGCACGTGGTCCCACGTGTGGATGCCGCATTCGAAGCCGGCGTCGCGCACCGCGCGCAGCTCTGACGCGCAGCGACGGCCGATGTCGGGACCGGGCAGCAAGGCGCCGTACATCAGCGTCTTCAAGCCGTAATGCTCCAACACCGACGTGCGCGCGACCTTGCTGAAAAAACCGGGCCGCAGCGCGCGCCGCAAGGCCCATCCGGTGTGGTCCGGACCGAGCGAAAACAGGAACGTGGCGTTGGCGCCGTGCGCGCGCAGCATGCGCACCAGGTTGCCCACACCCAGCCGGGTGCCGCGATAGGTGTCGACGTCGATCTTGAGCGTCAGCAGCGGTGATGTCGCCGCCATCAGTCGATCAGCGCCCGCGCCTGCGCGACCTGGCCGCGATAGGCGTCGAAGATGCGCCGCAGCGCGTCGGCCATGCCGGTGATCGGCTTCCAGCCCAGGTCCGCGCTGGTGTTGGTGATCTTCGGCACGCGGTTCTGCACGTCCTGGTAGCCGTCGCCGTAATAGGCGCCTGACGTGGTCTCGACGATCCTCACCCGCCGCACCGCCTCCGCGTACTCCGGGTAGTCGGCGGCCAACTCCAGCATCATGTGGGCCAGTTCGCGGATCGAGTAATTGTTGACCGGATTGCCGATATTGTAGATCTTGCCGCTGGCGACGCCGCCGGCGTTGGCGATGATGCGCACCAGCGCGTCGATGCCGTCGTCGATGTAGGTGAAGGCGCGTTTTTGCGCGCCGCCGTCGACCAGCGAGATGGCCTCGCCGCGCACGATGTGGCCAAAGAACTGCGTCACCACGCGCGACGAGCCCTCCTTGGCGGTGTGGATCGAGTCGAGCCCGGCGCCGATCCAGTTAAAGGGACGGAACAGCGTGAAGTTCAGTCCCTCCATGCCGTAGCCCCAGATCACCCGGTCCATCAACTGCTTGGCGTTGGAATAGATCCAGCGCGGCTTGTTGATCGGCCCGCATACCAGTTCGGACTGTTCCGGATCGAACTCCTCGTCGTGGCACATGCCGTACACCTCCGACGTCGACGGGAACACCAGGTGCTTGCCGTATTTGGCGGCCGAACGCACGATCGGCAGGTTGGCCTCGAAATCGAGTTCGAACACGCGCAACGGCTGCTTGACGTAGGTCGACGGCGTGGCGATGGCCACCAGCGGCACGATCACGTCGCATTTCTTGACGTGGTATTCGATCCACTCCTTGTTGATCGTGATGTCGCCCTCGTAGAAATGCATGCGCGCCTTGTAGGCCGGGTTCTCCAGCAGGGCCGTGATGCGGTCGGTGTGCATGTCCATGCCGAACACCTCCCAGTCGGTGGTTTCGAGGATGCGCTTGGACAGGTGGTGGCCGATAAAGCCGTTGACGCCAAGGATAAGGACTTTTTTCATGGGTGTACTCGGGTGATGTCGATCTGCGCCGCCGAACTGGCCAGCATGGTTTGTAACTGTTGTGGCGATACTTCCGCCGCTCCGTGCAGCAACGAGGAGATGGCCAGCATGCGGCCGTCGCCGCACACGCCGACGATCCCGCCGTCTAGCACGGCCAGGCCGGGCGCCATGCCGGACGCCAGACAGCCCGGCAGCAGGCGCGCGCGCGCCAGCGTCAGCGACACGCCGCCCACCTGCGTGTGGGCGCCCGGATACGGCGGCGCCACCGCGCGGTAAAGGTTGTAGACCGTCTGCGCGTCGGCGCACCAGTCGATGCGGCCGTCGGCCGGCGTGCGCCCGCCGAAGTAACTGCCCTGCCGCAGGTCGTTGTGGCGGCGCGGCGCGTCGCCCGCCAGCAGCGCCGGTAGCACGCCCCACAAGGTCTGCTCGGCCGCCACGGTGACCTTGGCGAACACCTCGAAGGCCGTGTCGTCGGGCAGGATGGGCACCGCCGTCTGCGCCACGATGGCGCCGGCGTCCGGCTTGACGGTCATCTCGTGCAAGGTGGCGCCGGTGCGGTCGGCGCCATGCAGCACGGCCCAGTTGACCGGCGCGCGGCCCCGAAACTTCGGCAGCAGCGAACCATGCATGTTGTACGCCGGCGCCACCTCCAGCACGGCGGCCGGCAGCATGTGACGGTAATAAAAACTGAACAGAAAATCCGGCGCGGCCGCGCGCACGGCGGCCAGCAGCGCCGGATCGGCCGGATCGGGGTGGACGGCGGCGGCGATGCCGTGTTCGCGGCAAACCGCCCGCACCGAGCCATACCAGATGTTCTCGGCCGGATCGTCGTCGTGGGTGACGACCAGCGCCACGTCCACGCCGCCGGCCAGCAGCACCCGCAGGCAGCGCACGCCGACGTCGTGGTAGGCGAAGACCACGGCGCGCGGCGCCGCGCCAGGCGCCGTCACCGCCCCACCCCGCACTGTTCCAGCGGCAAGATGGCCGCCGCGTTAGCGGCGTCGCCCACCTGCCGCCGCGCCGCCGGCGCCAGCTCCTCGAGAATGGTTTGCACCACATAGCGCGGCCGCGCGCGCACCTGCTGGTAAATGCGGCCGATGTACTCCCCCAACAAGCCAATGCCGAACAGGATCACGCCCATCAGGAAGAACAGCAGCGCGAACAAGGTGAACGCACCCTCGGCCTCGGCGCCAAGCAGCAGCCGGCGCGTTAACAACACCAGCACCAACAGGCCGGAGGCGCCCGACAGCGCCATGCCCAGCATGGAGAACATTTGCAGCGGAATCAGCGAGAAGCCGGTCACCAGGTCGAAGTTGAGCCGTATCAGGCTGTAGAGCGAATACTTCGACGCGCCGGCCGCGCGCTCCTCGTGCTCGACCACGACCTCGGCCGGATTGCGCGCGAAAGTGTAGGCCAGCGCCGGCACGAAGGTGTTGACCTCCGCGCATTGATTGACCAGGTCGATGACATTGCGGTCGTAGGCGCGCAGCATGTTGCCCTGGTCGGTGATGCGGATGTTGGTGATGCGTTCACGCATCCGGTTCATCGCCTTCGACGCCAGCGTGCGCCAGGCCGAATCCTGGCGCACGCGCCGGATCGAACCGACGTAGTCGTGGCCCTCGCGGATCTTGGCGACCAGCTTGCCGATCTCCTCGGGCGGATTCTGCAGGTCGGCGTCGAGCGTGACCATGATCTGCCCGCGCGCGGACCGGAAGCCGGCCAGGATCGCCATGTGCTGGCCGTAATTGCCGTTGAACAGCACCACCCGGGTGACGTCGGGACGCCGCCGGAACTGCTCGGCCAGCAGCGACACCGAGGCGTCGCGGCTGCCGTCGTTGACGAACACGATCTCATAGCTGGTGCGCAGCGCGTCAAGCGCCGGGTACAGGCGCGCGAACAGGCCGGGCAGCCCCGCCTCCTCGTTGTAGACCGGAATGACGATGGACAATTCGGGCGTCATCGGAAGACCCTCCCGACCAACACAGGCAACACAGGTAAGCAAGCGGGCGCCATCATGGCAATCCTTTCGTCAATTGATTGGAGATCACAAGCCGGCGCCCGTCGCGCGCCACCAGACGCATCGGCACGCCGCGCTGGCGCAGCCGGTCGTACAGGACCGGACTGGCGATGGCCATGCTGGGCACGCCGGCGGCGGTGTCGCGCCGCCATTGGGCGACGAATTCGTCCAGCCCGGACAGCGCCAGCCGCGGCTCCTGTTGCAGCCCGAGGGCGAATTCGTCCACGTATTCGACCAGGATCACCGGCCGGCCCAGGTAGAAGGTCAGCGACTGCTCGTACCGGCCGACCGCGTACAGCTTGGTGGACGCCGTCAGTTCGGCGCGGATCGCCGGCAGCAGCGCGGTGCCCGCGCGGTCCTTGCCGTACACCTCGAAACCGGCGACGATCAGGTGTGTCGCAAGAAAGCCGGCCACCGCCATCGTCAGGACGGCCGGATCGCGCCGGTCGCGCGCCGCGTGGAACCACGCCAGGCAACCGCCGACCAACAAAATGCAGCCGGCGAACATCAGCCACGGCTGGTAGCTGCGCAGGCTGTGCGGCGCAGAACCGGCCGCGCCCGTCGCCAGCGCCACCGGCACCGCGACCACGAGCACCGCGCCGACCGCCGCCACCAGTGCGGCGGCGACCATGTGCGGGCGGCGGCCGGCGGCGTCCAGGCACAACGCCGTGAGCAACGCCAACGCCGGGAACACCGGCACGATGTAGCCGGGCAGCTTCGAGCTCGACATGCTGAAAAACACGAAGATGAAGGCGAACCAGATCAGCAGCAGCAATCGCGGTTGGAACCGGCCCGGCACGCGCCTGGCGCCGGCCGCCAACGCGTGCGGCAGCCAGCCCAACCAGGGCAACATGCCAGGCAGCAGCAACACGATGAAGGCGTACCAGGGCCCCTCGCGCTTGTGGCCGGGGCTCAGGAAGCGGTCGAAATGCTCGTGGATGAAGAAGAAATGCGGCTGTTCGGGGTTGCGCTGGGCGACCAGGATGAACCAGGGCGCGGCGACGGCGAAAAACAGCAGCAATCCCTTGCCCATGTGCAGACGGGTCCAGATGCGCCAATCGCGCGCTGCGGCGCCGTAGAGCACCAGCACGGCGCCCGGCAGCACCACGCCGACCAGGCCCTTGGCCAGCACCGCCAGCGCCATCGCCGCCCACGCGACCAGCATCCAGGCGCGCCGCTGACCGACGGTGGCGCCATCGCACTGGGCGATCAGCACGGCGGCCAGGCTGGTGGCCATCATGCCGGACAGGCTCATATCGAGCGAATTGATCTGGCCCGCCGCCAGCCAGAACAGGGTCGACGCCAGCACCAGGCCGGCATACAGCCCGACACGGGGGGAGAACACCACGCGCCCGGCCCAGGCGGTCATGACCACGCCGACGATGCCGCAGACGCCGGTCCACAGCCGCGCCTGCCATTCGCCCAGGCCGAACAGGGTGAAGGTCAGCGCGTTCATCCACGCTTGCAGCGGCGGCTTCTCGAAGTATTTGATGCCGTTCAGGCGCGTGGTGATCCAGTCGCCGCTGGCGAACATCTCCCGGCCGATCTCGGCGTAGCGGCCCTCGTCGGGCGGCACCAGGGTGCGCACGCCGAGCGCGCACAGCGTGATCAGGACAAGGCCGCCGAACAGCATCCACAGCAGCGCCGTCGACAGCGGCGGCGTGGCGCCGGCGCGCCTGGTGGGCGGCGCCGGGCGCGCGGCGAGGGCGTCGTCGAGCAGCGCGTCGCCGGCGCCGCCGGCGAACGGCCGACGCGCCGTGCCGTGCATGGCATCGAGGTTCATTGGTGCCCCCGCGGAGGGATCAGGATCGTTTCGACGGCCGCCACCACGCGCTCGACGTCGTCGAAAGTCATCGCGTGGAACATCGGCAAGGTCACCGTCAGCCGGCCGACGCGCTCGGCGACCGGGAACATGCCTTCCGCGTAGCCGCGCGCGCGGTACAGGCTGAACAAATGAATCGCCGCGTAATGGAAGCCGGTGCCGATCCCCCGACGCGCCATCGCCTCCATGAAGCCGGCGCGCGTGGACGGCCCCCGGTCGGGCAGGATGATCTGGAACAGATGCCAGTTGGTGTGTTCGAAGTCGACCAGCGGCAGCCGGGCGCCGCTGGCGGCCTCGAAGCCATCGCCGAAGCGGGCGAAATAGTGGCGCGCCAGCGCGCGCCGGTGCGCGGTGACGGCCTCGATGTTGGCGAACTGGCCCAGGCCGATCGCCGCCATGATGTCGCTCATGTTGTGCTTGCCGCCGGGGAGATCGACGTCGATGCCGTCGATGCCGCTTCGGGTGACGCCCTGCAGGCGGTGCCTGGCGGCCAGCGCCGCCTCGGCCGAGTTGTTCAGCACCAGGCAGCCGCCCTCGCCCGTGGTCAGGTTCTTATTGGCTTGAAAGCTGAACGACACCAGATCGCCGAAGGCGCCGATGGGCCGGCCCCGCCAGCGCGATCCGAACGCCTGCGCGGCGTCCTCGATCACGCGCAGCCGGTGGCGCGCGGCGATCCGGTACAGCCGTTCCATGTCCACCGGCAGGCCCGACAGGTGCACCGGCAGCAGCGCGCGCGTACGCGGCGTGATGGCGGCTTCAAGTCGTTCGAGATCGATGTTGCGGGTGACCGGATCGATGTCGGCGAACACCGGCGTCGCGCCGACGGCGAGGATGACGTTGGCCGTGGCCGGCCACGAGATCGGCGTGGTGACCACCTCGTCGCCGTGGCCGACGCCGGCCACGCGCAGGGCAATCTCCATGGTGCAGGTGCCGGAGTTGAAGGTCAATACGGGCCGCCCGCCAAAATATGCGGACAGCCGCTCCTCGAACTCGCGTACTTTGGGGCCGCTGGTGATCCAGGCGGAGCGCAGCACGTCGCCGACGGCGCCGATGGTGGCCTCGTCGATGGTGGGTCGGGAGAACGGCAGGAAAGGCAGCTCGCGCGTCATGGGCGATAGCCACCAACGCGGGGCGCGCGTTCCGGTGTGACGGTTACTTGTTTGGTCGAGGTGAAAATACGCGGGAACCGCATGATTGTTTCTCCGAGTGCCGAGGCTGGGAGATCATAATCAGGCTAGTTCACTTACTGAACACTTACCGGGGGAAGTGATTAACTATCCCCGGCAGTCCCTCACGCTAGTTTGAACGGCATGTCGCGCACCGGCTTGCCGGTCAGGCGCGCCAGCGCGTTGGCGAAGGCCGGCGCCAGCGGCGGCAGGCCCGGTTCGCCGATGCCGGTCGGCGGTTCGGCGCTCGGCACGATATGCACGTCGACGGCCGGCATGCTGGTCATCCGTGGCACCGCGAAGTCGCCGAAATTGCTTTGCTCGACCACGCCGTCCTTGAGCGTGATCGCCGCGCCGGGCAGGCACATCGACAACCCCATCAGCGCCCCGCCCTGCACCTGCGCCTCGATGCTGCGCGGGTTGACCGCCAGGTTGCAGTGCACGCCGGCGGTGACGCGGTGCAGCACCGGCTCGCCCTCCTTGACCGACGCCTCGACCACGTAAGCCACCACGCTGTCGAACGATTCGTGCACCGCCACGCCCCAGGTGCGGCCAGCCGCAAGGCGGCGCTTGCCGTAGCCGCTCTTGTCGACCGCCAACTGCAGCGCCGCGCGGTGGCGCGCCTGCTTCGGGCTGAGGAGCTTCATGCGGTACGCCACAGGGTCCTGCTTCGTCATGCGCGCGATCTCGTCGACCAGCGTCTCCATGACGAACGCCGTGTGGTTGGAGCCCACGCTGCGCCACCACAACACCGGCACGTTCTGCTTCGGATGATGCACGGTCAGGCGCATCGGGAACGGATACGGATCGCGCATGCCTTCGGTGGCGGTGCCGTCGATGCCGTCCTTCACCTGGAACGGCTCGAACGGCGAACCGGCCGTGATCGACTGGCCGACGATCGCGTGGTCCCACGCCAGCACGTTGCCGCTGGCGTCGAAGCCGATGTGGGCGCGGTGCAAATGCATCGGACGATAGTAGCCGCCACGGATGTCGTCCTCGCGGCTCCACACGGTGCGGATCGGCGCGACCACGCCGGCCGCGCGGGCCGCCTTGGCGATCTGGCACGCCTCCACCACGAAGTCGTTGGTGGGGACGGCGCGGCGGCCGAAACCGCCGCCGGCCACCGCCACGTTCATCTTGACCTGGTCCTGCTTGAGGCCCAGCACGCGCGCGGCGGCGGCGCTGTCGAGGCCCGGCATCTGGGTGCCGGTCCACACCTCGGCGGCGCCGTCGTCGAGCTTGACGGTGCAGTTCAGCGGCTCCATCGGCGCATGGGCGAGATACGGGAACACGAAGTCCGCCTTGATGCTCAAAGGCGCGCCGGCCAGCGGCGCCATGTCGGCGTCGAACTTGCGGTTGCCCGGCTGGTCGGCCAGCTCGCGATACTGGGCGAGCTGCTTTTCGCTGTCGACCTTTTCGACATCGTCGGTGTTCCACTCCAGTTTCAGGGCGTCGCGCCCGCGCTTGGCGTCCCAGTAGCCGTCGGCCACCACGGCCACGCCTTCCGCGCCACGGTCGAGCGGCACGCGCAGCACGGCGCGCACGCCCTTGATGGCGCGCGCGGCGCCGTCGTCGACCGTCTTAATGCGGGCGCCGAACACCGGCGGCCGCGCGACCACCGCCGTCAGCTGGCCGTCCAGACTGGTATCGATGCCGAACGCCTGCTTGCCGCTGCTCTTGGCCTTGGCGTCGATGCGGCCGGTGGCGCGACCGATGATGCGGAAGTCCTTGGGGTCTTTCAGCACCACCTTTTGCGGCACCGGCAGCGCGGCGGCGGCCTGCGCCAGCTCGCCATAACTTACTTGGCGTCCGCCCGGCCCCAGCACCTTGCCGGCGCGGGTTTGCAGGGTGGCCACGTCGACGTTCCAGCGCTGCGCAGCGGCCGCCAGCAGCATGGCGCGGGCGCGCGCCCCCAGTTCGCGGTACTGGATATAACTGTGCTTGATCGCGCCGGAGCCGCCGGTCAGGTGCATGCCGAACACCGGATCGACATAGGCCGGATCGTCGGTGCCCATGCGTGCGGTGACGAGCGACCAGTCGGCGTCCAGTTCCTCGGCCAATATCATCGGCAAACCGGTCTGCACGCCCTGGCCGAATTCGAGCCGGTTGATGGTGACTGTAACGACGCCGTCGGGCGCGATCCGGACGAAGGCCAAAGGCTGCTCGGTCGGCTTGAGGCCGGTGGCCTCCTGCGCCATCGCCATGCCCGGGAACGTTCCCAGCGCCAGACCTGACAGGCCCATCACCTTGAGGAAGGCGCGGCGCGGCGGGCTGGCCGTGGCCGTACCCTGTTCGCGCTCGATCATGTTTTGCAGCGCGCGCGGCAATTCCTTGGGATTGAAGTTGGTCAGCATGGTGGTTCCTTTAAGCGAGGGTGCGGGCGGCGTCGGCGACGGCGGCGCGGATGCGGGCGTAGGTGCCGCAACGGCAAATATTGCCGGCCATGGCGGACTCGATCTCGGCGACGGTCGGCTGTTTGCCGCGCGGCAGCGTCTTGAGGAAGGCGATGGCGCTCATGATCTGGCCGCTCTGGCAGTAGCCGCATTGCGCCACGTCGTGTTTGACCCAGGCCGCGTGCACCGCCTTGCCGACGCGGTCGCTGCCGTCGGTGGCCGCTTCGATGGTCGTGATCTTCTTGCCGTCGGCGGCCGAGACCGGCGTGACGCACGAGCGTATCGCCTGGCCGTCGAGGTGGACGGTGCAGGCGCCGCACAGCGCCGCGCCGCAGCCGAACTTGGTGCCTGTCAGGCCCAGCGTGTCGCGCAGCGCCCACAGGATGGGCGTGTCGGCATCGACATCGAGGGCTCGCGGGCCGCCGTTGACATTGAGTGTGATCATGGTAGGCGTATCTCCAGTAAAAAGTTATCTGGAGCAAGTATGACTTTGGCCACGCTGAAAGGGGTTGCCAAATCCGACCGATCTCTTGCCTAATCCGATGAACTTGCGCCCAGCCCGAGGTCGGTGGTGACCTGCTCGCGCAGCACGTACTTCTGGACGCTTGAGTAAAAGTAACACACCATTGGAGGTAGCACCGGGCTCCGCGTCGGCGTTCGGGGCCCGACCGGCGGGCCCCCCGGGGCGGACGGCTAGGCCGACGCCAGCCGCAACGGCGAGCCGGCGCGGGCGCCCTTCGTTACCGGGCGCGGTGGCGGCGCCGGGCGCTCGTCGTCGAACTTGAACACGCTGACCAGTTCCGCCAGCGACAGGGCCTGGTTCTGCAGCGATTCGGCGGCGGCGGCCGCCTCCTCCACCAGCGCGGCGTTCTGCTGGGTGACGGTGTCCATCTCGGTGATCGCCTGGTTAACCTGCTCGATGCCGGTGTTCTGCTCCTGGGTGGCGACGGCGATGCCGGCCATGATGTCGGTCACGCGCTTGACGCTGGCGACGATCTCGTCCATCGTGGTGCCGGCCTGGTTGACCAGCTGGCTGCCCATCTCCACTTTCTCGACCGAGTCGCCGATCAGCGTCTTGATCTCCTTGGCGGCCGAGGCCGAGCGCTGGGCCAGGTTGCGCACCTCGGTGGCGACGACGGCGAAGCCACGGCCCTGCTCGCCCGCGCGCGCCGCCTCGACGGCCGCGTTCAGCGCCAGGATGTTGGTCTGGAAGGCGATGCCGTCGATGACGCCGATGATGTCGACGATCTTGCGCGACGAGTCGGTGATCGAGCCCATGGTGTCGATCACCCGCGCCACGACGGCGCCGCCCTTGACGGCCACGTCCGACGCGGAGACGGCCATCTGGTTGGCGTGGCGGGCGTTGTCGCCGTTCTCGCGCACCGTGCTGGTGATCTCCTCCATCGACGAGGCGGTTTCCTCCAGCGCGCCGGCTTGCTGCTCGGTGCGCGAGGACAGGTCCTGGTTGCCGCTGGCGATCTGGGTCGACGCGGTGGCGATGGTGTCGGTGCCGGCGCGCACCTGGCCGACGATGTTCTTCAGGCTGTCGTTCATCTCCTTCAACGCCTGCAGCAACTGGCCCGTCTCATCCTTGGTGCAGGTGTCGAAGCGGGTGCGCAAATCGCCGCTGGCGACGGTTTGGGCCACCTCCAGCGCCCGCCGCAAAGGCCGCACGATCGACCGCGTCAACAGGTGCGCGGTGACCAAGGCCAGCAGCGTGGCCACCACCGACAGCGTGATCATCCACGTGCTCGCCCGGCCGGCCATCTGGTCGGCTTCCTCGGCGAATTGATCCATTCCCTTGACCTGGGTCTGGGCGAACGCCTCGATCGCGCTCAAATACGCGGTTTGCGGCGGAATGATTTCCTTGAGCATGTAATCGCGGGCGGCGTCGCCCCGTTTCGATTTGATCAGCTCGATCAGGTGGTGTTCGCGCTCCTGGAACGTGGCGCGCGCCGCCAGCAGCGCCTGCAGCGCCACCTTGCCCTGCCCGGTGTGGATGATCGCTTGCAGCCGGTCGAGCGCCTTGGCGATGATCGGGGTCGAATCACTGATCTTGGCCAGTTCGCGCGACGAGATGTCGCCGTCGTTGGCGATCAGCGCGGTGCGCAGCGCCCGGGCCTGCCGATTGACCTCGTTTTCGATGCCGTGTGCCAATGCAACCTTGACATAACGGTCATGGACGATGACCTCGGTGTCGGTGTCGATGGCCTGGATGCGGCTGACGCCGAAGACCGCCAGCATGACCAGCAGCATGATCATCAGGGTAAAGCCACAATTCAGGCGGGTGCCGATCTTGAGGTTTTGGAGTGCGTACATTGTGTGCCTCGTCGGAGAGGTTGGCCGCGGGATCTTGCCGCGGCTTTGGATGCCGGCGGGGGTTGGGCCGGTGGTGCGCTTGCACGGGAACGAAGCCGGTGGATCGCCCTAGCAAGTGTACGACGGCAATTTCCATCAAGCAAATTTATTCATATGGATTAAGTTTGATGTTGTTTTTTACACAGTGGTGTTGGCGCCGCCGTGGCCGTTACGGAAAGATATCATCTCTCCACCGATTCTCCACTCACCGCCGGTCGAGCAAGCGCGGCAGCGGCATGACACGCTGCATCGATGGATTTGCGCGGTCTCCGCCACGCTCGACCGGGCCGGCGACCGGAGCTACCGGTACCCCCCGCCCAAGGCCTGGTACAAGGCCGTCGTGGCGCGCAACTGGTCGCGCCGCAACGCCAGCAGCGCCAGTCGCGCCGCGTAGGCGGTGCGCTGGGCGTCGAGCAACTGCAGGCGGCCGTCCTGGCCGGCGCGGTAGCGCAGGTCGGACAGTTCCCGCACCCGCTCCACGCTGGCGACGGTCCGCCGTTGCGCCTCGATCTGCCGTCCATAGGTCGCGCGTGCCGCCAGGCCGTCGGCCACCTCCCTGAACGCCGCTTGAATGACGCGCTCGTAGTCCGCCACGGCCGCGCTCTTGCGGATCCTGGCCAGGTCCAGTTCGGCCCGCAAGCGGCCGCCCTGGAACAGCGGCTGCGTGATTTGCGGGCTGAAGCTCCAGGCCCGGTGCGCGCCGTCGAACAGCGCCGCCATCGATGGACTGGCGAAGCCCAGCGAGGCGGTCAGCGAGATCTGCGGGAAAAACGCCGCGCGGGCGGCGCCGATGTCGGCGTTGCTCGCCCGTAGCGCTTGCTCGGCCTGCAGGATGTCGGGGCGGCGCGTCAACAGGTCCGACGGCAGGCCCGCCGGCAGCGCGGCCGGCAGCGTTTGCGCTTCCAACGGCGCGGCGTCGGCCAGGTCGGCCGGCAAGGCGGTGCCGACCAACAGCGCGAGCGCATTGCGCGCCTGCGCCACCGCGCGGCGGCGCGCCTCCAGATCGGCTTCGGCGGTGGCGAGCTGCCCCTCCGCCTGCGCGATATCGAGTCCGCTGTTCTGGCGCGCCTGCTTCAACAGGCGCGCGATCTCCAGCGACGCGCGCCAATCGGCCAGCGTGCTTTCGGTCAGCCGCAGTTGCTCGATGGCCAGCAACTCGGAAAAATAGGCGTCGGCGACCGCGCCGACCAGCGCGATGTGCGCGGCCCGTCGTCCCTCCCCGCTGGCCAGATAGCGGGCGAACGCCGCTTCCGACTGCGCGCGCACCCGGCCGAACAGGTCGATTTCGAAGGCGCCCAGGCCCACGCCGGCGGTGTTTTGCTCCTGTACGCCGCCGGCGTCGGCCGGCACCCGCTGGCGCGTCACGCCGCCGGTGGCCGACACCGGCGGCAGGCGCGCCGCGTCGGCGATGCTGAACTGCGCCCGCACCGCCTCGACGTTCAGCGTGGCGATGCGCAGGTCGCGGTTGTTCTCCAGCGACAGCTCGATCAAGCGCCGCAGCCGCGCGTCGGCGAACATTTGACGCCAGCCGAGATCGGCGCCATTGGCGGCCTCGACGACGCCGTCGTCGTAACGGGCCGGCAACGGCGCGGCCGGCCGCTCCAGCGGCGGCACCAGCGAACAGGCGGTCAGCGACAGCAGCAGGCCGGGTAAAACCAGATATTTCATATCAATCCTTGTGTGTGGTAACAGCCTGGACGGCCGGCAGCGCGCGGCGGCCGGCGAACCGGCTCCGCAGCCCCTCCGCCGCCCCCAGCACGACGACGAAGAACACCGGCACCAGGAACACCGCCAGCACCGTGGCGCTGATCATGCCGCCGAACACGCCGGTGCCGATCGCGTGCTGGGTCTCGGCGCTGGCGCCGGTGGCCAGCATCAGCGGCACCACGCCGAGGCCGAACGCCAGCGACGTCATCAAGATCGGCCGCAGCCGCAGGCGCGCCGCCTCGATGGCCGACTCGGCCAGTCCCCTGCCCTGCGCGTGCAACTGCTTCGCGAACTCGACGATCAGAATCGCGTTCTTGGCCGACAGGCCGATGATGGTGATCATGCCCACCTTGAAGAACACGTCATTGTTCATGTCGCGCAGCAGCACGGCGGCCACCGCGCCGATCAGGCCCAGCGGCACGACCAGCATCACCGACAGCGGAACGGCCCAACTTTCATACAGCGCGGCCAGCACCAGGAACACCACCAGCATCGACAACGCCATCAGCATCGGCGCCTGCGCGGCCGAGCCGCGCTCCTGCAGCGACTGGCCGCTCCATTCGACCGCGAAGCCCGGCGGCAGCTGCGCCGCCAGCCGTTCCATTTCCGCCATCGCGGCGCCGGACGAGGCGCCCGGGGCTGCCGCGCCGGTGATGCGCACCGACGGATAGCCCTGGTAGCGCAGCAATTGCTGCGGCGCCGTGGTCCACACCGGCGTGACCACTTCCGACAGCGCGACCATGCCGCCGCCGGCGTTGCGCACGTACAGCTTCAGCACGTCGTCGACGTTCATGCGGGCCGCCGCGTCGGCCTGGATGATCACCTGCTGCACCCGGCCGTTGTTGACGAAGTCGTTCACATAGGTCGAGCCCATGGCGCCGGTCAGCGTATCGCTGATGGTGCTGAAGGACACCCCCAACGCCTCCGCCTTCTGGCGGTCGATGTCGAGCCGCACGCTGGTGCCCGAAGGCAGGCCGTCGGGATAGACGCCGGTCACCAGCTTGCTCTGCGCGGCCAGCTCCAGCAGCCGGTTCTGCGCCGCGATCAGCGCCGCGTGGCCCTGGTTGGCGCGGTCCTGCAGCCGCAGCGCGAAGCCTGACGAATTGCCCAGCTCGTCGATCGCCGGCGGCATCACGCTGTAGGCGCTGCCTTCCCTGATACCGCTCATCGCCTCCAGCGCCTTGGCCACCTCCTCGGCGGCGCTGGCGCCGTCGCGCCGGTCCCAGTCCTTGAGCATGGTGAAGGCCAAGGCCGAGTTGGGCCCCGATCCGGAGAAGCTGAAGCCCAGGATGGACTGGTTGTTTTCGATGCCGGGACGCTTGGCCAGGTGTTGCTCGAAGTGTTTGACCACGTCCAAGGTGCGCCCGGTGGTGGCGTCCGACGGCAGCTGGATCGAGGTGATGAAGTAACCCTGGTCCTCCTCCGGCATGAACGACGACGGCAGTCTGTGGAGCCCGAACGCCAGGGCGCCGACGATCGCCGCGAACAACAGCATGGCGCGTCCGCTGCGGCGGATCAGCTTGACCACCCAGGCTTCGTAGCCGGCCGTCATGCGTTCGAAACCGTGGTTGAACCAGCCGAAGAAGCGGCCCTTGGCGGCGTGCTCGCCCGGCGCGATCGGCTTGAGCAGGGTCGCGCACAAGGCCGGCGTCAAGGTCAGCGCCAGCAGCGCCGAGAACAGGATCGCCACCACCATCGACAGCGTGAACTGGCGGTAGATGATGCCGACCGAGCCGCTGGCGAGCGCCATCGGGATGAACACCGCCGTCAGCACCAGGGTAATGCCGACCACGGCGCCGGTGATTTCCTTCATCGCCTTCGAGGTCGCCTCTTTCGGCGCCAGGCCCTCGGTCGCCATCAGGCGCTCGACGTTCTCGACCACCACGATGGCGTCGTCGACGATGATGCCGATCGCCAGCACCAGGCCGAACATGGTCAGCACATTGACCGAGTAGCCTGCCATCAGCATGACGGCGAAGGTGCCGAGCAAGGCGATCGGCGCGACGATGGCCGGGATCAGCGTGTAGCGCACCTTCTGCAGGAACAGGTACATCACCAGGAACACCAGCGCCATGGCCTCGATCAGCGTGTAGATCACCTTTTCGATGGAGATCTTGACGAACGGCGCGGTGTCGAACGGCACCGAATAATTCATGCCCGACGGCAGGGTCGGCGCCAGCTCGGCCATGCGCGCGCGCACCGCGTCGGCGGTCCGGACGGCGTTGGCGCCGGGCGACAGGATCACGGCCGCGCCGGTGGCGACCATGCCGTTCTCGCGCGTGGCGTTGCCGTAACCCTGCGCGCCCAGCTCGATGCGGGCGACGTCGGCCAGCGTGACCTTGGAGCCGTCGGCCCGGGCGCGCAGCACGATGGCGGCGAACTGTTGCGGATCGAGCAGTTGGCCGTCGACGGTCAGCGGCACCGTCACGCGCTGGCCGCCGGCGGTGGGCTCGGCGCCCACGCGGCCCGGCGCGATCTGCACGTTTTGCGCGGCGACGGCGGCGTTCAGGTCGCCCATCGACAGCCCATACGACACCAGCTTGGCCGGATCGACCCAGATGCGCATGGCGCGCTCGGCGCCGAACAGCTGGATCTTGCCGACGCCGTCGATGCGGCGCAGCTCCTCGACGATGTTGCGCGCCATGTAGTCGCCCAGGTCGACATCGTCGAACTTGCCATCCTTGGAGTTGAGGCCGACGATCATCAGGAAGCCGGACGAGGCCGATTCCACCGTCAGGCCGTTCTGGCGCACCGTCTGCGGCAGGCGCGCCTCGACCGTCTTGATACGGTTCTGCACATCCACCTGGGCCAGCTCGGGGTCGGTGCCGGGTTTGAAGGTGATGGTGATCGACGCCGAGCCGGAAGTATCGGTCGACGATTCGAAATACAGCAGATTCTTGACGCTGGAGAGCTCGCGCTCGATCACGCCGACCACGGTGTCGTTCATGGTCTGCGGCGAGGCGCCCGGATAGGCGGCGCTGATGGTCACGCTGGGCGGCGCCACCGACGGGAAGCGCGCGATCGGCAATTGCGGAATCGCGATCAGGCCGAGCAGGATGATAAACAGCGCGACCACCCAGGCGAACACCGGGCGGTTGATGAAAAACTGGGGCATGGCGTTATCCTAGATTAGCGGGGAGCTGCGGCGACCGTGTCGGACGCGGCCCTCCATGGGCGGGCGACGACCTTGACGCCCTCTTGCAGGCGCTCCTGTCCTTCGATGACGACGCTGTCGCCGCCGGCCACGCCGGCGCGCAGCACGTACTGGCGCTCGACCAATTGGCCGACCTCGACCCGGCGCAGGCGCGCGCGCTGCCTGGCGTCGACCACCCACACCTGCGGCTTGCCGGCGCTGTCGCGCAACACGGCCTGCTGCGGCGCCAGCAGTTGCGGCGCGGGGCCGCCGCGCGGCAGGCGGGCGCGCACGTACATGCCCGGCAGCAGCAGGCGCTCCCGGTTGTCGACCTCGACGCGCACGACGGTGTCGCCGGTGGCGGCATCGACATTAATGCCCGAGAACAGGATCCGGCCCTTGACCGCGAGCGGCTTGCCGTTGGCGCCGACGATGGCGACGTCGGCCTGGCGCTTGCCGACGGCCACCGCGCGCATCGCCTCGAGCATCGAGGCCGGCTGGCGCACATCGACGTAGACCTGGTCGATCTGCTGCACCAGCGCCATCGGATTGGCGTCGCCGACACCTGCCAGCGCGCCCTCGGTCACCAGCGCCTGGCCGATGCGACCGGCGATCGGCGCGCGCACGCTCGCGTGGGCGACGTCGAGCGCGCGGCGCTCCAGCGTCGACCTGGCCAGGGCCACGTCGGCGTCGGCCTGTTGCGCGGCGGAGACGGCGTCGTCGTAGAGCTGGCGGCTGACGGCATCGGCCGCCACCAGCGGCTTGAGGCGCTCGGCCTGCTGGCCGGCACGCGCGGCGACCGCCTCGGCGCGCTTGAGCGCGGCGGCGGCGGCGTTGCGGTCGGCCTTGAAGGCGGCCGGGTCGATCTCGAACAGCGGCTGCCCGGCCTTGACCTCGGCGCCCTGCTCGAACAGCCGGCGCAGCACGATGCCGCCGACCTGCGGACGGATCTCGGCGGTGCGCAGCGCGGCCACGCGGCCTGGCAATTCCTCGTCGAGCGTGAGCGTCACCGGCGCCAGCTTCAGCGTGGTGATCTGCGGCGCGGCGGGCGCCGGCGCTTCCTGCGCGTTGCGCGCGCCGCACGCCGCCAGCGCGCAAGCGGCCATCAGCACCAGCGCGGCGGGCGCAATCGACCGCCCAAGGCGTTCCCTATTCATCGTCATCATCCTGGCTACTTCCTGAACAAACATTGGTTAATCGGCAGCCGGCCAGTCTAGCGATGGGACATGAGGATTGCATGAAGCAAATGTGGAGATTCGATGGAGGCGTAAAATAGTCGCTCCACGGGCGGAAACGCTCGCAAGCCGGGCGCGAATACGGTAGATTGCCCGTTTTCCCACACTCTTCATTACGGCGCATGTCCCTCCCCGACCAACCCGCTCCCGCCCCTGCCCGCCTTCCCGACGGCCTGGTACTGATCATCGAGGATGAACCGGAGATCGTCGATATCGTCCGCGCCTACCTCGCGCGCGACGGCCTGCGCACCGCGTCCGCCGGCGACGGCCGCGAGGGCTTGCGCCAGCACCTGGCGCTCAAGCCCGACCTGGTGCTGCTCGACGTGCAGATGCCCGAGCCTGACGGCTGGCAGGTGCTGGCGGAACTGCGCCGGCGCGGCGACACCCCGGTCATCATGCTCACCGCGCACGACCAGGACCTCGACAAATTGCTGGCCTTGCGCGTGGGCGCCGACGACTACGTGGTCAAGCCCTTCAACCCGGCCGAGGTGGTGGCGCGGGTGCGCGCCGTGCTGCGGCGTTCGCGCGCGGGCGGAACCGGGGGCGCGGGCAACGCCGGCATGCTGCGCTGCGGCCCGCTGGAGATCGACCTCGACACGCACCAGGCGCGGGCCGTGACGGACGGCGGCAGCACCCTGCTGCCGCTGACCCTGACCGAGTTCCGCCTGGCCGTGTACCTGGCGCGCAACCCGCAGCGCGTGGTCAGCCGCGCCGAGCTGCTGGCAGGCTGCCTGCCCGAAGGCGACGCGCTGGAGCGCACCGTCGACAGCCACATCAGCAAACTGCGCCGCAAGCTGGAGGACGCGGGCGTCGCCGGCATGCCGTTCTCCCTGCGCGGCGTCGGCTACCGCATGGTGGAGCCGACATGATGCGCGAACCAGGCCTCAGCCGACAGATCCTATGGTCGATGGGTGCCGTGGGCGTCGGCATGGCGGTGGCGGTGATGGCCAGCCTGTACATTTTTTACACGCTGTGGATCCTGTTCTATCCCGAATCGGGATTGGCGCCGCCGGAGAACCTGATCCCCACCTGGCCCGAGTGGATCTTCATGGGCCTGTTGGTGCTGGCCGCCATGGCGGTGGCGATGGTGGCGGCGAAGCGGCTGTCGCAGCGCTTGCTGACGCCGCTCAACTCGGTGGCCGACAGCGTGCGCCGCGTGGCGCGCGGCGAACTGCACGCGCGCGCCGTCGCCGGCGACCGCTCGCTGGGCGAAACGGCCGCGCTGGTCGACGACTTCAATTCGATGGCCGAGCGGCTGGAGCGCACCGCGCACGAGCTGGTCACGTGGAACGCCGCCATTGCCCACGAACTGCGCACGCCCGTCACGATCCTGCGCGGGCGCCTGCAAGGGCTGGCCGAAGGCGTGTTCACGCCCGACGAGGCGCAGTTCCGCAGCCTGCTGGGACAGGTGGAAGGCCTGTCGCGGCTGATCGACGACCTGCGCACGCTGAGCCTGGCCGACGGCGGCCACCTGACCATGCGTCTGGCGGCGGCGCCGATCGCCGACGAGATCGGCGAGCTCGCCGAGTTGATGGAGCCGGCCCTGCGCGAGGCCGGCATGCATATCGAATTGCGGCTAGAGGACGTCCAGGTGGTGTGCGACATCACCCGCGTGCGCCAGGCGCTGCTGGCGTTGCTGGACAACGCGCGCCGCTACGCGACACCGGGGCGCGTGCTGGTCGAGGCGCGCGTCGCCGAGGGGCAGTTGCACATCACGGTCGCGGACGACGGCCCCGGCCTGAAAGAGGAACTGGTCGCGCACGTGTTCGAAGCCTTCCAGCGCGGCGACGACTCCCGCGCGCGCGCCAGCGGCGGCAGCGGCCTGGGTCTGGCGGTGGTCAGGGCCATCGCGCAAGCGCACGGCGGCCGCGCCTCCTATCGCCGCGCCGACAACGGCGGCGCCATGTTCAGCATCACCTTCCCGTGTAACGTCACGCCGAGTGAATCTAAAACACGTAGGGCGGATTAGCGAAGCGTAATCGGCCATGCACGCTCCGTCGGCGGCTCAACCATGGCCGATTACGGCGTTCCGCCTGATCTACCCTACGTGTCTCGATGAAATCTCAATTTCACGCGGATTTAACGGTCGGGGCGGCTGGAGACGCAACGGCACTCGACCGATGCGCCCGGTGGATCGCATACAGCGCCAAACCCGCTGCGGTACAGATACCGGCCATTAGCATAAAGAAACCCTGCGGCGTGACCCGCTCCCACAGGGCGCCGGCGAACCCCGACAGCAGGTTGCCGGTGAACGAACAAAAGAACCACGCGGCGATGGTGGTGGCGGCGAAGCGCTTGGGCGCCAGACTGGCGAACAGCCCCAGCCCGACGGGAAGGATGTACAACTCCGCCAGCGTGAAAATGCCGAAGAACGCCACCAGCCACAGCCAGCTGATGGCGTAGCCGCCGACGCCGCTGACGACGATCAATGCCGCCAGCATGGCATAGGCGGCGCCGACGCCGATGGCGCCCTTGCTCATGCGCTCAAGCGCCGGCGTCGCCCGTCCCCTGGCCGCGCGGCCGTTCCAGACCCTCACCAATATCGGGCTGATCAGAAAGACGAACATCGGATTGAGCGACTGGAACCAGGTGACGGGAATCGTCAGTCCGAACGCCTGACGCGCCACCGCCGCATCGGCCCAGACGGCGAAAGTGTTGCCGGTCTGCTCGTAGGCGACGCGGAACAGCATGACGGCGAGCGCAACGGCCACCAGCATGCGGAGGTTGCCGCCTTCGTCGCCGGCCGCCACCGGTTCGAGCCGCGCGCCCACCCGGGAGACCTCGGCCGGCAAATGCTTGCCGCCCAAAATGTAGACCGCCAGGCCGAGGCACATGCCGATGCCGGCCGCGCCGAAACCGTAATGCCAGCCGTACACTTCGCCGAGCGTGCCGCAAATCAGCGGCGCGAGGAAGGCACCAAGGTTGATGCCGACATAATAGACATTGAACGCGGCGCCGGCGCGCGGATCGCCCTTGGGGTACAGCAGCGGCACCTGGCTGGGCAGATTCGGCAAAAACAGTCCGTTGCCGATCGCGATGACGACCATGGCCGGGAAAAACAAGGCTTCGAACGCCATCATGAAGTGGCCGACGGCCATCAGCGCGCCGCCGGCGACGACGGCCGTTCTGCGGCCCAGCCAGCGGTCGGCGATCAGGCCGCCGAAGATCGGTGTCAGGTAGACGCCGGCCGCGTATGCGCCGAACACGACCGAGGAGAACGCCTGCGTGTAGTGCAGTTCCTTGGTCATGTAGTAGATCTGCAGCGCGCGCATGCCGAAGAACGAGAACTTCTCCCACATCTCGGTCAGGAACAGTATCGTCAGACCCTTGGGCTGGCCGAACCAGGTGTCGTTGTCACGCATGATCGTCCTCCGTGGGCGAGATGGGCATGGCGGCGCGCGTCAGCATGGGAAGCGCGCCGGGCTGATACGGGCCGGATCGAAGCCGGGCAAGGCCGGCAAGGCGCCGGCGCCCTCGCCCAACAACACCGATGCATAATAGCGGCCCGCGCCGGGCGCCGACTGGATGCCGTAGCCACCCTGGCCCGCCGCCCAGAAAAAGTCGGGGACCTTGGGGTCGTATCCGCCCACCAGTTCGCCGTCGGCGACGAAGCTGCGCAGGCCGGCCCACACGTGCGCCGGGCGGCGGATGCGCAAGGTGGTCATGCGTTCGATGTTGTCGATGGCGATGGCGATGTCGAGTTCCTCGGCCTGCACGTCGTGCGGCGCGACGGGATCGGCGTTGCAGGGCGAACCCAGCAGCATACCAGCGTCCGGCTTGATGTAGAACGATTCCTGTACATCGAGAAACAGCGGCCAGTGCGACGAGGCGATGCCCTCGGGCGGGGCGAACAGGAAGGCGGAACGGCGTTTGGGCACCAGGCCGACCGGGTCGGCGCCGGCCATCCGGGCGACCGCGTCGGCCCAGGCGCCGGCGGCGTTGACGACCACCGGCGCCTGGTAGACGCGGCCGGCGGTGGTGACGGTCCACTGGCCGTCGCTGCGGCGCAGCCCCGTGACGGCGGCGTCGTAGACGGTGCGTCCGCCCTGCTGGCGCGTGCCGCGCAGGAAGCCCTGCAACAGCGCGTCGACGTCGATGTCCGAGGCGTCCTGCTCGAGCACGCCGCCAATGACGTGGTCTGGACGCAGCACCGGCAGAAACTCCAGCGCCTCCCGCGCGTCGAGTCGCCGCGCCACCGACGAGGTGGCGCGCACCGAAGCCTCGTGGGCGTCGAGCTCGGCCTCCTGGCCGGGGCCGGCAAACACGAAAGCGCCCCTTGGCGACAGCAGCGGATGCTCGCAGAAGCCGGCCGGGGGATTCTTGAAGAAGTCGATGCCGGCGCGGCTGAACGCCCTCACCTGGTCGGGCCCGTAGCTTTCCATGAACAGCGCCGCCGAGCGTCCCGTGCTGTGATAACCGGGCTGCGTTTCGGCCTCGAGCACGATCACGCGCGCCTGGCGCGACAACCAGTAGGCGACCGAGGCGCCGCCGATGCCGGCGCCGATGACGATGAAGTCCGCCGTTTCCTGACTCATACGACTCCTTAAGTTTTCAAAATAAGAAAATTATTCTATATACGAAAGATAGGCGAGTACGGGTAAGCGCGCAAGCGTTTTTTGGAATTTCGCGCGCCGGGTCCGCAGCGGCCACGCGGACAGGCGCGATCGGCCATCCGGCGAACGCGGGGCGGGTGGATTTTCTGGAATTGGAAAGGTTGAACGGGCGCGCGTCCGGCCCGTTCCGGAGGCGCTACTTCTTCGCTTTTTTGACCACCGGCGCCGGCGCCTGGGCCGGCGGCGCTTCCATCAGCGCGGTGTACATGGCTTCCTGGTTCGGCTCGTCCGAGGTGCAGACCGACAGCACGCGGCAGCAGCCTTCGCCGACGGCGATGTAGGCATGCGCCATGCCGCTGTCGAAATAGATCGAGTCGCCCGTCTCCAGCCGCGCCGGCGCGTACAGGTCGGTGTACAGATCGACCGTGCCCTCGAGGACCATGGCGAACTCTTCGCCGGGATGGCTGATCATCTCGCCGAACTCGGCCAGCGAGCGGGTATGGATCTCGGCGATGATGGGCACGGCGCGCTTGTTGAGCAGATCCGCCGCCGGGTACAGGTGCGAATAATTCGGCGTGTTGATGGCGTAGCCGGTGCCGCGCCGGTTGATGCTGCGCCGCCCGCTGGCGGCCGGCGCCGCCGGTTTGCCGACCGCCGCCGCGCCGCTGAACAGCTGCGAGATATCGACCTCCAGCGCGTTGCAAATGCGCAGCAACTTGTCATAGCTGAGCGACATCTTGTTGTTTTCGATCTTGGAGATCGTCGACATCGGCATGCCGCTGCGGGCGCCCGCCTCGATCAAGGTCATGCCGCGCTCCTTGCGGATGCGCCTGAGCGATTCGCCCAGATCGCCGTCCCGTTCCGTGCCGTGCGTGCTCGCGCGTTTAGTGGCCATGCGTATTCCCTGTAAGAGCGCTTATTATAGACGCCCTTGCCCGGATTGAAAACTCGGCGCGCCACTTTTCCAGGATGCTAAATTCCTGCCGCGCCATGCGGGTTCGCCACCCTCGGCCAGTGGTCGGGCGGGAACAGCCGATACGGGATGGCGGGGAAGTCGAAATCCATCGCCGCGGGCGTGCTGACGTAGTAGACCTTGCGCGCCAGCGGCGCGAAATCGGCGTAAAAGTGCTGCGTCGATTTCACCACGACGAGGGCTTTGTCGGCCAGCCCGATGCCGATGCCGGTGAAGGCATCGGTGCCGTAAGTCTGGGTGCGGATCGACGACAGCAACAGGTGCAGGCCGTTGGCCGCCTCGACCCAGACGCAGTCGCCCAGCCGCTCGCGCGCGCCCAGCGCGCCCTGGCTGTGGTTGGCGACGACGGCGCGCACGGTCACGCGCAGGTCGACCGGCTGGCCGGACGCCGGTCCGCATTTGCCGCCGACGCGCAAGTCGAGCTGCGCGCCGACGCCCGCGCTTCTGCAAATGTGCACCGCGCCCAGGTCCCAGATCGCGCCGAGGGCGACGTTGGCGATGCCGCGTTCTACCAGCCGGCGCAGGATGAAGGTACTGTCGCCGGCCGCGCCGCCCCCGGGATTGTCCGAGATGTCGGCCAGCACCGCCGGACCGGAGCCCGCCGCGCCGCCGAGCCTATCTTCCAGCGCATGGTCGAGCGCGTCATCGATACCGACCACCTCCGGCCCGCTGCGCTCGCGTAGCGACCAGAACTCGCGGCCGAGCCGCTCGGCCACCGCGCGCGCCAGTGCCGGATCGTTGTCGGTGACCACCCACAGCTTGGCGCCCGCCTCCGGCACGTCGCCCCACGGAAAACTGTGGCCGAGCGAGACCGACAGCACGCCGGGCTCGCGTTCGGCCTCGCCCATGCGCGCGACGAAACCGCGCATCGGCTCGCGCGTGGTGTGCCACAGGCCCATCATCTTGCAGTCGAACACGGCGGTGACCGGCCGCACGCGCCCCGCCACCGTGTCCGACAGCAGCCGGTACAACTCGCGCCCGCGCTCCTCGGTGTCGGTGTGCGGATATTCCTTGAACGCGATGACGACGTCGGCCGCCGCGTGCAGCTGCCGCGTGAAGTGGCAATGCAGGTCGAGCTCGACGCCGACGGCCACCTCCGGACCGACGATGTCGCGGATGCGCGCCACCAGGTCGCCTTCGCAGTTGTCGTAGCCCTCGGCGACCATCGCGCCGTGCAGCAGCAACTGCACCGCGTCGACCGGCAGCGCCGCGCGCAGGTCGGCCAGGATCTCGTCGCGCAGCGCCTCGTACACGTGGCGCACCGTGCGCCCGCCCGGCTGGGCCAGCGTGCACAGGCTTTCGACGACCTCGCCGCCGTCGACCTCGACCAGCCCGCGCAGGAAACGCAGGAACGAGCCCGTCCCCTCGGGGTCGCGGCGGCTGGCGTCGCCGTGGAAGATACCGATCCCCTCGAAGTCGCCCAGCCCGGTCGGCGCGGCGGCAAAGGTGTTGGTCTCGGTGGCGAAATGGGCGATAAAGAATTTCATGCGCTGCTCCGGTGCCTGTCGGCGGGTTTTAATAGTTAAGGTTCCACGTCATTAACTGGCCAACCACGCCGATCCAGACCACGCCCAACAAGGCCAGCGCCACCAGCGCCGCCCAGACGAGCGTCAGCCGGGTGGCGCCGGCGCGCGGCATGCGCCAGGCCACCCAGACGCCGACACCGGCCGCGGCCACGGCGAGCAGGCCGCTCACCTCCAGCAGGCCGACCACCCAGTCGATCGCCGTGCGGTAGACGCCGACGTCGGTACTGAGCAAGGGCATGATCAGCAGGAACCACGCGCCCAGGTACAGCAAGGCCACGGCGACGGCGCCGCGTTGCAGCGCGCGCAGCCTTCGCACCTCGGGCGTGGCGCCGCTGGTGGCGCGGTCGGCGCGACGCAGCATGGCGCCCAGCGGCCATGCCAGCAGCGCGCACAACAGCGTCGCCACGGAAAACACCAGCACTCCCAGATTGAGCGCCGCCGAACGCGTCGCCGGCCCCTCCTGCAGCACCGACACCGGATTCTCGCTGTCGATGACGGTTTTGACGCCATCCACTTCCGTGAGCATCAGCGTCTGCTGGCCGCCGACCTTGCGCCAGCGCTGCGGGCCGATTTCGCGGTAGGTGGCGATGCCGCCGGTCGCCTCGGGCGCCGTGATGGTGCCGTCGGGATGGGCCGTGATGGCGCTCTGTTGCAGCAGATAGAGCAGGCTCAGGAAGCCGTGTTCGACCCGGCGCGAACTCTGGTAGCTGCCGGCGATGCGCTGCGCGTCGGCCACCGCCGATCCCAGCGCGGGCGGCATGGCGGCCGGCGTGGCGGGGAAATAGCGGTCCATGAAGCCGTCGAACAGTTCCTTGCGTGCGCCGTACACGGCGTCGTCCTTGCCACGGCTGTTGAAGGTGAAGAAGATGCCCACGCCCTCGCCCGGCAGCAGGTTCATCTCGGTATGGTAGACGATGGTGTCGCCGCCATGGCCGATGACGTCGCGGCCGTTCTGCGTGCCCCGGAAAAAGCCGTGCGCCATTACGCCGAAACCGGGTGCGGCCGTTTCGCTGGGGCTATGCATGCGCGCCGTGGTGGCCGCGTCGAGGATGCGGGCGCCGTCCACCGCGCCCTGGCCCAGGTGGGCCAGCATGAAGCGCGACATGTCGGCGGCGGTGGTGGTCAGCGAGCCGGCCGGCGCCGTGATCACCAGCTCGAATTCGGACGGCGGCTCGCCGCTGGTGCGGTAACCCTTCGACAGCCGGCCCGGGAAACCCTTGGGCAGCGGCTGGACGAAGGTCGAATGCAGCATGCCCAGCGGACGGAAGATGTGGCGCTCGACATAGGTCTCGAACGGCTCGCCCGAGACGCGCTGGACGATGTAGCCGGCCAGCGCGACGCCGTAGTTCGAATACGCCGGCACCGAGCCCGGCGCGAACAGCATCGGGCGCGGATGTTCCTTCAAATAGCGCTCGGTCGTCTGCGCCTGCGCCGGATCGAAACCGAGCAGATCCTTGATGCCCTCCTCGAAGCCGGCGCGGTGGCTCATCAGGTGGCGCATCGTCACCGGTTTGCCGAAGCGCTCGTCGATCTTGAAGTCCAGGTAGTCGTTGACGCTGCGGTCGAGGTCGATCTTGCCCTGCGCCACCAGCTGCATCACGGCCGTCCAGGTAAACAGCTTGGACGTCGAGCCGGGCCGGACCAGCGAGGTGGCCGGGTCCATCGGCACGGCGGCGGCGACGTCGGCCAGGCCGTAACCCTTCTGCAGCAGCACCTTGCCGTCCTTGACGACGCTGATCACCATGCCGGCGATCTCGCCGCTCTTGAGCGCGTACGGCACCCTGCCGTCGAGCCAGGCGGACAGGTCGGTCGCGTCGAGCGTCCGGCCGGCGGCGGCGCCCGTTCCGCCAACACCCGGCGCCGACGCTTGTGGCGCCGGCGGCACTTGCGGATCGACGGGTGGCTTCTGCGCGGCCGCGCCGAGCGACAGGCAAAGCATGACGGCGGCGGGGAAAATGCTGCGTAGTTTCATCGAAAGGTCCTTCGCGCGGATCAGTAGTTTGGATTAAAGCTCAACAAGTGGTGATACCAGCCGATCGCCACCAGCACGGCGAACGACAGCACCCACAGGACGGCCAGCGCCTTCGCCGCCTTGCCGCCTCCGGTGAAGGTGGCGCGGGCGTGCCACAGCGCCGCCAGCAGGCCGCCGACGAAGGCCAGGAAGGTGCAGGTCTGCGCCAAGCTCAGCAGCACGCTGGGGTCGAGTTCCTCGGTCATGGCGATGGTGGCGGTCCACAAGGCGATGCTGACCAGCACCAGGCAGCTGGCCACCCGCACCCAGGTCGCCGGACGCGCGGGCGGCGCCACGCCATGGCGGCGGCGCAGCAGCGCGGCGACCGGCCACACCAGCACGGTCACTACCGCCACGCCGAGCGCGCCCAACAGCAGCACCAGCGCGCCGGTGCCGGCCATGAACGGCACTGGCTCGAACACGAAGGCGAACGCGTAAGGTTCCAGCCCCCAGCGCACGACCTTGCCGTCCTTGACGATGGCCTGCAGGCGCCGCTTGCCGTGCTCCTCCTGCCACAGAAAAGGGCGCACCTCGCGGAACACGCCACGGCTGCCGCCGATCTGGATCGCGACGCGGCCGTTATCGATAGCTTCCACCCGCAGCGGACTGAGCAGCTGCAACATCGACAGGAAGGTCGAGTCCTCGCGCCGCGTGGTGCGGTAGGCGCCGGCCAGCATGGCGGCGTGCGCCTCGGCCGTGGCCAGGTCAACGCCGGGACCGGCCGGCGGACGCGTGTCGGGCAGGTAGCGGTCGGCAAACTCCCGGTATAAGTGTTCGCGCAGCCACTTGCCCTGATCGTGGCGGCCGGGCGAGTTGACCGAGATATACAGGCCGACGCCGTCGTCCGGCAGCAGGATCAGGTCCGAATGAAACATATTGGTGTCGCCGCCGTGGCCGACCGCGCGGTGGCCGTTCATGTCCTGCTGGTAGAAGCCCAGGCCGATGCCGTTGAGGTCAGGCATGGCGCGCGTGATGTTGGTCTGCATCAGCCCGACCGTCTCGGGCCGCAGGATGCGCTTGCCGTCGAGCTCGCCCTTGCCCAGGTAGGCCAGCATGAAGCGCGCCATGTCGGCGCCGGTGGCCGCCAGACTGCCGGCCGGCGGCATGTTGACCACCTCGTAGCCTTTCGGCGCATCGTCGGCGCTCGGATAACCGCGCGACATCATGTCTTGCAGCGCGGCCGGCAGCGGCTGGCGGAACGTCGAATGGCGCATCGCCAGCGGCATGAAGACGTGCTGTTCGATGTAGTCGTCGAACGGCTTGCCTGAAACGCGCTGGACGATGTAGCCGGCCAGCGACGTGGCCCAGTTCGAATAGCCGGCGGTGGTGCCGGGCTCGTACAGGTAAGGCGGAATGTAGTCCTTGAGCACCTTGCCGGTGTCCGGCGTGGGCGCGTCGTAGACGATCAGCGCGCGGCCAGCTTCCTCCAGGCCGGTGGTGTGGGTCATCACGTGGCGCAAGGTCAGCGCCTTGCCGTTGCGTGACGGCACCTTGAAGTCGAGGTAGCGGTTGAGGTCGACGTCCAGGTCGAGCTTGCCCTGCTCCACCAACTGCATCACCGCCGTCCACGTGAACAGCTTGGAGATCGAGCCGGGCCGGAACAGGGTGGCGGCCGGGTCGACCGCGACCGATTTGTCGCGGTCGGCGTAGCCGTAGCCTTTTTGCAGCAGCGGCTTGCCGTCCTTGACCAGCACCACCACCGCGCCGGGCACGCCGGCGACGCGCAGGGCGGTCGGCATCATGCCGTCGAGCCAGGTTTCGGCGTCGGCCGCCGTCAGCGCCGGCGCCGTGGCCGGCGGCGTTTGCGCCGGCACGTACGAGCAGCAGGCGCCCAAGGTCAGCGCGGCCAGCCATTTCACCACCAAAGGGCGCGCCATCAGAAGGCCCTCGACAGGTTCATGCCGAAGGTGCGCGGCTGCACCGGGAAGGCGCGTAGCGGCCCGCCGAACGACGTCAGCGCGGTGTCGGCGCCGCTCAGCGCGCGCTTGTCGGCCAGGTTGCGGACATAGGCGCCAAGCTCCCATCCGCCGAGGTCGATGCCCATCTGCAGGTCGACCAGGGTGTAGCCGGCCATGCGGAAATTCGGGATCGACGTGGTGGGTGTGTCGAAGCCGGCGTTGCGCGATCCGACCTGGCGCAAGGTCACGCCGACGTAAGCCGGCTTGCCGGCCGGCGCGAAGTTGTAGCGCCCGCCCAGCATCGTCGACAGCCGGGCCGAGTTCGGCAACCGCTCACCCGAGGCGCCCAGCGCCGGTGCATCCTCCTTGAGCTTGGCGTCGGTGTAGGCCAGGCTGCCGTCGACGCTGAACCGCTCGTTCAGCTGGTAGCGCAGCGCCAGTTCCAGCCCGCGCGATTCGGCCTTGCCGGCGTTGCCGGTGAGCGTGGTGGCGCCGACGGCGATCGGCTGCTGCAGCTTGTTCCAGCGGATGTCGAACAGCGCCAACTCGACCGACAGGCGCTTGTCGAGCAGATCGGCCTTGTAGCCGAGCTCGTAGCTCCACAAGGTGTCGGCGGCGAACGACAGCGGAGCGCCCGGCACCACGTTGCCGTTCTGGTCGATGGCGGGCGGATTCGGGCCGCCGGGACGGTAGCCGCTGGCGGCGCGCGCGTACACGCTGCTGACCTTGTCGAGCGAATAGCGCGCGGTCGCCAGATAGGTCTTGGAGCTGTCCTTGCCGGGCGACTCGAAGTCCTTCACGCCGTTGGTGACGGTACCGTAGACCTGGCGGTTGCGGGCGGCGCGCGCGCCGACCGTGACCGACCAGGCCGGCGTCGGATTCCACGTCAGGTCGCCGTAGACTGCGTTTTCGATGAAGTTGGACGGCTGGCCGGACGTGACCAGGGTCGACTCGGAGTTGTCCTCCATTTGCGCCCACAGCCGTTGCTCGCGGCTGCCTTTTTCCTTGTTGTGGTAGTAGCCGAGCAGCCATTCCAGCGGTCCGCGCGCCGACGTCAGCCGCACTTCGGCGGTGCGCTTGCGCAGTTCGATGGCGTTGTCGAGCGCGCCGAAGTTCAGGCCCTCGCCGCCGAGGATCTCGGTGGCGTCGAGCGCGGTGGCGCCCTTGAAGCGCTGGCTCGATCCGATCACGTTCAGCCTGGCCCAGCCGAGGTCGTACTCGATGTCGCCGGACAGCAGGCCGGTCTTGATGGTGTAGGGTTCGGGCCGGTAGAGCCGGTGCGTCAGGTCGCCATACAGCGGCTGGCCGGTGACGACGTCGTACTGGACGAGGTTGGTGCCGTTGCGTTCGATGTTTTGCTGGGTGGCGGTCAGGCGCACCCGCAGCGCGCGGCTCGGATCGAATTGCAGCGAGGCGCGCGCGCCGCGCGTGGTGCCGTCGTTGACATGCTCTCCCGTGACGCGTCCCGTCGCCCGGACGTAGCCGCCGTCGCGCTGGTTGAAAGCGGCCACGCGCAACGCCGCCACGCCCTCGCTGAGCGGAATGTTAAGCACGGCGTTTTCGGTGTGGCCAAGTCCGCCGCCCTTGCTCTCGCGCAGCGCCAGGCCGGCCTTGCCGGAAAAGCCCGTGGCGTCCGGCTCGTTGGTGACGTACTTGAGCAGCCCGCCCATGGCGCCGGCGCCGTACAAGGTGCCCTGCGGGCCGCGCAGCAATTCGACATGGTGCAGGTCCAGCAGCGACAGATCCAGCGCCGACACCGCCTCGCCGACGAAGCTGGTGCTTGAACCGAAGGCCACCTCGTCGACATAGATGCCGACCGTCGGCGCGCCCATGCTGCCGACCGACACGCCACGGATGTTGACCTGCCCGCGCCCGGGGCCGCCGTCACTGGCGACGTACACGCCCGGCAGCGAGCCGACGTAATCGGTCAGCGAGGCCGCGCCGGAACGCTCCAGCGTCTCGGCGCCCAGCGTTTCGACCCGCAGCGGCACGTCGCGCACCGGCTCGCGGCGGCGCGTCGCGCTCACGGTGACGACCTCCATCCCGGCGCCGGCGGCGGCCGGCCCCGCCTCCGCGGCCACATCGGCCTGGGCCGACGCTTGCGCGCAGCCTAGCGAAAAGACCGAGGCCATGGCCATGGAGAGCGCGCGGCGGCGCGGCGGACCGCCTGCCAGGGCATTCCTTTGCGCAACGTCGTGTGGGGAGGACTTCGACAACTTCGATACGCTTGGGTACATGATGCACTCCTGGAGATGGGACCGAGGTCAATCCGTTTTCCAAATATTACATTATTTTCCATAATTTGAACAAATGGAAAATATGAATATTTTTTTCTATTGTGGAAAATTGACACGCGACCCGCTTCCAGGCGCCCAGCCCCCCCGGGCTGCCCGGCTAGCCGGGGAAGAACCTCCAGTAGTCGAAGTTGAACAGCGGCGCCCGGTACTTGCCCTTGAAGACGAAGAACAAGTCATGCACGCCGGTGGCGCCGCCAACCGGCGTCTCGACGGTACGCCAGCTCTGCCAGCCGCCCGTGTTCGGCACCGTCAAGGTGCCCAGCAACGGGCCTTGCAGGTTGCCGAGGCGGATCTCGATCTGCCCGCCCCTGCCGCCGCTGGCCACGCTGGCGGCGAAGCGCGCCGGCCCCGCCGCGCCGAAATCGACGCCGGCCACCTTGATGTAGGTGCGGTCGACGATGTCGGCCACGTGCATGCCGCCGCCCGGCCCCTTGGCGGTGCGCACGCCCGGCGCCCAGTCGAACGGGCGGTCCACGTCCTGCTTGATGCGCGAGGTCCAGGCGATCGTCTCCGCCTCGACGCGGCGGTACGGGTCGAGTCGCCCGAGCTGCTCGACGCCGTCCTTGTCCCACCATGGCAGCGCCGGGATGGTGCCGTCGGCGTTGTAGCTGAATTTAACGACCGTGACCGAGCGCCGCTCGCGGTGCACCGGCGACTGCGCGAAGTTCAGCTCGTAGTTAAAGCCGAAGACATAGGAATTGCCCTTGTAATCGATGATGCCGGGATGGTTGCCGGTGGACGCCGCGTTCGCCCGCATGACCGGCCCCTTGTATTGCCACGGCCCGGTGGGCGACGTGGCCATCGCGTAGCCGATGCCCTCCGGGCAGCAGGTGGACGCGTAGGCCATGTAGTAATGCTTGCCACGCTTGTAGAACCATGGACCCTCCTGATAGTCGGCCGGCTTGCTGTCGCTTTTGACGATGGGGCCGGAGTACGACACCATGTCGTCGTTGAGCTTGACGTACCACAGATGCGGATTGCCCCAGTACAGATAGGCCTGGCCGTCGTCGTCGATGGCGACCGTCGGATCGATGTAGCCCTCGGCCACATCGATCAACGGCTTGCCCAGCGCGTCCTTGAAAGGACCGGCCGGGTTGTCCGCCACCGCCACGCCGATGACGTTCTTGGGCCAGCCGGCCACGCTGACCGGCGCATACAGGTAGAACTTGCCGTTGCGCGCGATCACTTGCGGCGCCCAGGCGTCGTTGCTCTGCACCGCCCACGGGAACGTGGCCAGCGAGGCGACCGTGCCGTGGTCGGTCCAGTTGACCATGTCGGTGGACGAGTACAACAGCCAGTCGAGCATCTTGAAGTCGCTGGCATCGTCCTCGTCGTGGCTGGTGTACAGGTACACCACGCCGTCGTGCACCAGCGGCGCCGGGTCGGCCGTAAACCTGGTCTGGATGATGGGGTTGGCGGCAGTGGCGGGCGGCGTCGCCATGGCCAGCGCCATGAGCAACGCCGCCCGCCGCGCTTGCCGGATCGCGCGCGTAGGGAAAGCTCGATCCATCTTAGAACGCCATCCGCACGCCGGCGCGGTAGGTGCGGCCCACCACGTCATAGATGGCCGGGTTGATGCCGTAGCTCAGGTTGGTCTGCGGCAGCAATACGGGCGCACGGTCGGCCAGGTTGTCGATCTTGCCGTAAACGGTGATTTGCGGCGAGTACTTGTAGGTCGCGCCGAAATCGACGTAGACCGCACCCGGGATGTGGTTGTCGTAGATGGTCGGGTGCGCCGCCGTCGGCAGCGGGCAGTTGCTGCGGCATTCGATATACTCGTTGTTGTACACGCCGGCGCTGATCCAGCGCTGCGACAACGTCAGGCCGATCTTGCCGTAGTCCCACGACTGCTGCAGCAGCGCCTTCCACTTCGGCGTGCTGCCGAACATGTTGCCGGCGCCCTCGCTCGGGATCGTGCCAGGCAGGCCGGGGTCCGAGACCGAGTGGATCATGCGGCTGGCGAGCCCGCGCAAGGTGACCGTGCCGGGCACGCCGTAGTCGTTCAGGTTGGCGCGGTAGGCGGCTTCGAAGTCGATGCCGCGCGTGTGCAGCGAGGCGAAGTTGAACGCTTGCGCCAACACGAAGTTGGTGCCGGCAGGACCGTTGATCGACACGGCCGAGCACACCTGCTGGAAGCCGGCGTAGCACAGGTCGACCTCCTGTTGCGGGCCCAGCGAGCTGATCACGTTCTTGACCTTGATGTCGTAGTAGTCGATCGACAGGTTGAAGTTGCGCGCCCAGCTCGGCTGGCTGAGGACCACCCCGAACGAGTTGTTGCGGGCGCTCTCCGGTTTCAGGTCCGGGTTGCCGACGTTGCGTTGCTGCACCTGGATCGACTGGCCCTGGTTGTTGTTGACCGCCTGGTTGGTGACCGTGGTGGCGGCGAACAACTCGCTCAGGTTGGGCGCGCGCACGTCGGCCGAACTGACCGCGCGCAGGCGCAGGCCGTCGATCGGCGTCTGCCAGGTGGCGCCGAGCTTCCAGGCGCGCGCCTTGCCGGCCGTGCTGTACTTCTCCTCGCGGTCGGCCAGGTTCAGGTTGGCCTCGCCCCAGGTGGCCGATTTCAGGAACGGGATGTTGAACTCGACATACGCTTCCTTGACGTTGAACGAGCCCTTGCCATTGTGGTAGTTGCCCGCGAACCAGTTGTCGCCGGTGGCCGACAAGGTCGGGTCCTGCGGATAGCTGGCGTCGTACGGCGATTCGTAGGCCACGCCGGCGCCGTACGGGTCGCCATAGACCGAGTATTTCTCGCGCCGCCATTCGGCGCCAAACGCCATCGAGATCGGCCCGGCCCAGCCCTCGGCCACCGTACCGTTGATGTTAGCGCTAACTACATTTTGACTCGAATCGGTGTGTTGCCTTGGCCCGTTGGACGGCGCGATGTAGTTCCAGGTCGCGGCGTCGATCGGGTTGTTGCCGAAGATGTTGATCGGCAGGCAGCCGGCCGCGCGCGCCGCCGCGCTGCGGCAGACGATCTGCCCGGTGGCGGCGTCGCGCACGCCGTCGATGGCGAAGTTGTAGCGCGGGTTGAGCGTGATGTCGTGGACGCGCAGCACGGTGGTGTTCTCGCCATGCTCGGCGTAGGCGTCGTACGACCAGTCCTTGCCGAACAGGCCGAACTTGCCGTTGGCGCCGACCACCACGCGGCGCTGGGTGCGCGTCGGATGGACGTTGATCAACTCCGGAAACTGCGCGTTGGCGGTGCCGACCGGCATGGTGCCGCCCGGATAGCCCGAGGCGCAACCGGCCGCCACCGAGGCCGGCAGGAAGGCGTTGTCGCACTTGATGGCCAGGTTGCCCTGTTTGGCCGCGCCCGGGCTCGGCGAGAACACCGACGTCACCTCGGCCCAGTTGCCGGTGACGTAGATTTCGTTGTCCGCGTCCAGGTCCCACGACACGCGGGTGTAGGCCACCTTGCGCTTGAAGTTCATCGCCAGGTTGGTGCCGGCGCCGACACTGCCCGACAGGTCGCCGCCGACGCAGAAGTTGCCGACGCAGTTAGTGCCGTACTGGAAAGGATAAGGCGTGCCGTTGGCCGCGAACGCCGTGCCGCGCAACGCGCCGCCGGTGATCAGGCCGTATTTGGCGTATTGCACGTGCTGGGCGTGCAGGATGCTGGTGTAGCGCGGCAGGCCGGCGGCCTGCATGTCCTTGGTCGACTCCTGCAGCGCCGGATTCTTGTACCAGTCGCGCCCGTTCGGACCGACCTCGCCGAAGCCGGGCGAATCGATGCCGCCCTGCTTGGTGAACTCGCCGCTGACGGTCACGTGCAGGCGGTCGCCGGCGAAGGCCTTGCCCCAGGCCGCCTGCACGGTGCCGTTCTTGTCGTCGCCGTAAGTGGTCATGCCGCCGCCGACATGGGCCTTGAAGCCGCTGAATTTCTTGTCGGTGATGAAGTTGACCACGCCGCCGATGGCGTCCGAACCGTAGGACGCCGAGGCGCCGCCGGTGACCACGTCGACACGCTTGACCAGCAGTTGCGGGAACTGGCTGACGTCGGTCACGCCGGTGACGTTGGCGCCGACCACGCGCTGGCCGTCGAGCAGGGTCAAGGTGCGGTTGGTGCCGAGGCCGCGCAGCGACAGCGACGACAAGCCCTGCAGGCCGCTCGAGGTGCTGAAGGTATTGACCGTGCGGCCGGTGCTGCCCTGCAGCGCCGGCAATTCGGTCAGCGTTTCGAAGATGTTCGGCTTGGCCGCCTTGTCGAGGTCGGCGCTGGTCAGGCTGGTCGTCGGGGTCGGCTGGTTGAAACCGCGCGCGGCGATGCGTGAACCGGACACGACCACGGTGTTTTCCGGCGTGGCCGCCGCCGGCTCGGGTGCGGCGGGGGGGGCGCCTGCGGCGGCGTCGGCAGGCTTGACCTCGCCAGGGACGGTGGTAGCGCTAACAGGAGGTTGCGGTTCATTCGGCGTCTGCTGGGCCTGGCCGGGCATCGCAAACATCGCGCAGGCGCCGGCGACGGCGAGGTTCATCAAACTGCGTTGACATGGTGATTTCATTTGGTCTCCATCTATTTTTTTTAGTGTGTCGTGGTGCGGGCGGTCGTCTTGGCCGCCCTGCTTTCATACTGCTGGGGTCGTTGCTGGTCACCTCCGTGGCACGTTGATGTTTAGTAAAACACCGGAATTAACTTACTAACAAATTGAATGTAGCCATCTGATTATCGAATAACCAATAACTTTTTATTCGACTTCGATATCAAAATCGATATCACCACTTATGGTTGCCATAGAACGTTATCGATAAAATGATAAGCGCTAACATAGCGCCGCAGGTGGTTCGCGACCTCGCCGACTGTGGTCAGGCGGCCACGCCGGGGAGTTTTCAACGCGGCTTCAGGTAGCCGTGCATGCCGAGCCAACGCGTGAACCCGTCGAACCATCCGGTGCTGGTGGTGGTCTTCTGATACATGCCGAATCCGTGGCCGCCCTGCTCGTACAGGTGGAACTCCACGGGACGCTTGGCGCCGCGCCAACTGTCGATCAGGCCGAAGCCGCCGTTGGCGAAGAACGGGTCGTCGGCGGCCAGCGCGACGAACAGCGGCGGCGCGCCGGCCGGCACCGTCACCGTCGACAGCGGCCCGTAGATATTGCCGATGAAGGCCGGCTTCGCGTCCTGCCCGTGCAGCGTGGTCGCCATGGTCAGCATCGCGCCGGCGGAGAAGCCGAGCATGCCGACGCGGTCCGGGTCCACATGCCATCCCTTGGCGCGCGCGCGCACCAGCGCGAACGCGGCGCGGGCATCGGCGATCTGCGGCGCGTAGGCGGCGGCCGGATCTTGCGGGGCCGGCGGCCGCTTGGCCGTGGCCGAGAACATCTCCGCCATCGAGCGCTCGAAGCCGGCCATGTCCGCCGGCGTCTGGTTCAGGCGGTACTTCAGCACGAACGCCGCCACGCCCTTGTCGGCCAGCGCCCTGGCCACCGCCCAGCCCTCGTTTTCCATCGACAGCGTACGGAAACCGCCGCCGGGGGCGACGATGACGGCGGCGCCGGTCGCCTTCGCCGCCGGCGGCAGGACCGGCGTCAACGTGGCGACCGTGACGTTGCGGGCGAACACGCTGCCGTATTGACGGTGCCAGCTTTCCGGCGCCGTCGCGCCCGGAAGGCCGCCCGTGTCCAGCGTGATCGCGTCGGGCTGGGCCGGCGTCGGGATGGGCGTCATACCGTCCTCGCCAGCGAGCGCGTTGGCGGCCAGCGAGCAGGCCAGTATCGTCGTCAACGCGAATCGGGTTTTCAGTTGTTTTACCAAGATCATTTGTCGTCTCCATATGGGTCCCGGACAGTGCGATCCGCCATCCGGGAAATATTATTGGACATCCTATGCCACCACAAGTTACCATAAATACACGCCAATGTTAGCGCATATCATTTGATGTTAGGGAATGATTGCGGCAGTTGTGCGAAAACAAAATAGTGGAGACAACGATGCAAGACAAAGGTAAAGTGCGCCCGCGAAAAAATCGGGGTTGGATGGCGCTGTGCGCCCTGTCCATGGCGTTGGCGGCGTCAGCGCAAGCCGCGCCCGGCGCCGCCGGCTCGAATCCCATTATCCGCGACAAATTCACCGCCGATCCCGCCCCCCTGGTGGTCGGCGATACGTTGTATTTGTACGTCGGGCATGACGAGGCGCAGCGCGACGAAATGTTCAACATGCGCGAGTGGCTGGTCTACTCGACCAAGGACATGCGTACCTGGACCAGCCACGCACCCATCATGAACGTGAAGGATTTCAAATGGGCCAAGGCCGATGCCTGGGCTTCGCAAGCCATCGAGAAGAACGGCAAGTTCTACTTTTACGCCGCCGTCGAGCATGACGCCACCAATCCGGGCAAGGCGATCGCGGTGGCGGTATCGGACAAACCGACCGGCCCGTTCGTGGACGCGCGCGGCTCCGCCCTGGTCACCAACAAGATGACGCCCAAGGGCACGCATAGCTGGGAGGATATCGATCCCACCGTGCTCACCGACGACGACGGCACCACATGGCTGGCGTGGGGCAACCGCCAGTGCTACATCGCCAAGCTGAAACCCAACATGGTGGAGCTCGACGGCCCGATCCAGGAGATCACGCCGCCGCACTTCGAGGAAGGCCCGTGGCTGCACAAGCGCGGCGACCTGTATTACCTGACCTACGCCTCGCTCGACCGCGCCACGCAGCGCGACGAGCATGTGTCGTATTCGACCGCGCCTTCGATCACCGGCCCGTGGACCTATCGCGGCCTGCTGACCGGTTCCGGCAAGTATAGCTTCACGATCCATCCGGGCATCGTCCAGTTCAAGGACAACTGGTATCTGTTCCTGCACAACGCCACCTTGGCGATCGGCGACATGAACGGCGCGATCGGACGCCGCGCGGTCACCGTCGAACACCTTCAGTACAACGCAGACGGCACCATGAAGCCGGTGGTGCAGACCGACGCCGGGGTCAGCGTCGCGCCGCCGGCGCGTTGAGCGGCACGGGCCATGGTTAGGCGATACTAAAATATTTATTGCCATAAAGAACTTTTAGTGTAGAATTTGCGGATACTTGGAATATTTTCCGACAGTCAAACGTTACCGAATCTCCGTATCGTTCGATCGCCACACCCCTCTACCCGGCCCGCCCCCCGCCGCTCTCTCACTAGTTGCATACACGCTTAGCTGCGCCCGCGCCAGCCATGGAGTCCATGACGCGCGACGTTGCGGCGCGTATCCGCGCGCGATCACCCCGGAGTAAGCGATTCGCGCCCGGATCTTGGACAAAACGGAAAATTCATGAAAACCACTCCCTCCACGAAAAATTTCGGCATCGGCACGCGCCTGTATCTGGGCTTCGGGCTGATCGTGGCCATATTGATGGTGCTGCTGACGGTAGCCTATAACAATTTCTCAAAACTGAACCAGGCCAATGGCTGGAACGTGCACACCTATGAAGTGCTGGGGGCCAGCCAGGACATGCTGGAGAGTCTGATCAACATGGAGACCGGCGAGCGCGGCTACGCGTTGACCGGCACCGCGGGTTCGCTGGAGCCCTACAACGCCGGCAAGGCCGCGTTTCAGAACCACCTGGCAAAAGTCAAATCCCTCACCGCCGACAACGCGCAACAACAGAGCCGCCTGAAGACCATGGAAGACCTGGAGCGCCAATGGCGCGCGGGCGCCGCCGAACCGGTCATCGCGCTGCGCCAGGCCGCCAACGGCGACCCCGCCAAGATGGCGGCGGTGATCGAATACGAACAGGCCGCCAAGGGCAAGGCCTGGATGGACCAGATGCGCGCGGTGCTCAAGGAACTGGCCGGCGCGGAGCAGGCGCTGCTGGTCGAACGCGCGAACCAGGCCGGCTCGCTGAAAGGCGCCACCCAGTTCACGCTGATCGGCGGCGGCGCGCTGGCCGTCGGCCTGTCGGTGATGCTGGCGGTGCTGCTGGCGCGCATGGTGCTGGTGCCGCTGCGGGCGATCCTGCGCGCCACGGAGGATCTGCGCGGCGGCGACGGCGACCTGACCTACAGGCTGCCGCCGCAAAGCGCGGAATTCGGCGAGGTGGCGACCTCGCTCAACGGCTTCATCCAGAAACTGCATGACATCATCACCGATGTGCGCAACGGTACGCTGACCATCGCGTCGGCCAGCGAGGAAATCGCCACCGGCAACCTCGATCTGTCGTCGCGCACCGAGGAACAGGCCAGCTCGCTGGAAGAGACCGCCTCGTCGATGGAGGAACTGACCTCGACCGTCAAACAGAACGCCGACAACGCGCGCCAGGCCACCGGCCTGGCCGCCAATGCCGCCGAGGTGGCGGTGCGCGGCAGCGACGTGGTGTCCGAAGTGGTGACGACGATGACGGCGATTAATGATTCGGCCAAGAAGATTTCCGACATCATCGGCGTGATCGACGGCATCGCCTTCCAGACCAACATCCTGGCGCTGAACGCGGCCGTCGAGGCGGCGCGCGCCGGCGAACAGGGGCGCGGCTTCGCGGTGGTGGCCACCGAGGTGCGCAATCTGGCGCACCGCTCGGCGAGCGCCGCCAAGGAGATCAAGACCCTGATCAACGATTCCGTCGAGAAGGTCGAAGCCGGCACCAGGCTGGTGGGCGACGCCGGCAGTACGATGGGTGAAATCGTCGCCAGCGTCCGGCGCGTCACCGACATCATGGGCGAGATCAGCGCGGCCAGCAGCGAGCAGGAGGCGGGCATCATGCAGGTCAACCAGGCGATCAGCGAAATGGACGGCGTGACCCAGCAGAACGCGGCGCTGGTCGAGCAAGCGGCGGCCGCCTCGGAATCGATGCAGGACCAGGCCAGGCACCTGGAGCAGGTGGTCGGCGTGTTCAAGCTCGACAGCACCGGCCGCGGCCCCGCGCCCGCGCACCACAGCGGCGCGGCGCGGACGCGGGGGCAACAGCCCGCGTTGCGCCTCACCGCCACGGCGTAACGACAGAACGCCGGGGGTCTTTGTCGACGCCCGGTTAGCCATGTTTGCTTGCTATGTGCGGCTAGGCGGAATTTTTTACGATCAGACGGGTCGAACACTCATCTAGCCGGAGTTCGGAAATGAGTAGCCATCCCTTGCCCGACAATCTAAAAAACGAACCAAAGGCTGGCGAAGTTGCGGGCGGCGGCGAGCCGCCCTATGATGGGGATATGGAAAAGCGCGTCGAAAAAATCGAAGCCGACCTCACTGCCATCAAAATTGACGTCGCGGTGATTGTCGCTACCGGTGCAACCAAGGCCGATTTGGCAGAGTTAAGCTACGCCGCCAAGGCCGATATTGCAGAATTAAGGAATACCACCAAGGCCGATATTGCGGAATTACGGGCCACCACCAAGGCCGATATTGCGGAGTTACGGGCCTCCACCAAGGCTGAGATTGCTGAAGCGAAGACTTCGATCATCCTGTGGGTGGTCGGGGCGATCTTCATTTCGCAATTGCTGCCTTCCCTCCTCAAGCTGTTCGGCAATTAGTCCCACCTTGTTCGCCGGATAAGCCGCTGCCACGGATGGTCCAGGCAAAACCATTTCGCACCCTTACCGGCGTCGCGCTGCCGTTCGGCAGGCACAAGGTCATGCTGCCGCCTCCAGAATCGGCGCGTCCTCAAACATATTGACGTGCGATCCTCGGTCCGAGGTTGGTCAGGATCTCGTAGCCTATCGTCCCCGCCGTGGCCGCGACCGCGTCGACCGGTTGATCGTCCCAGATCAGATCGGCCAGTTCGCCCGGCAGCGCCTGGTCCTCGCCGAGCTCGCTGATATCGAGCGTCACCGAGTCCATCGAGATCCTGCCGACTTGCCTCACCCGCTGGCCGGCGATCGCCGCCACGCCCTGATTGCTGAGCTGACGCGGCCAGCCATCGGCATAGCCGATCGACAAGGTGGCGATGCGCCGCCGCGTCGGCGCCGTGTAACCGTGGCCGTAGCCGACCTGTTCCCCCGGCCCGATGGTCCGTGTTTGCAGGATTTTGGCCTGCAGGCGCACCGCCGGACGCAACGGATTGACGGCGCCGGCGACCGGCGCGATCCCGTACAAGGCCGCGCCCGCCCGCACCAGGTCGAAATGAAACCGCGCCGGCAAAAATATGCCCGACGAATTGGCGAGGCTGGCCGGGCAGGCCGGCAGGACGCGCCGCGCCGCCACAAAGCGCTCCAGCTGGCGCTGGTTCATCGGGTGCTCCGGCTGGTCCGCGCAAGCGAGATGACTCATTAAAAAGCGCACGTCGATGCCGTCCGAAAGCGCCGGTTGCCGCGCCCAGGCATCGATCTCCGCCGGCGACAAGCCCATGCGCGACATCCCGCTGTCGACCTGCACCACGGCGGCGGCGCGGACGCCCGTGGTGCGCGCCAACCGACGCCAGCCGGCCATCTGGGACAGGCTGTTCAAGACGGGAATCAGCCGATGGCGCGGAAACTCGTCGTCGCAGCCGGGCGGTGGTCCGTGCAGCACGAAAATGACCGCGTCGGCGGGCAGATGGGGACGCAGCGCGATACCTTCGGGCAGGTGCGCAACGAAGAAATGCCGGCACCCCTGGCCGTACAGCGCGGCGCCGATGGCGACAGCGCCCAGCCCGTAAGCGTCCGCCTTCAGCACCGCCGCGCAGGGAGCCGGGGCGGCGCGCGCGCACAACAGCCGGTAGTTGGCCAGGATGGCCGCCAGGTCCACGCTCAGGATGGCGCCGGCGTGCGCCCCGGACCAGCTCAATTCCACGGCGTCGCCCACTGGTCCTGGCCGGGGGCGGCGACGATACGCGCCACCGCACGGCGGGTTTGCGACGGCAGCTCGCCGAACAGGCACTTGTAGGCCGTGGCGAAATGGCTCAGGTGGAAAAACCCCCAGTTGGCGGCGGCCTGGCCGACGCTCAACGCCGGCGCGCTGGTGGACAGCAATTGGCGCCGCACGGCGTTGAGCCGGATCGAGCGCAGATAGTCGACCGGTGTCGTTTGCGTCACGGCGTGAAAGCTCTTTTGTATCGTCCTTTGGCTGGTGCGCAGGCGTGCGCTCAGGTCGAGTATCGTCACCGGCATGTCGCCGCTGGACATGGCGATTTGGTGGCACTTGTCGACGATAAAGCTCTGCGTTGAACTCGACAACCTGGGAGCCTTCTCGCACTCCGGGTCGCTGATCAACTCCAGCAGCGCGCCAACCAGGGAATGGTCCAGCATTTTCTGGGCGGCCGGCGTGGAGATCAGGTGCGGGTTGGCGACCGCGTGGCTGAACAGGCACAGCAGGCGATGGCGGATCGCCGCCAGCCGTTCGGACGACACCTCGATCACCGGCTGCTTGAGCAGCGCCTCGAGCGCGCCCGGGCGCAGCGACCCGGCCAGCACGCCCTCGAACTCGGCGTAGTCGAAGGTGATGGACAGCAAGTCGGTGTGCATCGGCATGTGGAACACGAAATCCTCGCCGCCGCGCAACACGAACACGCTGTGCTCAGGCGCGACCCTGCCCTGCATGCGCGCCGCGCCGCGTGTCTCGGACGGCAAGGCGAAGCACAGTTTGCGTCGCGGGGCCACGCCCTGCTGCACCACCCGCTGGTTCAGGTACTCGCGAAACACATGCACATGGGGCGTGGCGGCCTGGATCAACGAGCTGTGCAGCGCGCCGGGGGTGATCTGGTTATAGGTCTGACGCCATTCACCGACGGAGGCGGCGTGCAGATTGACGTCCTTGAACCGATCTACGGTGGTCAGCATAAAATTGCTCGCTAAAGTGGTTGGACGCGAATGCCGGCGCCAAAGCTGGTCGAACCGCGGGCGGCGGCGCGCCCCGCTGCGACACTGCGGCCGGAGCGCGGCGGTCGTCACGCGCCGATCCCGCCCATGCATACGTACTTCATCACAAGATAGTCATCCATGCCATGGCGCGAACCCTCGCGCCCCAACCCGGACTGCTTGACCCCGCCGAACGGCGCCACCGCGCTGGAGATCAGCCCGGTGTTCAAGCCCACCATGCCGCATTCAAGGGCCTCGGCGACGCGCCAGGCGCGCGACAGGTCGCGCGTGTAAAAGTAGCCTGCCAGCCCGAATTCGGTGTCGTTGGCCTGCGCCAACACCTCCTCGTCGCTATCGAAGCGGAACACCGGCGCCAGCGGCCCGAATGTCTCCTCGCGCGCCACCAACATCGCGGCGGTGACGTCGCCGAGCACCGTCGGCTCGAAGAAACCATGTCCCAGTATGTGGCGGCGCCCGCCCGCGAGCAACGTCGCGCCTTTGCCGAGCGCGTCGGCGATGTGCTGCTCGACCTTGGCAAGCGCCCCCTGGTCGATCAACGGCCCCTGGGTAACGCCGGGCTCGACGCCGTTGCCGACCTTGAACGCGCCGATGGCGGCCAGCAGCTTCTCAACGAATTGATCATACACCTTGTTCTGGACGTAAATACGATTTGCACAGACGCAAGTTTGTCCGCCGTTGCGGAATTTCGACACCAGCGCGCCCTGCACGGCGGCGTCGAGATCGGCGTCGTCGAAGACGATGAACGGCGCATTTCCTCCGAGTTCCAGCGACAGCTTCTTGACTGTCGGCGATGACTGGCGCATCAGCTCCCGCCCGACCTCTGTGGAACCGGTGAACGTCAGCTTGCGCACGGCCGGGTTGGCGGTCATCTCGCCGCCGATCAGGCGCGACGAGCCCGTCAGCACGCTGAAGACGCCGGCCGGCACGCCGGCGCGCTCGGCCAGCGCCGCCAGCGCCAAGGCCGAATACGGGGTCGCCGTGGCCGGCTTGAGCACCATCGGGCAGCCGGCCGCCAGCGCCGGCCCGGCCTTGCGGGTGATCATCGCCGACGGGAAGTTCCACGGGGTGATCGCCGCGCACACGCCGATCGGCTGGCGCAGTACGACGATGCGGCGGTCCGCCCATGGCGACGGCACGACGTCGCCGCCGACCCGCTTGCCCTCCTCCGCGAACCACTCGATGTAGGAGGCGGCGTAGGCGATCTCGCCGCGCGCCTCGGCCAGCGGCTTGCCCTGTTCGAGCGTCATGATCATGGCCAGGTCGCCAGCGTTCGCCAGGATCAGGTTGTACCAGGCGCGCAAGACGGCCGAGCGCTCGTGGGCGGTTTGGGCGCGCCACGCCGGCCAGGCCGCTTCGGCGGCGGCGATGGCGCGGGCGGTTTCGGCCGCGCCCATGTTGGGCACCGTGCCGAGCAGCTCGCCGGTGGCGGGATTGGTTACCGGGCAGGTGCGGCCGTCGTCGGCGTCGCACCAGCGCCCGTCCAGCAACGCCTGCTGGCGGAACAAGGAAGGATCGTTCAATTGCATGTTCGGCTACTCCAGTGAAAATGATTGCGCGGCTCAGCCGCCGACGTGCATATGCGTGACCAGCTTGGTGACCAGGTAGCCGTCGAACGACTCGCTGCCGCCCTCGCTGCCGTAGCCGCTGTCCTTGACGCCGCCGAACGGCACCTCCGCCGGCCCCATGCCAAAATGGTTGATGTTGACCATGCCGGCCTGCAGCCGCGTCGCCAGCTGGTGCGCGTCGCGCGCCGAATCGGTGAACGCGTACGATGCCAGGCCGAACGGCAGGCTGTTGGCTTGCGCGATCGCGTCGTCCAGCGCGTCGAAGCGAACGATGGCGGCGATCGGACCGAAGGGCTCCTCGCTCATCACGCGACTGCCGGCGGGCGGCTCCAGCACCACGGTCGGGGCGAAATAACTGCCCTCGCCGCCGGGACGGTCGCCGCCGGTGGCGACTTGGGCGCCACGCTCGCGCGCGTCGCTGACGAAGGCTTGCATCTCGGCCACGCGGCGCTGGTGGGCCAAGGGGCCCATCGTGGTGCCGGGGTCGATGCCCGGCCCGACCCGGATCTCGTTGGTGCGCTCCAGGAAGCGCTCGACGAACCGCGCATACACGGCGCCGTGGACGAAGAAGCGCGTCGGCGACACGCACACCTGTCCGGCGTTGCGGAACTTGAACACGGCCAGCATGTCCGCCGCGCGCTCGACGTCGGCGTCGGCGCAGACGATCACCGGCGCGTGGCCGCCCAGTTCCATCGTCACCCGCTTCATGTGCAGGCCGGCCAGCGCCGCCAGCTGCTTGCCGACCGGAACCGAGCCGGTGAACGAGACCTTGCGCACGATGGGCGATTCGATCAGGTGGCGCGACACCTCATGCGGCACGCCCCAGACGATATTCAGGCAGCCGGGCGGCAGGCCGGCGTCGTGGAACAGGCGCGCCAGCGCCACCACCGCGCTGGGCGACTCCTCCGGCCCCTTGAGGACGATGGTGCAGCCGCTGGCCAGGGCCGCCGCCACCTTGTGCATCGCCTGGCTGAACGGGAAGTTCCAAGGCGTGAACGCGGCGCACACGCCGACCGGCTCGCGCAGCACCATCTGCCGCACATTGTCGGAACGGGCCGGGATCACGCGGCCATAGACGCGGCGCCCCTCCTCGGCGTGCCATTCGGCCGTTTCGGCGCTGCCCACCACCTCGGCCACGGCCTGCGCCAGCGGCTTGCCCTGGTCCAGCGTCAATTGCCGGCCGATGTCGTCGGCGCGTTCGCGCGCCAGCACCGCCACCCGGCGCAGGATGGCCGAGCGGCGCAGCGGCGACTCCTGCCGCCACCCCTCGAAGGCGCGCCGCGACGACTCCAGCGCCCGGTCCAGGTCGGCAGTGCCGGCGTGCGGCAGCTGGCCCAGCACCGCGCCGGTGGCCGGGTCGGTCACCGGCTGCGTCCGGCGCCCTTCGGTTCCGAGGAATTCGCCATCGATGTACAGCATCAGCGGATCGTAGGATGTGTTCATGGCGCCGCCTTGGCGGCCTGGGCCCGGACCAGAATGGTGTTTTCCTGCCTCACCAGCAGATGGCGCACCTTGCCGCGGAACACGGCGAAGCCGGCGTCGGCCAGCAACGCCGCGCGGCGGCGGCCGCGCTCGTCGAGGCTGTCGAACGGCCACAGATAAACCAGCTGGTTCAATTCGCCCACCTCGCGCGTGAAGCAGCCCAGCGCCTCGCCCAGATGGCCCTCCTGGATGGCGCGCCCGCACTCGGCGTAGTGCTTCAGATACTCGGCGACGCCGCCGGGGACAAGTGTGTAGATTCGTTGTTCGAGATACATGATGATTCCTTGGTTGGGGCCGCGAAGCGGCGAAAGTCCCTGGTCACTTGCGGCAGGCCGTCGGGCGAGGTGTGGGCGGCGATGTAGCGGTCCGGCCGCAGCACCACGATGGCGCCCGGATGGGCCTCGAACCAGCCGGCCAGCTGGTTGTCGACATCCTCGACACACACCGTGCCGCGGCCCGACAGCAGCCGCTCGCCGGCGCCCCGGCCGCTGCGCGAACGGCTGATGTGGACGAAGCGCGCGCCCAGGCCGTGCCAGAACTCGCGCTCGGCGACGCCGAGCGCGGCCTGCGGATCGACCTGCCAGCCCAGCACCGCGAACCACGGGCCGGTGACGTCGTCGAGCTTGCGCCGGCGCCGTTCGGCGTCCTCGACGTCGGGCTGGATGAACATGCGCCCGACCATCGGCCGGCCGGCCGCCGGCAGCACCACGCCCCGCTGATACACGGGCATGGGCTTGAAGCGCATTTGCAGCACGTAGTCGCGCACGCCCGGCAGGAAACGCGCCGCCTGGAAGAAGCGGTCGCGCAGCCAGGCCTTGGCGCGGCTGGTCGGCATCAGCAAGGCGCCGAAGGTGTCGGCCAGGTCGATCATGGCGCGGGCGTGGCCGCGCCGCTCGCTGTCGTAGCTTTGCAGCACGCCCGGGTCCAGCTGGCCGCGCACCAGGCCGGCGAGTTTCCAGGCCAGGTTGCCGGCGTCGCGCAGGCCCAGGTTCAGGCCCTGGCCTATCCATGGCTGGCTCAGGTGGGCGGCGTCGCCGATCAGCGCGATGCGGCCGTCGACGAAGCGCTGCGCCACGCGCGAATGGTGGGTGTAGGTGCGGGCGCTGACGATCTCGACCGCCTCGACGTCGCGCACGTACGGCGCGATCAGGCGCCGCAAGGTTGCCGGACTGGCCATCACCTCCGGGTCCTCGTGCTCGAACAGCATGAATTCCCAACGCCGGTAGTTGTATGGCAGATAGATGCAAACGTTGGGCCGGCGCGGATCGCAATTGAGCGCGGTGTACGGCGCGTCGACCGGGGCGTTGCGCACGTCGACCACCACCCATTTGCGCGGCAGCGTCTTGCCCACCAGCGCAATGCGCAACAGTTCGCGCACCGGGCTGCGTCCGCCGTCGGCGGCCACGCAGTAGTCGGCCCGCACCTCGTAGACGGCGCCGTCGGCGCGCCGCACCGACAGGTTGACGCCGTCGCCGTCCTGGGCCACGCCGACCACCTCCTGGCCAAGCCGCAGCTCGACGTGGGGAAAGCGCTCGAGCCCCTCGCGCAGCGTGCGTTCGGCCAGCTGCTGCATGAAGATGTTGCGGCGCCACCAGCCGAATTCGCGCGTCGCGGGGCGGATGTCGGCGAAGCAGCCGCCGTCGCCGTTGAACATGCGCATCGACACATTCTGGATCAGGTTGTCGGCGATGGCGTCGGCCAGCCCGGCGGCCTGAAACACGCGCAGGGCCTCGTCGTCCATGCCGACGGCGCGCGGATACGGCAGGATTTCCTCGCTGCGTTCGATCAGCAGCGTGTCGATGCCGTACACGCCGAGCAGGTTGGCCAGCGTGGCGCCATTGGGCCCGGCGCCGACGACGACGACGGCGCGGCGCTCGGGATTCGTTGTAGTCATGAAATCAAACCATCCAAAAATGGTGCCAGCGCCGCGTTGAAGGCCGGCAGATTATCGTCGTGCACGTAGTGGCCGGCATCGGGGATGTCGACGCAGGTCAGCAGCGGGTTGCGCCCGGCCATTTCGCGCGCCGTCGCGGCCGACAGGAAATCCGACCTGGCCCCGCGCAGCACCAGGGTCGGCACGCTGACGGCGTCGACATGCGGCCACAGGTCGACCAGTTGCTCCGGCGTGGCGCCCAGGCGGGCGGCGGCGATGCCGCGCGCGTCGTGCTTCCAGCGGATGCGGCCGTCGGCCTCCCCGCGCAGCGAGTGTCGCAGACGCGAGCGCAGCGCCGCCTCGGAGATGCCGGGCCGCTGGCCGCGCCAGAACGCCTCCGCCGCCGCCCAGGTATCGAAGCGCTCCGGCGTCGCCAGCAGTTCGCGCTTGATGCGCTCGGCGCCGTCCGATCCGGCCGAGGCGCCCGGCCCCATGTCTTCGATCACCATCCCGATCAGTTTTTCGGGATGGCGGGTGGCGTAGACGAAGGCGTTGGCGCCGCCCATCGAGTGGCCGCCGAGCACGAAATGCCGCAGGCCCAGCCGGCGCACCAGCGCTTCCAGGTCGCGCACGTAGGCGTCGGCGTAGTACTGGTGGTCGGGGTCCCAGGCGCTTTCGCCGCGGCCGCGCTGGTCCAGCGCGATCACCCGCCAGCGCCCCGCCAGCGGCAGCGCCACCGGTTCCCAGGTGTGGCCGTAGCTGCGCAGGCCGTGCAGCAGGATCAGCGCCGGGCCGTCGGCCGGCCCCCATTCCAGGTAGCGCAGCAGCAGGCCCTGGCTGATGAACCGGCCTTCGCGCGCGGACGTCGTTGCCATGTCCCGGCTCAGACCGCGTCCGCCGCCGTGGAGGCGGCGACGACGTCGGCGGCCCTGATGCCGCCCAGGCGCGCATGCAGGCGGCCACGGGTGGCGAAGGCGAAGGCGATGACTACCTCGTCGGGGTTCGGCGCGTCCGGGAACAGCACCGTGAGCGTGTCGTAATGGGAGCGCACGTACAACTCGTCCTTGTGCGCCAGTGGAATGTCGAGCACCGTGCCGGGCGCGCCGCGCTTGCCGGTCGACGGCACCCACGACTTGCCGCCGCCGATGGCCTCGCGCACCGGGTCGGCGAAGATGGCGGTCAGGAAGGCGTTGCCGTGCTCGTATTCACCGGCGCTGCCGACCAGGCAGCCCTTGCCGTAGCTTTGCAGCGCGTCGTCGCCCATCAGCGCGACGATGCGGCGCGCGAACTCGTGACCCAGCACCGGCGAGTTGTTGACGATCAGGTCCAGCGACTCGCTGTAGCGGCCGGCGTAAGGATTGGCGATGGCGGCGGCGATGACGATCTTGCGCAGCGGCGCGCCGTCGGCCAGGCGGCCCGTTTCGTTGGCCAGCGTGTCGTCGATCTGGGTGTACCACTTGCGGATGTGGTAGGCGTCGAAGTTGGCGGGTTTGCTCATGGTGGGGCTCCAGTGGGTGATAAAAAAAGGGGATCAGTCGTACAGCGGTTCGAGCGTGGTCGGCTCGCTGGGCGCGTTGTATTGCATCAGCAGGCGGCGGCCCTCCTCGTCGTCGCGGGCCGTTTCGCAGAAAAATTCCAGGCGGTTGCCGTCGGGGTCGCAGAAATAGACGCCGACGCCCACCTTGTGGTCGGTGATCTTGACGATCGGGATCTTGCGGCTCAGCAGCATGCCGTACAGCCGGCGCAGCTCCCGCATGTCGCCGTCGATCTCCAGGCCGTAGTGCTGCATGCCGATGTTGCCGAGCTCGGCGTCCGTGTCGGCGCGCAGCAGCGCGATGTCATGATGCTTCTGCCCGAAGGACATGAACACCCATTGCGGACCGCGCGCGGCCTCCTTCATGCCGAGCACGTCGGCGTACCAGCGGCCCGAGGCGTCGGGGTCGCGCACGAACAGCGACAGGTGGGTGCGCTTGATGCGCGGCACCGGCAGCGCTTGTTGGGGGGATGCGCTCATGGGGGCTCCTGTCAGTGGGTCGATTGGACATGCGCTTGCAGCGGCGCGGTGTACGGGGTCCAGGCGACGGCGGCGATCTCGCTGAACGAACGCCATTCCTTGGTCCAGTTCAGGCCGCCGTCGCGCGACGTGAACAGGTCGCCGTACTTGGTGCCGGCGAACAGCAGCGCCGGGTCGGCGGCATGCGCGGCCAGCGCCCAGAAGGTGGAGTTGGGCGCGGTCGCCAGCGTGGCCGGGGCCCAGCTCACGCCACGGTCGTCCGAACGATACAGGCGGGTGACGCGGCCCGGCGTGCCGTCGCCCATCGCCAACAGCAGCGCGCCATCGGCTCCGCACAAGGGCATCGCGGTGCGGGTGTAATACAGGCCGTCGAACCGCTGGCTCGACAGTTTGCCGTCCCAGGTCAGGCCGTCGTCCGTGCTGCGGTAAATGGCGTTGACGGTCAACACCAGCGTGGTCTTCGGCTGGCCGCCGGCGGCGGGCAGGATGGCCACCGCGTGGATGTCGGAGTTGCGGATCACGCTGTCGGGCGTGTCCACGCGCAGCCAGCTGGCGCCGCCGTCGGCGCTGCGCCAGACGCCGCCCTCCTCGACGCCGAACCAGACCTGGCGGCTGTCGTCGGGGTCGACGCAGATCGTCAACAGGCGCGGACGGTTGACGCCGGAGCAGAATTCCGGCAGCTCGACCGGCAGGCGGCGCCAGCTCTCGCCGGCGTCGTCGGACTTGAACAAGACCGCGCGCGACGGCGCGCCGGTGCCGGCGTACAGCACGTTGGCGTCGTTGGGGTCGATGGCGATGGCCCAGACGGTCATGCCGTTGACCGGGCCGTCGGCGCGGCGCCAGTGCGCGCCGCCGTCGTCGCTGATGCACAGGCCGGCGTCGGCGCCGGCGTAGATGCGTTGCGGGCGGTCCGGGTCGACCGCGAGCGCGCGCACGATGCCGTCGAACTCGATCGGCTCGGTCAAGCCCAGGCGGTGCCAGCTGGCGCCGTCGTCGTTGCTGCGTAAAATGCCCTGGCCGGCGGTGGCCACGAGGATGGTAGACAAGATGGAACTCCTTAAATTAGAGGAAAATGCCGCGCGTCAGGCCGCCGTCGCAGCCGAGCGATTCGCCGGTGATGCAGGCGGCGCGCGGCGACAGCAGGAACGCCGCCAGCCAGCCCATCTCCTCGACCTGCAGCACGCGGCGGATCGGCGTGGCCTTGGCGTAGTTGGCCTCGACCTCGGCCGCCGTCAGGCCCTGTTTTTTCGCCTCGATGGCGTACAGCTCGTGGATGTGCGGGGTTTCGACCACGCCCGGATGGATCACGTTGACGGTGATGCCGTCAGGCCCCAGCTGGTCGGACAGCGTCTTGGTCATGTGCACGATGGCCAAATTGCGCATGCCGGACAATTGCTTGCTGCCGCGCCCGGTCAAGCCGCCGATGTTGAGGATGCGGCCCCACTGCTTGCGCCTCATGTAGGGCGCGACCGCCTTGCAGCAGCGGAAATAGCCGACCACCTTGATGTCGATGTCCTGCAACAGGCCCTGCGGATCGGCCTGGTCCAGCTCCGAGCGCACCAGGCCGCCTGGATGGGCGGCGCCGTTGACCAGGATGTCGATGCCGCCGAAGGCCTCGGCGGTGGCGGCCATGGCCGACTCGACCGACGCCATGTCGGTGGTGTCGACCACCACCGGCAACACGCGGCCGCCCTTGCCGTCGAGCGCGGCGCGGATCTCGGCGGCGGCCTCCTCCAGCTGCGGCAGGCGGCGCGCGGCGATCGCCACGTCGACGCCTTCGCGCGCCAGCTCCAGGGCGATGGCCTTGCCGATGCCCATGCTGCCGCCGGTGATGAAGGCGACCTTTCCAGTTAATTCAAGATTCATGCGGTTCTCCGATGGGGGACAAATTGGTCAAGGCAGGCACATCTCGATCAGGAAGGGCCGGTCGTGCAGCCCTTCGGCGAACGCCAGCGCCGCGCGCAGCTCGTCGATGGTGGACACGCGGCGCGATTCGACGCCGTAGCCGCGCGCCAGCGCCGGCCAGTCGAAGCCGGGATCGTCGAGCACGGTCAGGCGTTCGGCCTGCGGGCCGCTGCGGGCCAGGCCGATGCGGCTCAATTCGGTTTGCAGGATGCCGTAGCGGCGGTTCGACGCGATCAGCATCACCACCGGCAGGCGCTCGCGCGCCATGGTCCACAGGCTCTGGATGGTGTACTGGGCGCTGCCGTCCGACTGCAGCGCGAAGGTGCGGCGCTGCGGACAGGCGATCGCCGCGCCCAGCGCCACCGGCAAGCCCTGGCCGATGGCGCCGCCGGTGTTGGTGAGGATCGTGTGGCGCCGCGCGGCGGCCGAGGCGGTGACGAAGGGATAGCCGCAGGTGCCGCCCTCGATCGAGACGATGGCGTTGTCCGGCAAGGCGTTCGACAGCAGGCGCCCCACCGCGACCGGCGTCAGCGGGCCGTCCTCCAGCACGTAGGCCGACTGCGCCACGCCGCCGGCGTGCACAGGCGCGTCCAGCAGGTCGGCCAGCGCCTCGAGCGCCTCGTCGGCGGCCTCGCCGGGCAGCGCCAGGGTGGCCAGCGCGTCGGCCGGCGCCAGTTCGCTGGGCAGGCCCTCGTAGCCGAAATAGGCGACCGGGGCGATCGCGCCGGCCAGGATCACGGCCGCGCCGTCGAGCGCGGCGATGGCCGCCTCGGGGAAGTACGGCAGGCGGTCGATGTCGGGCAAGCCGCCGCCGCGCTCGCTACGGGCGGGGAAGGTTTCGCTGAACAGGCGCGCGTCGGTGGCCGCCGCGATGCGGCCGGCGGCGGTCTGGCCCCGGGCGCTGAGCGCGTGCGCGCCCAGCAGCAGCACGGTCTTGGCGCCGCCGCGCAGCAGCGCGTGGCAGCGCGCCACCGAGGCCGGATCGAAGGTCAGCGGCGCGCGCGGCGCGCGCGGCGGAACGGCCTGCGGCGTCGACCGCTGCTGGTAATCGACCGGCACCACCAGCGTCGACACCATGCCCGGCGCGGCGTTGGCGGCGTCGATGGCGTCGAGCGTGTCGCGCTCGAGGTCGGCGGCCTCGGCGACGGTGCGGAACCAGCCGGACACGGGACGCGCCAGCGATTCGATGTCCGACGTCAGCGGCGCGTCGTACCGGAGGTGCCAGGTGGCGTGGTCGCCGACGATGTTGACGATCGGCGTGCGGGCGCGGCGGGCGTTGTGCAGGTTGGCCAGGCCGTTGGCCAAGCCGGGGCCGAGGTGCAGCAAGGTGGCGGCGGGCCGGCCCAGCATGCGGCCATAGCCGTCGGCGGCGCCGGTGCAGACGCCCTCGAACAGGCCGAGCACGGCGCGCACGCCGACGCCCTGCTCGTCGAACGCGGCGACGAACGGCATCTCGGTGGTGCCGGGGTTAGCGAAACATACGTCGACGCCTGCCATGCCGCAGGCGCGAAGCACGATGGATGCGCCGTTGGGCGCCGGGTGGTGGTTAGGTGTTTTCATGTTGAAAATCATAATCCCACTATTTGGTACTGTCAATGCGCAAAATGCCTGAGGCATTCGTCCCCCGCCGCCATAAAAACGTCGCTTACGTCATGAATCAACGATATATCAGGAGATTTCCGGCGAAAGCGACGCCAATCGGCGGGATTATGGCAATTAACAGTTCCGCCATTTGGGATTTAATTAAATCCCGCTATGTAGGATTTGAATCGCGGTAAAATGTCCGACAACCAACTTTCAGCGCCTGAAGCGCCATCAACCATGTCCAGCCTGACCCGCATGCTGTCCATCCTGGGACTGTTTTCAAAGGAACACACCGCCCTGTCGGCCGACGCCATCGCCGACGAGCTGCAATTGGCGCGCACCACGTGCTACCGCTATATCAAGGAGCTGATGCAGGCTGGCCTGTTGGTCAGCAACATGGGGCTGTATGGTTTGGGGCCGCGCATCATCCAGCTGGACTACCAGATCCGCGAAACCGATCCCCTGCTCAACATCGGCCGCGGCGTGCTGGCCGAGCTGGTCGCCAGCACCGGCGGCATCGGCCTGCTGGCGACGATCTACGACAGCCAGATCATCAACATCCACCAGGAAGGCGACAACCGCGACTGGGCGATCACGTACAGCCGGGGCAAGGCGGTGCCGACGTTCCGCAGCGCCAGTTCGAAGGTGATCCTGGCGCACCTGAAGCAGCCGCGCCTCAAACGGCTATGGAAGACCCGCCAGCACGAGGCCGACGTGCGCGCCATCGGGCCGGACTGGGAGAGTTTCAAGGCCCACATGCAGGCCATCAAGGAACACGGATATTGGATATCGCACGGCGAGCTGGACGCCGGCAGCGACGGCGTGGCCGCGCCCATCCTCTACCGCGACGGCACGGTGGCCGGCAGCCTGACGCTGGTGTTCAACCACGAGCGCTACTGCCTGTACAACGAGGAATTCCTGGGAAAATTGGTGATGGACGCGGCCACCAGGGTCGGCGCGCTGTTGCCGGGCAACCTGGAGGAACCGCGGCCCGCGCCGCTTTGAATCACGTCGGCCCGGCCGGCCCGCCCTCCCGGTCCAGCCGGGCCGAGACCAGGCCGGCCAGTTGCCGCAGCACCTCATGGCGATGGCGCGCTCCCGAGCGCTTGCTCGACGCCATCGCGAGCAAATCCGGCGGCGCGAGCGCTGCGCAACGCAGGTAATAGTCGCCGTCGTCGCGCCGGGTCGCGCCGCATTCGCGCCAGAAGGCGTCGTAGTCGGCATGCACCTTGCCTTGCCTGATGGCGCCGCGCACCGTACGGTTGCCGTTGCCCACCAGCCGCAGGCCGTCGCAGCCGTAGCGACGCCCCAGCACGCACAGCAGTTTAATCAGCAGGCTTTTGGGACGCAGGCCGTGCAACTGGCGCGTTGCCTCCCGTACGATCGACAGGCCGGCGCCGCCGCCCGGCCCCTGGATGCAGCCGACGCCGACGTCGAAGCCGTCCGGGCTGTCGATCAGTACGAACGCGCAGGAGCACACCAGCACCGCATCGTGCATCAGCTGCAGCGCCAGCTCGCCCTCGCGCTCCATCGGCTCGACGGCGCGCAGAACCAGCCTGATCACGCCGCCGCGCTTGCCGGGCAAGGCCCCGAGCTCGACACCCGCGCCAGCCGCCTGCAACACCAGCGGGCCCCAGCCCTGACGCAGGATCGAGTGATAATGGCCGATCAGCAGCGAAGTCCGCTGCGCACTGTTGAGCGTGGTGGAAAGATAGGGACGGAAAACCTTGCCGACCAGCCTGGGCCGCGCTGCGACCAGCTGGCGGAACACCGGATCCGAGTTAAGCAGGCCGAGCCACCCATGGGTGGCGTGCGGATCGAGCGCGCTGCGCCAACCCAGTTTGAGCAGTTCGCGCAGCCTGGCGAGCGGCGTGCGCCCGTGGGTGCCGGAACGGATGCTGACGTGTGAAGAGTGGATGTCCATGTTGGCCTGCCGCTGTCGGAAGTAATGTCCGACAGCGTAGGCGTCCGGCATGCATATTCGGTGCGCGCCGTGTGGAGAAACGATGAAGGCCCGCTGTTTTTTCCCGCCTTTAGCTGCGGTCGACCTGGCCGAGACAGGCGAAGCGGCGCGCGTCCGCCACCCGCAACCGGTGCGCCGCCACCAATCCGGCCACCACGGCCAGCGGCAACAGTCCCACCAGCGTATAGGATGTCTTATGGCTGGCGCCCGTCAACACATCGAAATTCGACACCGCCAGCAGCAGCACCGCGCCCAGGCCGCAGCCGGACAGCAGCGGCAGCACCAAGGTCCGCAGCGGCCCGCACCGCACATGCCGGTGCCGCCGGTAATACCGCCACACCGACATGCTGGTCAACACCATCAGCAGCAAAATGCACAGCGTCGCCACGTTCGACAGCCAGCCGAACAAGGTCATCAGCGGATCGGCCCCGGCCAGCGCGAAACACAGCACCACACCGAAGCACAGGACGCTCTGCAACACCGACGCCACGTGCGGACTCTGGTGCGACGGATGCGTTTGCCCCAGCCGCCCCGGCAACAGCCGCTCACGTCCCATGGCATAGAAATAGCGCGCCGTGGAATTGTGAAACGCCAACAAACCCGCATAGACGCTGACAATGAACAAGCCGCGCAACGCCACCGTCAAGCCCGGGCCGACATAGCGGTCCGACAACGTGTACAGGAACATGGTCGGATCGGCCAGCGCCCGGATCGAGCCGGCCACCTTGTCCGCGCCGGCGCCGAGCACCATGCACCACAGCGAGACCGCGTAAAAGCTGCCGATGACCAGCACCGACACATACGTCGCCAGCGGAATGCTCTTGTGCGGATCCTTCGCCTCCTCGCCGTAAATCGTGGTGGCCTCGAAGCCGATGAAGGCGGCAAAACAGAACAGCAAGCCGATAAAGGGATTGCCGCCCGAAACCACCGACGGCGTGAACGACGCCAGCGAAATGCCGCTATCGCCGCCCTTGCGCAGGATGGCGATATCGAGCACCAGCACCGCGACGTATTCGGCGACGACGAACAAGGCCAGCACCTTGGCCGACAGGTCGATGCGGCGATACCCGAACACGGCGATGCTGGCCATGGCCACGAAGCTGCACGCCCACCACGGCGCGTGGATGCCGAATTCCGCCTGCAGCGAACCCGACGTGACCGCCCCGAACATGCCGTACAAGGCGAATTGCAGGCAGTTGTAGCCGACCACCGCCACCAGCGCCGCCGCGCCGCCGGCGTAACCGCCCAGTCCGCGCGCGATCAATGCGTAAAAACCGCCGGCGTTGGTCACCTCGCCGGCCATGGCCGTGTAGCCCGACGCGAACGCCAGCAGCAGCAACAGCGCCACCACCACCAGCGCCGGCGTGCCCGCGCCGTTGCCCAGCATTATTCCAAGGGGGAAGCCGCCGGCCACCACGCTGAGCGGGCTGGCCGCCGAGATCACCAGCAGCACGATCAGCCCCACGCCCAGGCTGCCGCGCCGCAATTCGGTCGATGTGCCCGCCGGCGCCGCCTCCAGGCGCGCCTTACAAGCCTCGTTTAAGTTAGTCATTGCCTTTGTCTCTTCCTGTTCTTCTCGTTGAAGATGTCCGCCGCCCTGGATGTTGTAGCAGCAAATGCGCGGCTTGACATCAACCTCTACATATTATTGGGCATTAATACAACGGCCGCCGGCGCCGGGGAACGGGGCCGGCGGCATCGGCCGCGCCTAGAAATTCCTGGACACGTTCAAGCCCACCAGGTTGCGGTCGCGGTACAGCTGGTCGAACACGGTGCTGCCGCCCCAGAAGCGCGTCACGTTCAGCGCCACCTGCCAGTTGGCCGGGTTCTGGATCAGCGTGACCGTGAAGTTGACCGATTTGGCGCCCTGCATGAAGGTCGACGCGCTGTTCGGCGTGCGGCCCTTGAGCGCCTGGAAATAATATATTTCCGGCACCACCTGCCAGCCCGGGATCAGCGTGCCGTCATAGACCCAGCTGAAATCGAGGTTGACGCCGTACGACGTTTTGGTGCCGACGGCGACCGGCGTGCCGTCGCGGTCGAATTGCTGGCCCCAGCCCCAGGCGCCGGCCGAGATCGGATCGCCGCCGTAGTACGATTGCAGGCCCGGATACTTGATCAGCACGGCCTCGGCCATCAAGGTCGCGGTGTCGGCGTGCAGGAAATCGAGCAGCGCCCCGGCGTTGCTCGGCGCCGCCGAATACAGGCCCGTCAGCGCCGCCTGCACCTTGCGGTTGTCGACCCAGCAGTTGCCGTTTTGCGCGGCGCAGCCGCTGACGTTGCTGTTGAGCGAAACCGCCTCGCGCGGCCGGTACGACAGCTCGGCCCCGACCGCCCAGTCGCCGAGCGGGAGGTTGGCGCTGATGCCGTAGAGCTTGCGGTCCTCGGCGTAGGTCCAGCCGGCCACACCGGTGTTGCGGATGTTGGTGCTGAAGTTGGGCGACTTGTCGTGGTAGTTCATCGCGTAGACGCCCAGGTTCAGCTGCGTGCCCTCGGGCTGGTAGCGCAGCGCCGCGCCCCACTGCCCCGAGTTGCGCGCCCGGTCCGTCACCAGGCCGTAGGCGTTGTCGCCCCTGCCCAGGCCGTTGGCGGTCGACCAGTAGCTGCCCGTCGGCGGGAAGTAGTTGCCGTTCCAGCGCGTCTGGACGTAGGCTTCCAGGTTGACCCCATGGCCCAGGCCGGTGGCCACGCTGACCATCGGCGCCGGCAGGATCGCCTCCTTCAACGGCGTGCCGGGCTGGGACAGCTTCAACAGGTCCGAGGCGTTGGTGGTGTTGATGCCGCCGGGCAGGAACAGGCTCTCGCCCCAGCTGATCACCTGGTTGCCGGCCCGCACGCGCACGCGCTGGTCGGCGACGTCGAAGGTTTTACTGATCCAGAAATCGTACAGCCGGGTCTTGAAGCGCAAGTCCTTGCGGGCGTCGTCGGACAGGCCCTGGCGCACCGCCGGCGGGCCGGGGTCGGTGGCGCTGGTGTAGCCGGTGGTGTGGGTCGCGGAAAAATCCTTGAGCCAGCCCACCCGTGTCATCACGCTGACATCCTGGTCCGGTATCTTGATCAGCAGTTCATGGGTGCCCTTGAGGAAGGTCGTGTAGCGGTCGCCCTTGGCGTAGTTCAGATTGCCCTGGTCGCCCAGCGCCGAGGTGGCGGCCAGGCAGCCGGCGGGCGCGCCGGCGCCGCCGGCGCCCTTGACCACCAGGTCGCACGACGGCTCGCTGGTGCGGATGCCGGTGCCGGCGGAGAGGGTCGAATTGAAGCTGGCGGTGAAATAGTCGGTGCTGAAGTTGACGGCGTCCGCGCGGGCGCCGTGCAGCAGCAGCGCGCCGGCCGCGATCACCAGCGGTGTATGCAGTGGTTTCATCGGTTATCCTTGTGGTGGCGGGGACGGATCAGCGTTCGCTGATGGCGCGCAGGTTGTCGGAGGTATAGAAACCGGCCTTGTAGCGCGGTCCGTTCGGTTCCGTGACCCACTGGATATCCTTGCCGGCGCCGGCGGTGCCGCCGTCGAACACGTAGCGGCCCTCGGCCAGGTTGTGCTGCACCATCGCCATCACGTCGCAGCTGCCGGTTTCATACACGGGAATGACGAAGCCTTCGCGCAGCTTGGCCAGCTTGCCCTGGCCGTCGAAATCGTCGGCCACCAGCAGCGCCCAGCTGTCCTCGTCGAGGTAGAACATGCGCTTGGGCGCGGTGTGGCGCATGCCGGCCTTGACGGTCGCCTCGACCACCCACACGCGGTGCAGCTCGTAGCGCCGGTGGCCCGGATCGATGAAGTCGCGCAGCGCCACGTCCTCGAATTTGGCGCGGAAGTCGAACGCGCCGAAGGCGTTGTACGGCACCAGCATCTCCTTTTTGCCGACCAGCTTGAAGTCGAATCGGTCCAGGGCGCCGTTGAACACCTGCGGCTCGTCGAGCGTGTACTGGTTCTCGAAGCCGACCTGCGGCGAGTCGTGCGAGTACGACGGCATGCGGCGCACCCGGCGCTGGCCGGGAAAGTAATAGAAGGTCTCGTTCTCGGCCTGGTTCAGGTACTGGGTGATGGCCAGCGCCTGCCCGGCCAGCGCGGCCGGGTTGTTATAGCCGAAGTAGACGTAAAACTCGACCTGGGACAGCTTCGACAGCATCGTCGCGCCCTTGGCGCCGGTCGGAATGAACAGGCTTTGCTCGGAACCGGCCTTGATCCACTGGTCGGTGCCCGGACGCGGCGACACCGCCGTGATGATGTTTTTGTAATCGATGCCGACGCCCCGGTAGCGCATCTTGGAGTTCAGCATGACCTCGATGCCGGTGGTGGGCATCGGGAACGGATAGCCGGGCACCACGGCTTCCTTCAGGCTCCAGCCGTCGGCGGCCAACTTGGCCAGGTCGACGTTCTTGCGGGTGTTGGCGGCGACGAAGTCGGGCGCGCCGCAGCCGCGGTGGCTGGGATAGACGTCCATCCGGTAGCCCTTGACCTGCTTGAGCGTGGCCAGCTGGCCGGCCGACAGCTTGTCCGCGTGCTTGTCGGCGTTGGCGGCGTCGACCGAGAACAGCGGCTTCTCGCCCTTGTGCTTCCAGAAATCGGCGCGCGGCTTGCCCCATTCCCAGCCCGCCAGCGGCGCTTCCGTGCCCTGCCAGGCCGGAATGGCGCCATCCTTGCTGGCGGCGCGCTCGCCGCCGGCCGGCGTCAGCGTCTTGTCGAGCAAGGCCGGGTCGGCGGCCAAGGCGCCCGGCGGCGCCGTCAGGGCGGCCAGCGCCCCGGCCAGCAGCAGGCCTACGGTGGAACGGTGTGACAGTCTTGGACAAATCATGATGCATCCCCTTCAGGTTGTGGGCGCGCGTTCCCCCCGTGACCCTCACGTGGGGAACGCGCCTGTTCTCGTTTGACTCGATGGCGCCGCCAACGGCCGTCGCGCCGGGCGCCATGCGCGTCCGGTGGCGGCGCCTCCGGCCGCCTGCGCTTACGGCAACAACACCGTGATGACTTTTTCCTCGGTATAGGACAGCACCCCGGTCAAGCCGCACTCGCGCCCCAGGCCGCTGCTCTTGACGCCGCCCCACGGCAGGTTGGGATCGAGCGGGCTCCAGCAGTTGACCCCGACCGCGCCGACCCTGACCGCGTGCGCCACCTTGTGGGCGCGCGCCACGTTTTGCGTCCACACCGTCGCCGCCAGGCCGTAGCTCGAATCGTTGGCGATGGCGATGGCCTCCTCGTCGGTGTCGAAGGCGATGATGGTCCCCACCGGGCCGAAAATCTCTTCGCGGGCGATGCTCATGGTGTTGCTGGCGTCGCCGAAGATGGTGGGCCGCACGAACCAGCCACGGCTGTGCTCGGCCACGCCGCCGGCCAGCAGCGTCGCGCCCTCCGCCACGCCCTGCGCGATGTAGCGGTTGACGCGCTCGAACTGCTCGCGCTTGGCGACCGGCCCCATGGTCACGCCGGCTTGCTCCGGATCTCCCACCCGCACCGCTTGCGCGGCGGCCACCAGCGCGTCGGTGAAGCGGGCCGCGATCGAACGCTGCACCAGGATGCGGGTGCCGGCCGCGCACACCTGGCCCTGGTTGACGAACAGGCCCATGGCGCAGCCGCGCACGGCCGCCTCCAGCGAGGCGTCGTCGAAGACGATCTGCGCGCTCTTGCCGCCCAGCTCCAGCGCCACCCGCTTGAACGTCGCGCCGGCCACGCGCGAAATCTCGCGCCCGACCTCGGGGCTGCCGGTGAAGGTGACCTTGTCGACGTCCGGATGCTCGCACAGCGCCCGGCCGACCACCTCGCCCAGGCCGGTGACGACGTTGACCACGCCGTCCGGGAAGCCCGCTTCCTTGCACAGCGCGGCCAGGTGCAGCGCCGACAGCGGCGTTTCCTCGGACGGCTTGATCACCACGGTGCAGCCGGCCGCCAGCAGCGAGGCCAGCTTCCAGGTGGTGATCATGCACGGCGCGTTCCACGGCACGATGGCGCCGACCACGCCGACCGGCTCGAGCCGGGTGTACGACAGCGTCGCCATGCCCATGTAGCCGCCGGTGGGGATGGTGCGGCCCTCCAGCTTGTCGGCCCAGCCGCCGGCGGCGCGCAGGGTGCCGACGGCGTTGGGGATGTCCATCATGCGCGGCTCCATCGGCGAGCGGCCGATGCAGCGCGCGTCCATGTCGGCCAGCAGCTCCAGGTCGCGCTGCACCAGGTCGGCCAGGCGGAACAGCAGCAAGCCGCGCGCGGCGCCGTTCATGCGGCTCCAGGCGCCGCCGTCGAGCTGGGCGCGGGCGGCGGCGACGGCGCGGTCGACGTCGGCGCGGGTGCCGCGCGCCGACGTGGCGAACTGCTGTTCGGTGACCGGGCTGACCAGCGAAATGGTGGCCGCGTCGGAGGCGTCGACGGCCTGGCCGTCGATGAAGTGTTGCAGTGTAAGTGTCATGAATGGGCTCGCAATCAGGTACGGGTGAACGGAACGGCCTTGAAGCCGGCGTCGAGCGCGGCGACAATGTGGTCGATCTCCGCGCGCTGGATCACCAGCGGCGGCGACAGGATGATCTTGGTGCCGACCGGGCGCACGATGACGCCGTGGCGGCGCGTGGCCTCGGCCACGGCGTAGGCGTAGCCGTTGCCCGGACTGATCGGTTCGCGCGTCTTGCGGTCGTTGACCAGGTCGATGGCCAGCATCAGGCCCTTGCCGCGGATTTCGCCGATCGCCTCGTAGCGGCCGACCATCGGTTGCAGCGCCTCGAGCAGGTGGGCGCCCTGCCGCGCGGCGTTGGCCGGCAGGTTTTCGTCGACGACGATCTTCAGGCTGGCGATGGCGGCGGCGCAGCCGACCGGGTGGCCGGAATAGGTGTAGCCGTGCATGACGGCGCCGCCGAAGTCGCGGTTGCCCTCGAACGCCTCGACGACGCGGGAATTGATCGCGGTGGCGCTGAGCGGGATGTAGCCCGACGAGATACCCTTGGCGAAGCACATGATGTCGGGCTTGACGCCCCAGCCGCGCGCGCCGAACATGTTGCCGGTGCGGCCGAAGCCGGTGACGATCTCGTCGGCGATGAGCAGCACGCCATATTTGTCGCAGACGGCGCGCACCAGCGGCCAGTAGTTGGCCGGCGGCACGATCACGCCGCCGGCGCCCTGCACCGGCTCGGCGATGAAGGCGGCCACCGTGTCCGGGCCCTGGAACTCGATCTCGCGCTCGAGCAGCATGGCGCACATGCGGCCGAGCTCCTCCGGATCGTCGGTGAACGGGTTGCGGTAAGGCCAAGGGTTTTCGACATGGAAGCAGCCCGCCAGGTTGGGCTCGTAGTTGCGGCGGAAGGCGGCGTTGCCGTTGACGCCGGCGCTGGCGAAATGGCTGCCGTGGTAGCCCTGCTTGAGCGAGATGAACTTGGTGCGGTCCTTTTGGCCCAGGATCTTCCAGTACTGGCGCGCCAGCTTGAGCGCCGTTTCGGTCGCGTCCGAGCCGTTCGAGCCGTAGAACACGCGCTGCATGTCCTCCTGCGCCAGCATGCCGACCAGCTGCGCCGACAGTTCCTCGGCGCGCGGATTGGACACGCCGTCGAAGATCTGGAAGTATTCGAGCTGGTTGATCTGTTCGATGACCGCGTGCTTGACCTCGGCGCGGTTGTGGCCGACGTTGACGTTCCACAGGCCGGCGACGGCGTCGACAAACTTCTGGCCATGGTCGTCGTACACGTGGCAACCGTCGCCGCGCACGATGCGCAGCGGCGTGCGCGACTTCATGTCGGCCGGGTGCATCATCGGGTGCCAGAAACGGGATTCGTTGTAGCTCATGCAAAACTCCTTTAGGTAGCGGCGCGCCGTGTCATCGCCACGCCATGATTTGAAGTTTGCGCCTTGGCCCGGTGTGGCGTTAGCCCAAAACCGCACCTCGGAATGACGGGCGAAAAAATACCGGCGCGGGGCCGGTAACGTGTTGCGCCGCCGCGCGGCGGCGCGTCGCGCTCAGCCCGCCGGGAGCGGTCCGATGGGCCTTCGCGCCGGCGGCGGCGCCACCGACGGCGGTGCGGGGCGTGCCGGCGCTGCCGCCTGCGGCTTGAACACCGCCATCGCCGCCGACAGCGCGTCGGTCTGGCGCGCCAACGACGCCGCCGCCGCGCTGACCTGCTCGACCAGCGCGGCGTTTTGCTGCGTCGCGCCATCGATTTCGCCGACCGCTTCGCTCAGCTGCGCGATGTCGCGCGACTGCGCGCGCGACGCCTCGGCGATGCGGGCGGCGATGTCGGCCACCTGGGTCACCTCGGCCAGCATCTTTTCCATCGTCTCGCCGGCGCCCCGGGCCTGGACCGCCCCGGCCGCGACCTCGGCGCCGGAGCGGCGGATCAAGGCGCCGATGTCGCGCGCGGCGGACGCCGAGCGCTGCGCCAGCCCCCTGACCTCGCCGGCGACCACGCCGAACCCGCGCCCGTGCTCGCCGGCGCGGGCCGATTCGACCGCCGCGTTCAAGGCCAGGATGTTGGTCTGGAAGGCGATCGACTCGATGACCGTGACGATCTCGGCCACCTGGCGCGCGCTTGCCTCGATCTGCGCCATCGCGCCGATCACACCGGCCACCGCGTCCTTGCCCTGGCGGGCGATGGCGCTGGCCGCGCCGGTCATGCGCAGCGCGGTGGCGGCGCTGCCGGCGTTCTGGCCGACGGTGCGCGCCAAGGTCTCGACGCTGGCCGCCGTCACCTCCAGCGACGCCGCCTGGCGCTCGGTGCGGCGCGACAGGTCCTCGGTGCCCTGGGCGATCTCGCGGGTGGCGGCGGCGATCTCGCCGGTGCCGTCCTTGACCACCCGCACCGCCGCCGACAGGTCGCGCTGCATGGTGCCGAAGCCGCCGACCAGGCGGCCGATCTCGTTGTCGCCCCGGACCGGCGGCAGGCCCCCGCGCAGGTCGCCGGCGGCGATCTGTTCGCAGTTGCGCACGGCCGCCTCGAGCGGCACCAGCAGCGAGCGCACGACCCCCCGGTGCATGAGCACCGACAGCAAGATGCCGCCGCAGATGGCCACGCCGGCCACCAGCCGCATCCAGACCAACGCCGCCACACTGGCGTCGAAGCGCTCGCGCGCCATTGCCTTGTTGGCCGCCACCAGCGCCGCGGTGGCGTCGACATAGGCGTTCCAGATCGGTTCGATGGTGGCGTCGACGGCCGCCACCGCCTTGAGGTCGCCGTTGTAGCGGGCGCGGTAATAGAGCGTGGTGGCGTCGAAGGCGGGCTTGAACGCCTTTTCGAATTGGCCGCTGAGCGCGGCGATGCGGGCGTTGGCCGGAATCTGCCGGTACTGCCGCCAGCTGTCGGCGGCGATGCGCATATACTCGTCGCCGGCGCGCAGCAGTTGCGCCTTCTGGTCGGCCGGCGCACCGGCCATCTGGCCCGACGCCACCACCCCTTCCAGCATGTTGCTGCGGATATCCGCCAGCAATTCGATGGCGCGCGCGTCGCCGGCGTGCATCCGCTCCATGTCGTGGACGGCGCGCTGTGCCGAATAGATGCCCATGCCGCCGAGCAGCAGGATCGCCGCCGACAACACGCCCGACAGCATCAGCAGGCGCGCGCGCATCGACATGTCGCGCCAGGGCGAACGGCGGCTCATTTGATCAATCCCGATTTGCCGTAACGCAGATAGCCGCCGCCGGCGCGCGCGACGATCGCCGTCAGCGGCGTGGCGCCGGCGGCAACGGCGCTCCAGCTGCGGCCGTCGTCGGTGCTGCGCAACAGGCGCCCGTCCAGCGTGCCGGCCCACAGGCCCTGGCCGTCGGCGCGCAGCTGCGTCACCGAGGCGCTGCCCGCTTCGACCGCCGCCCAGTGGGCGCCGCCGTCGGTGCTGCGCAGCATGCGTCCGCCCAGGCCGCCGACCACCAGGGTGCCGGCGCCGCTGGCGGCGCCGCTCCACAGCGACGCCTTGCTGCCGGTGGCCAGGTATTGCCAGGTGGCGCCGTCGTCGGCCGAATGCAGCACCATGCCGCGCTCGGCGGCGATGTAGAGCTGCCGGCCGGAGGCGAAGATCTTCAGCAGGTTCAGGTCGGCCTTCTTGCTGCCCTCGGGCGGCGCCAGGGTGACGTTGGTCCAGGTCTTGCCGCCGTCGCTGGTGGCCAGCAGCAGCGACCACAACCCGCCGGCCCAGCCGTGCCGGGCGTCGCGGAAGTGGACCGTCAGCAGCGGCTGGTCGGTGGCGCTGTCGCTGCGCTGGAGCTCCCAATGATCGCCGGCGTCGGCGGTGTGCAGGATCACGCCGCCGTGCCCGACCGCCCAGCCGTTGCGCTCGTCGGCGAAGGCGACCGCCGTCAGGGTCAGGTCGGCCGGCACCTCCGTGGCCTGGCGCGACGTGACGCCGTCGTCGTCCGACAGCAGGATGACGCCGCGCTCGCCGACGGCGACCACGCGCTTGCCGGCGCGGTCCGCGTCCAGCATGCCGGCGTTGGCGGCGTAGGGGTCGTGCCGCGCCGGCTTGAGCGCCGGGGTTTCATTGGCCGGGGCCGCCGTGGCCCCGGTCGCCGCCAGCCAGGCGGCCAGTATCGCGCAGGCGGCGTGCCGCCATGTGTTGTTCGATGTCATATCGTTCTCCTCAATGCTTCAGGGCGGCGCCGAGCCGGATCGGCCGGCGGCGCGGGAACAGGCGTTCCAGCAACACCGCGAAGGCGGGCAAGGCCGTCATTGCCATGACCAGGTTGACCAGGAACATGAACGCCAGCAGCTTGCCCATGTCGGCCTGGAACTTGAGCGCCGAGAACGACCACGTGGCCACGCCGATCGCCAGCGTGATGGCCGTGAAGATGGTGGCGACGCCGATTTCCTGGATGGACTTGTCCAGCGCCACGCCGATCGGTTCGCCGCCGGCCAGGTGCAGCTGCAGCCGGCTGTAGATGTAGAACGCGTAGTCGACGCCGATGCCCACGGCCAGCACCATCACCGGCAAGGTCGCGACGGTCAGGCCGATCTGCAGATACTTCATGAACGCGTAGCCGATGAAGGTGGCCACCGTCAGCGGCACGCAGCAGGCGACCACGGCGCGCAGGTCGCGGTAGACGGCGAGCACCAGCACGACGATGGCGCCGTAGACGTACAACATCATCGGCAACTCGGATTTCTCGACCTCGTCGTTGACGGCGGCCAGCACGCCGGCGTTGCCCGCCGCCAGGCGCACCGTGACGCCGGCCAGCGGATGGACGTCGCGGTAGTGGCGCACGGCCGCGATCACGCGGTTGATGGTCTCCGCCTTGTGGTCCGTCAGGTACAGGTTGGTGGCCAGCATGCCGCACTCCTTGCTGACGAAGCCGCGCACGCGGCCCACCTCCACGCCCAGCGCCGCGTAGTTGCCGGGGTCCAGCGGCACCACGGCCATGCGCGGATTGCCTTCGTTGTAGCCCTCGTTGTAGGCCTTGACCTGGGCCGCGAAAGAGCTCACCGACATCACGCCCGGCACATAGCGCATGGCGGCGTCGAAATCGTCCTGGTAGCGGCCGAAGCCGACGTTCTCGCACGAGCCCGCCGGCAGCGCCAGCACCACCGTCAGCCAGTCCAGTCCGGTGGAGTAATTGGCCGAGATCGACTTGGCGTCGAGGTTGTAGCGCGAGTCGGCGCGCAGCTCGGGCGCGCCCGGCTGCAAGGTGCCCACCAGGCGGTCGCTGCTGTACCAGGCGGAGCCGGCCAGCAGGGCCAGGGTCGCCACGACGATGGCCGCCGCCGTGCCGGGCCGGGCCGCGCGGCCCAGCGGCGCCAGCCAGCGCGCCCGCGCCAGCTGCGAGGCCATCGCCTGGCCCGCGTAGTCTTTGCCCACGCTCAGCAGCGACGCGGCCAGCGGCAGCATCACCAGGTTGGTGGCGATTTTATAGGCCACGCCGATCGCGGCGGTGATGGCCAGTTCCTTGACCATCGGGATCGGTATCATCACCAGCGTGGCGAACGAGACGAAGGCGGTGGCCAGGGCCAGCACGCCGGGCACCAGCAGGCCGCGGAAGCTGGCCTTGGACGCCTGTTCGCAATCCATGCCGGCGGCGATGCCGCGCACGATGTAGTTGATCTGCTGCACCCCGTGCGACACGCCGATGGCGAACACCAGGAACGGCACCAGCACGGCCAGCGGATCGAGGCCGTAGCCGAGCAGGCGCAGGGTGCCGAACTGCCACACCAGCGACACGAGCGAGCACAGCACCGGCAGCAGGGTCAACGGCAGCGAGCGGCAATACCAGTACACCGCCAGCGCCGTCAGCAGCAGCGCGATGATGCAGAAGTTGACCACGCCGGCCGCGCCGTCGGCGACATCGCCGATCTGCTTGGCGAAGCCGATGATCTGCACTTCGAAGTCCTGGTCCTCGAACTTGGCGCGTATCTCCTTTTCCAGCAAGTGGTTGTAGGCGACGTAGTCGATCTTGTCGCCCCTGGCATCGAACTCGTTGATCTCGGCGATGACCATGGCGCTGTCCTGCCCTTGCGACACCAGCGTGCCGACGAAGCCGCCGGCGGCCGTGCTTCGGCGGATTTGCGCCAGCGCGGCCGCGTCCAGCCGCTCGGACGTGACGGTGCCGGGGATCACCGGATCGGCGCGGAAGCCCTCCTCGGTGATCTCGTTGACAAACGTGTTCGGGGTCCACAGCGATTGCACGCCGAGCCGGTCCACGTTCGGCAGGAACATCACCGCCTGCGTCAACTCGTGCAGCCGGGCCAGGCCCGGCTGGGTCCAGATGCCGCCCTTGCGGGCGCGCAGCACGATGTTGATGCGGTTGGCGCCCAGCACCTCGTTGCGGTATTGGTTGAAGGTCTGGATGTACTCGTGGCCGACCGGCATCTGCTTCTCGAAACCGGCGTCCATGCGCAGCTGCAGCGCGAAGAACGCCATCACCGCCGTCAGCACCGCCAGGCCGGCCAGGATCGGCATGCGCAGACGGAACAACAGCCGTTCAAGATGAAGGAGACTCACATAGCGTTTCATTGTTCAGTCCAACCAGTCCGGCGCCGCGCCGACGCGGCCTGGTTGCGATAACTTATATTTATAGTAATCATGTCTATTCCATGGAGTGTGGTCGGATCGCTGCTCGACAATCGAGTCCTCAGAGCTTAGGCGCTTGATTTCGGCAGCGGTTATCCCAAACCCGCACAACACGCCGAAAAAACATGTTTGCAACAACGCGGACGTCGAATGTCCGGCGCGGTGCCAAAATCGGCATAGAATCGCGTCAATCGCGTCAATCGCGTCAATCGCGTATAAAAATACGGCATACCGTGTGACATCAGGGGGAGGACGACATGCTGCATAGCGCCAAAGAGTTTGACAATGTGCATCTGCACGCCGCAGCGATCGGAACGTGGAACCAGACGTACACGCAGCTGAGTGCCGGGCGGCTGGACAGTTCGCTGCATCAGCTGCAAAACAGCCGGAGTCACGTGTTTCGCGAGCGCATCAACCAGCGTGTGGTGCAGCATGGAGAAACGCCGCCGGGCAGGATCTGCTTTGCGCTGCCGATCGCCTTGTCCGGCGCCGCGTATCTACAGGGGCGGGAGATCAGCGCCCCCAGTGTGCTCTTCCTGCGCGGCGGGGAGGAATTCATGTTTCATGCGCCGATGCATATGGACATGCTGGCACTGACCTTCGAGCGTCAATTGTTTGAGGAGCACTTGGATCGCACGACGGGCGCGGACAAGATCTGGAAATTGCTGAAGCAGCCGGTGATCAAGGTGCCGCCGGCGCGGTTTTTGGCCTGCCGCGACCAGCTTCTGGCGCTGTTCGCGCAAGCCTTCGCGCAAGTGCCGCCGCCAACCGCGGCGCACGCCGAAGACCGGCTGACGGCGGTGCTGCTCGACGAACTGGTCAATCTGTTGCTGGACCGGGAATGCGATTCCGCGCAGCGCCAGCCGAGCACGACGCACAGCTACATCGTTGACAAATTACATAGGCTGACACTCGTCGACGCCAACAATTCCCCCAGCATCATGGAAGCGAGCAAGCGGCTGCAGGTGAGCCGCCGCACGGTGCAGAACAGTTTCCGCTCGGTGGCCGGAACAACGCCGGTGAACTACCTGCGCTCGGTGCGCCTGAACGGGACGCGCCGCGACCTGATGCGCACCGCCCAGGACCAGGCCTGCATCGCCGAGATCGCGGCGCGCTGGGGTTTTTTTCACATGAGCCATTTTGCCGAAGACTACTTCGCCCTGTTCCATGAACTGCCGTCGCAAACGCTGCGTGCCGCGCTGTCGGGCAAATTCGGCCGCCACCACTGACCCGCGCGGTGTCGAAGCAAGTGCGGATTCGGGTTACCGCATCGGGTGCCGTTTGGATCACTATTTGTCATGCGCAAAGCGAACTGCGATCGGGCCCGCCCGACCAGGCTTCGCTGCGCTCGGAGAAATCCGCCTGACAATAACCCCGAACGAGGTGCGTAGATGACTGAAATTGAACTGGAAGCCCTGAATTTCCCGGATGCTCCGAAAATGGTGAGCGCCGGATTCCCCGGCCCAAAAGCGAGCGCGGCGCTCGCCTTGTCGGCCCGCACGGAATCGATGGCGCGTGGCGGCGGCCGCATGCCGGTGGTCATGGACCGAGCCTTCGGCGTGACGATCATGGACCCGGACGGCAATACCTTCATCGACCTGTCGGCCGGTGTGGGCGTGAGCAGCGTGGGCCGTTGCCACCCGAAGGTGGTGGAGGCCATGCGCAAGCAGTCCGAGGTGATGATGCACGCCATGGAGGTAAATAGCACCAAGCGTACCGAACTGGCCGCCAAGATCTCCGCGATCATGCCCGATGGACTGCGCGGCGACTGCATCACCTTCTTCACGCAAAGCGGCAGCGACGCGCTGGAGGCCGCCGTCAAGTTCGCCAAGCGCGTCACCGGCCGGCACCAGATCATCGCTTTCCACGGCGGCTACCACGGCGTGTGGAACGCCTCGAACGCGCTGACCACCGGGACCAACTACCGCAAGGGCTTCGCGCCGTTCATGGGAGGGGTGATCCATGCGCCCTATCCCTACGCCTACCGCTTCCCCTTCGATACCACGCACAAGAGCGCCGAGCAAATCGCCGGCGAGTATGTCGACTATCTGCTGAACACGCCTTACACGGCGGCCGACGACGTGGCCGCCGTGATCGTCGAACCGGTGCAGGGCGAAGGCGGCTATGTGCCGCCGTCGCCGGAATTCATGCGCTTGCTGCGCCAGGCATGCGACCGCAGCGGCACGCTGCTGATCGTCGATGAAGTGCAATCGGGCGCCGGCCGCACCGGCAAGATGTGGGCGGTGGAACATTCCGGCGTGAAGCCGGACATGCTGACCTTCGGCAAGGGCATGGGCGGCGACGTCCCGATGGCCGGCCTGGTGATGCGCTCGGACCTGGCCGCCAAGATCCCCGACGGCTCGGTGCCCAACACGTTCGCGGCCAACTCGGTCGCCGCCGCCGTGTCGCTGACCAACATCAGCCTGCTGCAAGATCCACAACTGGACCTGCTGAACCGCGCCCACGCGCTCGGCCTGGAAGTGCAGGAGCGTGTCCGTGGCTTCAACAGCCCGTTCGTGGGCGAAGTGCGCGGCCTCGGCCTGATGATCGGCATCGAGCTGGTGGAAGACAAGCTCACCAAGGAACCGCTGAACGGCGAAAAACTGGGCAAGCTGATGGGCTATGTGTTGAGCCACGGCGTGCTGATGGTGCCGTGCGGCCGCTACACCAACGTGATGCGGGTCATGCCGTCGCTGACGATACCGCGCTCCTTGCTGTTCAAGGCGCTGGACATCTTCGGCGAAGGCCTGGCCACGCTCTAATCCGTCAACGCGGCACTATCGCTGTTGCCCCCGGTGAAGGTCATCCGGGGGATTCACTACTGGAGAGTTGAAATGCAAAAAAATGTAAAGTACCCGGCAAGCATGCGCGCGATGCATTGGCTGATGGCGCTCCTCATCTTCGGCCAGATCTTTGGCGGGTGGTTCATGACGCCCTACGACGAGGCGCGCGAACCGTTGGTGGGCCAACTGTATTGGTGGCACAAGTCGTTCGGCTTGCTGGTGTTCCTGCTGGCGTTCATTCGCCTCACCAACCGCTTGCGCCTCCGCGCGCCCGCTTTGCCGGCCACCCTTCCCGCGTTCGACCGCAAGATGGCGCACCTCGCCCACGGCGCCTTATATTTCCTGATCGTCATGCTGCCCATCACCGGCTACACCCTGTCGAGCACCTTCGAGTTCAGCGACGGCATCAGCTTTTTCGGCATCGCCGTGCCGGAGCTGATACCGGACAGCAAGCCGGTGTTCGAAGCGGCCGACTGGCTGCACGCCATCCTGGCCTACACGCTTCTCGCCGTGATCGTCATGCACATCGCCGGGGCGCTCAAACACCGCTACTTCGACCGCAATCCCGAGAACGACGTCCTGCCGCGCATGCTGTAATCCATCCCCTCACATCGCCTCTACCCATGAACACAACTTCCCCCCACGGCCACGCGACGCTCGCCTTGATCGGCGCACGCACTTCCGTTGCCCACTTCGATGCCAGCGCCGAGATCGACGCCGGCACGGTGGCGGCACTCATCCACCACGCCTGCCAGGCGCCGAGTTCCTACAACCTGCAAAATTGGCGCTTCGTCGCCGTCAAGTCGGCGGCGCGCAAGTCGGCGCTGCGCGAGCTCGCCTACGGTCAGCCGCAAGTGTCCGACGCCGCCGTCACCTTCATCGTCGTCGGCACGCTGGATGGCCACGAGCATATCCGCGCCAGCATGCAGGCTTTCCGCGACGCGGGCCACCTGGACGACGCCGGCCTGGACGAATGGGTCAGCGACACCCGGGGCAGCATGGACGGCGATCCCGCCAGACAGCGCGACGAGGCCATTCGCTCGGGTTCGCTTGCCGCGATGACGCTGATGATCGCCGCGCAGGCCATGGGCTGGGCCAGCGCGCCGCTGGGTGGCTTCGACGCGGAGGCGCTCAGCGCCGAATTCGGCCTGCAATCGTCGGAATTGCCGGTGATGCTGGTGGCCGTGGGCCGTGCCGCCGCAGGCAACTGGCCGCGCAAGGAACGGCGCGCCACGCAGGATGTGTTGCAGATCGTCTGATCCCTGCGCGGCTGCCGCGGGCACCCTTCGACGAGGCGCGCCGGCCGCGGGCGCGCCTCGATCGGGTGGATCGCAATCCCGTCAGAAGTTGGCCACCGCCATCAACTTGAAGTATTTGTTGGCCCCGGCACTGCCGCTTTGGTTGCCGCCGTTGGCGTCGTACTTGCTCGGCTTGTACACCCCGATGATCGACGAGAGCGTCAGGTGGTCGGTGGCGGCCCAGTCCAGATACAGCGCCATTTCGCGCGCGTCAAGGTTCAAAGTCGCGCGGTCGGTCAGCGTCTTGTAGTCGAAGACCATCAAGGTCGCCGTCACCTTCTCGTTCGGATGCGCCACCAACCCGACATCGTGGATGCGCGTGTTGAAATTGTACGAGAACGCATAGTTCGAGGCGACCTCGCCTTGATAGCGGCCTCTAAAGCCGCCCTGGAACAGACTGTCGAATTTCTTCGAGTAGTAAGTCTGGCGGTAACTCACCGTCGGTTTCCACTGCGCCTCGGGGAAGGTGTAGGCGGCCTCGGCATACCAGGCGTGGTCGTTGCGCGACTTTTTATCCTGGTAAGCGTACTCGACGGCGAAGTCGGCGTTCGCAATGCCCGCGCCGCCTTCCGCCCGAAGGCTATAGACCTTCATGCCCTTGCGCTCCCCCCGGTCCGGCAAGCTTGCGTAACGCTGGTCGATGTCCAACCCTTTGATGAACGTCAGCCCAACCGTTCCCTCCGGCGCCGTGTAGTCGAGCGTGGCGGCGGCCAACTCCATGTTGGCCTGCAAGCGCGTATGCGACTTGAGCCACATCGCGCTTCCGTGCAATCCCTCGGTTCCGCCCAGCCTCAGGACCGCCGTCCTTGCGAACGCCAAGCGCTGTCCAAGGTAGTAGGCGCCGCCGCGATCGTAGCGTTCGCCTTCCACGCCCAGCCCCGGGTTGACGCCATCGTTTTGAATCAGGAAGCCCGACCCGGCCTGGACCACTTGGCTGCCCGCTGAAACATCGATGCCATCCTTCCCCAGTTCGGGAAACATGTCCGCCGATTTCCACCCCAGATACGCATTTTCCAGATCGGTGCGACGTTCCCGGCCCGTGCTGAGTCCTCCCGGATCGCCGCCTCCCCATGTCGCCGTGCTAATCCAGCTGAGCGCGCCGGACAGCGAACCGCCCGCGATCTGGTCGCTGGCGCCGCTCACGCCGTATTTGGCGAAGCCCTCTTGCCATCGCGTCGCGCCGGCACGTCCGATGTAGTTAAGTTTTGTGTTGAACACGCCGTATCCCGCCGTCAGTTCAGCGTCGAATTTGGTTCCGCCTTCGGCGTAAAGTTCGTAGGCCCGCGCCGACGGCGCGGCCACGCATAAGGCGGCGGAAAGTACTGAGATGCTTTGAATCGAACGCATGGAGTCCCCTGTTATTGATGTTTGTGAGGATCGTGAACGACTTCGCATGCCGTCGTTCATGCGCGCGCTGAACCTGTCGAGGACAGCGGCGTCATGGACGCCGCACACGGCAGGGACACGATCCATGCGATTATCCCGAGCCCCATGATGAGGCGCTAACCCGAATCGGCAACCCGTCCGCCGCGGCGCCGAAACCGCCACAGCACGGCGGGCGGCGATGGGCACGGGTTCATGAGCGCCGGCAAGCCAATAGCCCGAATCGGCAACTCGAGTCCTCGGCGGCGCTAAAACCGCCCTTGCCCCCTAGCGGAGGCGCGATGCATATGACAAACTAAATCCATAAAAAAATGGAGATGACAGTGATAAACCAACCCACCTACCCGCCGTGCCCGAGCAGAAGGATCTTTCTGCTGTCTACTGTCACACTCGCGGTCGTTTCGTCGACCGCGTCCGCACACCACTCGTTCGCCCTCTTCAACAAAACCAAGCAGGTGTCGATCAAGGGCGTCGTCGGGCGCTTCGACTGGGCCAATCCGCATGTGACGGTGTATGTGGATGCGGAAGGCAAGCCAGCCCAGCGCTACAAGATCGAGACCGGCAGCACCAACGCCCTGTCCAGGTCCGGTTGGAAGTCCGATCTGATCAAGGTTGGCGACAAGGCGGAGGTGACCTTCAATCCGCTGAAGAACGGCGATCCCGGCGGCTTGCTGGTCGAGATAAAGATCGGCGGCGTGGTCCTGTCGGGCGGGGGATGACGATGCGCGGCGCAGCCTGTTTCGACACCGACCACACCAATCCACTGGAGACCTCCCTGTGAAAACGCCACGAAGCACCAGCATGGCCAAGCTGGCCCTCGTCGTCCTCGCCGCTGCCGCCGGCGCGTTCATCGTATCCGGATGCGGCAAGCCCGCCGAAGTGAAGCAGCCCGCCGAAGCGAAGAAGCCCGACATCAGTGGAACGTGGGAAAGAACCCCCGACGACTGGTTTGGCGAGGACCCGGATCGGCCGGTGCTGCCTGGTGGCAAGCCCGCGCTCAAGGAGCCCTTTCTGAGCCAATACACCGCGCTGAAGAAAAAGCTGGCCGACGCCGACGAATCGGGGGCCCCGATCGCCACCACGAGCAGCAAGTGCCTGCCGGAAGGCATGCCGACCATGATGACGGCGCTCTTTCCGATTGAAATCATCCATGACAGCAAGAAGGTGGTCGTGCTCGGAGAGTATCTGCAGCAGGTGCGCCGCATTCTGCTGACCGAGCCGATGCCGCCGAAAGACAAGTTGGACCCGATGTTCCAGGGACATTCGCGCGGCCGGTGGGAAGGTGACACGCTCGTCGTGGAGACCCTCGGCATCCGCCCCGAGGCGAAGCTGTACGACATCCCGCACGGAAAAGACATGAAGATCACGGAGCGATTCCGGCTCAAGGACGCCGATCATCTGGAGAATCAAATCGTGATCGAAGACCCGGAAGTCCTCAACGCGGCGTACCGCTTCACCCTCGACTACAAGCGGTCCGACTACAAGATCCAGGAATACGTCTGCGAGAACAACACCCTCGAGTTCCGCAGCGACGGCAAGATAGGCCTCGGTCGCAAATAAATGCTGGGCGTCGCGCCGCCTCGCCGCGGCCGGCGCGGCCATCCACCACCCACTCCGAAAAGCATAGCCACTGAAATGAATGCGATCTCAAGCAAGCTTGGGCGCGCCGTGACGACGGCCGCCCTGTCGTTGACACTCCCGCAATCCGCCATGGGCGAAGTGCCGGGCATGCCCACGCTCGTCGCCGTCCCGAACTCCGGCAAACCGCCCTTGTCCTCGGCCGACCGGCCCGGCACGGAATACAGCGACCTGGCCCGGCATGGATACCAGGAAGAAGAATACTACCTGTCCGGCATCGCCCCCGCCATCACCGCCGCAGGCGAGCAGTTGCTCCGGGCGCCCTACACCACGCGCATCCTGATCCGCAAACCGGTGGACCCGGCGCGCTTCAACGGCACCGTCGTGATCGAGCCGTTCAGCTGGTTTGGCGAGCGTGGCGCCGGCTGGATACTCACCCGTGAGTATCTGCTTCGCCAGGGATATGCCTACGTGGGCTATACGCTGAACATCAACAAGCCGCGGCGCGACCCCAAATTCCTCTCCGATAAATTGATGGAGGTCGCCGACGATGTCAAGCAGTATGGCCGCATCGTCAACTTCGACTTCATGCGCCGTTACGACTACGCCCGCTACGCGCCGCTGGGCGCTTATTACGATCCGGAGCGCTTCAAACGTGGCGGCGCGCCGGATCCCTTCCCTCCGCAGGCGCAAGCGATTGCGGCGCAGCTCGCGATGGTGTTGAAATCCAATTCCCCGACCGGCCCGCTGGCCAATCTCGATGTGCGCCGGGTCTATGTCAACAGTTGGGCGGTCACGGCGCAGGTGTGGATGGATTACCTCGATCAAGGCCGCCACCAGCAATGGCGCATGCCGGATGGACGCCCCCTGATCGATGCCTACATGACCGGCCGCATGGCCTATGGCGAAGTCGGGGGCGACGTCGTTCGCGTGCCGCGCAAGATGCCCGGCGATGCCCCGTTCGTGACGGTCTACAGCCAGTCCGAATTGATGCACGACGCGATCGAAGGCATCGAATTGCCGCCGGACACGGACAGTCCGCAACTTCGCTACTACGAAGTGACCGGCATGCCGCATCTTCGGTTGGCGGACCTCGGCACCGAGCATACGGAACGCTTTGCCGCCGATGTCGGCAAGGCAGGCGATGCGCGCTGCCGGACCTTGTACGACGAACCCGTCCAGATGGTCGTCTCGGCCCTGCTCGACGGCATGGACCGCTGGGTGCGGGAAGGCACGGCGATGCCACGGGCGCCCCGGGTGGAACGCAAGGGCAGGTCGGTGGTGCGCGACCCGGCGACCGGCAACATGCTCGGCGGCGTGCGCCCTCCCTGGATCAGCGTGCCCTCCAGCCGCTACATGACCGACCAGGAAACCAACTGCGGCCTGGTCTACGACACCAAGATTCCCTACTCCCGCGCGCAGCTGCGCAAGCTGTACGGCACCAGCGGGAACTACGCCGAGCAATTCGAGCAGGCCAAGGCGCGATCGGTCAAGGAAGGCTATCTGCTGCCGGCGGACGCCGCGACCTTGCTCCCGATCGCGAAGAAAAGGGACTTTGAATGACAACCCGGCTGCCTTCGCCAGCGCGCCGGCCGCCCGCGGCCCGCGATGCCTATCCCCCACAAGGAAGATGACCCATGTCCTCAGAGACGTTTATCACCTGGCTGTATGAGTCGTCGCTCAGCGCCCTGATCCGGGACGTGTTCTGGATCGTGCCGACCGTACAGTGCATTCACATCCTGGCCATTGCCGTGATCGTCGGTTCGGCGCTGGTATCCGACCTGCGCCTTGCCGGCATGCTGGCCACGGACGAGCCTTTGGCCGAAGTCGTGCGCCACTATTTCCCCTGGATGTGGCGCGCGCTCGTCGTGTTGCTGCTCACGGGACTGGTCATGGGTATCGGCGAGCCCGACCGCGTACTGACGAACACGACGTTCTGGCTCAAGATGGCCCTGGTCGCCACGGCATTCTCGTTGACCTGGCTCACGCGGCGTCCGCTGCTGTCCCCGGACGCGGCGGGCGGCGGCGCGCGATGGACACGTTTCGTCAAGCCGTGCGCGTGGCTGTCGCTGCTCCTGTGGATTTGCGTGATCGTTTGCGGGCGCTGGATCGCCTACGCGATCTGACCCGCCCCCATTGTCCCCTGCCACCTCCAATGCCCATGACCTCCATTTTCCAAGCCATACACGATTCCCCGGTATCGCGCTTCATCCGGGAGGCCACCGTGGCATTTCCGGCGCTCGAATCCTTGCATGTGATTGCGTTCACGCTGGTGCTGGGCACCATCGTCATCGTCGACCTGCGGCTCATCGGCCGCCTGTCGCACCGACGCGGCGCCGCGCGCCTTATTCGGGAGCTGCTGCCGTTCACCTGGGCGGCCTTCGTCGTGGCCGTCGCGACGGGGCTGCTGATGTTCGCCTCGAACGCCGTCACCTACGCCGAGAACAGCCTGTTCTGGTGGAAGATGGCCGTGCTGGTGCTCGCGGGGGCCAACATGGGCATTTTCCACCTCGGCGTTTATCGGCGGATAGCGGAATGGGACGCCGACTTCCCGCCACCACGGTCGGCGCGCCTCGCGGGACTGGGCTCGATGCTGCTCTGGACCGCCGTGATTGTGCTCGGCCGATACATCGGGTTCACCACATGACAGTCGTGCGCCGCATCTCCGGCCAGCCCGAAACACTGGCGATATTCTGCACGGTGCTGGTACTACTCGGCAGCCTGGCCGGCTATGTGCTGACCCGTCCCGCCAACCCCGGCCGCCCGCCCCTCCTCGGCTGGCAGGTCGGATCGTTCGACGGCCTCGGCCCGGCCGACCAAGCGATCCACGGCGCCCTGCTGTCGGCGGCCGAAGAGATCACCTGGTTCAACAACGATACCGGCGGCTGGATCACGCTGGAGGAAGCCGAGCGGATGCGGCTTCCCCCCTTCTATCACGACGTGTTCTGGAAAACCAATGGCGAAGTGCGCTGGCAGCTGATACTGCCCGGCGCCCACCACGGGACACCCGCGACCGCCTCGCAAAATGCGGTTTTCGAAGGTACCAAAGGCCAGGGCGCGACCGTGTACTACGGTTCCGCCGGCCGCGCGCGGGCGCAAGGCGCTTACCTGCTGGTGATTGGGCATGCGCACGCCGGCGCGATGTGGACCAACCAGGCGACGATCTGGATCCACCGCGACGCCCACGCGCCCTGTCCGGACATCGTCAAAGCCGAAGCGCTGGTGGGCCAGGGCTGGCGGCAAGTCATCGCCTACAACGGCGCCAGTGAAGTCGAGCGGCTGAAGGGAACACCATGATCGAGGGGATGAACGGTATTTCACCGGGCCGGCGCCGGCTGGCGATCTTCCTGATGTTGTTGGGAAGTGGCGCGGCCGGACAGGCGGCCGCGCCGAAGCGGTTGAAAGTGGGCGTCACATTGCACCCCTACTACAGCTTTGTCGCGAACATCGTGCGGGAACGCGCCGACGTGGTCCCGCTGATTGCCGGAGATGCGAATCCGCACAACTACCAACCGCAAACCGCGGACATCAAGCGCGCCATGACGCTCGATGCGCTGGTGGTGAACGGTATCGGCCACGACGAGTGGGCTTTTGAAATCGTCAAGGCGGCCGGCCGAAAAGGGGCGCTGCCGCTCATCTATGCCAATGCATCGGTCGCGCTCATTCCGATCGGCGGCGATCAGGGCGGCGCCAAGGTCGTCAACCCCCACACGTTCGTGTCCACCACGGCGGCCATCCAGCAGGTCTTCGAGATCACGCACCGCCTGGGCGCTATCGACCCGGACAATGCCGCCGCGTACCGGGCCAACGCCGCCGCCTACACGGCGCGCCTGCGCGCGTTGCGCGCGGAGTTCATGGTCCGCTTCGCCAATCTCGACCTGTCCTCGTTTCGATGTGCCACGATGCACGCCGGCTACGATTACCTGATGCAGGAGTTCGGCCTGTCGGTCGCGGCGGTCATCGAACCGCGCCATGGCGTGACGCCGACCGCACGCCAGCTGGCCAACACCATCGATGTCATCAAGAAGGCCAACATCCGCGTGCTCTTCACGGAAAAGTACTTCGCCCTTGGCCTCGGCAAGGCGATCGAGCAGGCCACCGGGGTGAAGGTGTACGCACTTTCCCACATCACCGACGGTCCCTACACGGCGGACAGATTCGAGGTGGAGATGCGCGAGAACCTCAACACCTTAGCGACGGCCATCGAATCGACGCGCCCTTAAAGGAAGACGACCGATGCGTGGACCGGCTCTTGTGTTCGATCATGTCTCGCTGCAGCTGGGCGGGGTGCGCATACTCCATGACGTGACGTTCCGCGTGGAGGCCGGGGCGCTGCACTTCCTCGTCGGCCCCAACGGCGGAGGCAAGACCTCGCTGGCGCGCGCCCTGCTGGGGCAGATGCCGCATGCGGGAGACATCATGCTGGACGGCAAGGTGTCCGGCCCCATCGGATACGTTCCGCAGTCGTCGGAATTCGACCGCAACTTGCCCATGACGGTGGACGACGTGATGGCGCTGTTCAACCAGCGCCGGCCGGCCTTCCTGGGGAGCTCCCGCTCCGCCCGTGCCGCGAGCGCGCGGGCGCTGAAACGAACCGGCGTCGAGGCGAAAGGCAATCAACCGTTCGGCGGCCTGTCCGGCGGCGAGCGGCAGCGTGTGCTGCTGGCGCAAGCCTTGAACCCGGCGCCGTGGTTGTTGGTGCTTGACGAGCCCGCCACCGGCATCGATGAACAGGGCATGCGCATGGTCGAGGAGGTGGTGGCCGAAGTCAACGCGCGCGGCGTCACCGTCCTGTGGATCAACCATAACCTCGAGCAGGTGAAGCGTCTCGCCACAAGCGTGACCGTTCTGAATGGTCGGGTGGTTTTCCACGGCGCCCCCGCCGATGTGCCCGACTGGGCGAATTTCAACTGAGGACAGACCGGTGACGCCAATATATGAATTCATCCGCAACCATCTGCAGGCGCTTGCCGCCAGCAACGTGTTGCCGCAGCCTTTACAATACGAATTCGTGATCAATGGGCTGCTGTGCGCGCTCGTCATCGGCCCCCTGCTGGGCGTGCTGGGGACCATGGTCATGATCAAGCGCATGGCGTTCTTCAGCCAGGCGGTCGGGAACGCGGCGATGACCGGCGTGGCCATCGGGGTGCTCATCGGCGAGTCCTACTCGTCGCCCTATGTATCGATGTTCGCGTTCTGCCTGTTGTTTTCACTGACCCTGAAGTACACCCAGTACCGGACAAATCTGTCCACCGACACGTTGATCGGCGTATTCCTGTCGATTTCGCTAGCGCTGGGCGCCTCGCTATTGTTGTTCGTGTCCGCCAGGATCAACACCCACGTCATGGAAAGCGTGCTATTCGGCTCCATCCTGACGGTCGATCATACCGACATGAACGTGCTGCTGATCGTCACGTTGATATGTGCCTGCGTCGGACTGCCGATGTACAACGCCATGCTGCTGGCCAGCATCCACCCCAGCCTGGCACACGCGCGCGGGGTACGGGTCCGCATGGTCGAGTACGTGTTCGTCGTGATGGTCACGCTCGTCACCGTGGCCTGCCTTAAGATCATCGGCGCGGTGCTGGTCGAGGCCCTGCTTCTGATTCCCGCAGCGGCGGCCCGCAACGTCAGCCGCACGCTGGGTCAACTGGTCGCCCTTTCGGTGGTGATCGCGACGCTGTCCTGCGTGTTCGGCGTCCTGGTGCCCATGCAGTTTAATATCCCCGTCCCCACCGGCGGGGCGATCGTGCTCGTCGCCGCCGCAATTTTCATTGCGACCACCGTGGTCCGGGCGACCGCCCCGCGCTTCCGGGGAGCCGCCCTATGAGGCGGCCATGGAAATCGTGTCGAAGCTGGTTGGCGATGCTCGCCTTGATAGGGAGCGGCCTGGCTGCGGCGGACGCGGGCGACGGGGGACGGCGCGTCCTCACGGCGCTTCCGGCGCTGCACGCACTGACTGCGACCCTGTGCGAGGGCACCCGAATCGACGTCTCGCGCTTGCCTGCCGGGACGGCCGTCCCGATGGAAGCGCAGTCCAACGCGCTGACGCACCTCCAAGGCGAATTGTTCACAAAGGCCGACGCGGTCGTCACGCTGCGCGGCCTGTGGCGCGCCGATCCGCTGTACCCGGTGGCGCGCAGCCACAACCTTGGCATCATCGAGATCGACGCGACGCGCTCCTGGGACGCGGCGAAGCCGGGCTTGGCCGTGGTCGAGACACCAAGGAATGACGTCCCGTGGGGCGAACAATCCGGCCAGGAGGCCGGCCCGTCGCCCTACGCTTGGCTCGGCGCCGACAACGGCGCGCGCATGGCGGCGCTGATTGCCGCCGACTTGATGCGGCTGTCGCCAGCCGATGCGAACCGGATAGCCCGGAACCTCGCGGCGCTCGAACAGCGTTTGCGCCGCTTGAAAGCCGGGTACGGGGTGCGCATGGCGGCGCTGCGGGACCCGAAAGTGCTGTCGTTGGCCAACGAGTTCGCCTACTTGCTGGGCGAGTTCGGCGTGTTCGTCGAAGGCTGGGATGCCAGACAGGACGTCGACTGGCGCGACAGCGACCGCTCCGCCCTGAGCGATTACTTGCGCCGGCGCGACATTCGCCTGGTGGTGCACAAGTGGAGACCGGACGAGCGCATCGTCAAGGCGATCGAGCGGGGCGGCGCACGGTTGCTGATACTTGACGCTGGCAACCCTGGCCTTCTTGCCGGCGAGGACGGCGAGTACGAAGCGCTGCTGAGGTGGAACATCGATACCTTGTTGACGGCGTTGGAAACCACGGCCGACGATGCGGCGCGGCCCGCCGGCGATTCGCCCCCCATCGAAGCCCCTTTTAAATGAAAGAGAAAAGCCATATGGAATGGATAGTTATCGTGCGATGGGTGTCTGCCGCCGCCCTGCTTGCGCCTTGCGCGGCGGCCTGGGCCCACGCGCCCGTGCTCGACTGTTACATCGAACCAGACAAGGTGCATTGCGAGGCCGGATTTTCGGACGGAAGCTCGGCCGCCGGAAGGCCCGTCAAGGTGCTCGATGCCCAAAACAAGGTGCTGCTGGAGGGCAAACTCGACCAAGCGGGCGTGTTCGAGTTCAAGCCGCCTCCCGAGGCGTACCACGTCACTTTCGTCGGCGGCGACCACCATGAGGTCACGGTGTATAGCTCCAATTTTTCCAAATGAGGTTACCATGAAAATCAAACCGTTTTTTTCGAGCACCTTGCTGTTCGCCCTGGGTGGTTTCCTGCCATCCCTGCCCGCCCAGGCGCATTTTCAGACACTCTATGTCGCGGAATCGGCGCTCGAGCGCGGCGACAATCTGGAGTTCGCGCTGGTGTTCACACATCCGTTCCAAGGCGGTCCGACCATGCCCATGGGCGAGCCGCGTTCCTTCAGCATGACCAGTTACCGGGCCGGAGCGGAGCCCGTGGTAACCGACCTCCGCAAGTATCTTCGCCCCATTGAATGGGAGGGCGGTGGTCGGCGCGCCGCGGCCTATCAGGCATCCATTCCACGGGAGGTGGTGCGCTCGCTTGGCGACCATGTCTTCCTATTGGAGCCTGAACCTTACCTGGAAGCCGGGGAAGACATGTATATCCAGCAGTTCACGAAGGTGATCGTGAACGTGGGCGGGGTCCCCAGCGGATGGGCCAACACACAGAATCTGCCGGTTGAAATACAGCCGTTGTCGAGACCGTATGCGAACTGGACCGGCGGCATCTTTCGGGCCATCGTGCTATCTGGCGGCGTGCCGGTTCCCTTTGCCAAGGTTGAGGTCGAGTACATGAATTATGCCGTCGACCTTCACAAGCGCGGCTTCGGGGGCAAGCCGCAAATAAGGGCGCCCCATCCCGCGTACGAACGCCTGAGCGCGTTGGCCGATGTCAACGGCGTCGTTGCCGTCGGCTTGCCCAAAGCGGGATGGTGGGGCATCGCCGCGCTCGATATCGGTGCCGAAAAAGTCCATAAAGGCAAGACGATGTCGCAAGACGCAGTGTTGTGGGTACAGGTCAAGGACATGGAGTGACCCTGTGGCGCGATCCTGAAACACCACCGCCAGGCCGGAAACAGGTTCGCTTTTTTCCTTTTTTCGTCCCCGCAATCCACGCTACCGCCTTGCGGCTGTTCGTTTGCCTTGCGCACGCAGGCGTGCCGCCTGCATCACAACAGAGGTACTTCAATGATCCAAACCAGCCCTAACGATGCCACCTTCCTGCGTCCCATCGCCGCCGCCGTCGCCCTCTTGTGCGGCGCCAGCGCGTGGGCGCAACAAGCCGAAGTGATGCCAACCGTGACCGTCCTGGGGGATGCCTCGCATGAAGGGCTGGGATTGACCCGCCAGGCCGCGACCGCCAGCCGCCTGAACCTGACGGCCCAGGAATTGCCTGCCAGCGTAGATTCGCTCAGTGCCGACACCATGCAGGCACGCGGCGATCTGCTGGTCAAGGATGCCGTCACCCGAACCACCGGCCTAACCGACATCAGCTCGCCGGGGAATGGCGTCGCCTACTCCGCGCGCGGCTTCAGTGGCACCGGCTCCATCGCCTTGCTGGAAAACGGCCAGCGTCCGCAGGTCGGATCGGGCACCGCCACCTACCCTGCCGACCCTTGGGGCTATGAATACATTGAAGTGCTGCGCGGACCCGGCTCGGTGGTCTATGGCAGCGGCACCACCGGCGCCACCATTAACGCCGTGCGCAAGGCGCCCCAACGCGCCACCACCTTTGAAGCGATGGCCGGCATTGGCCACGGCAAGTCGGTGCGCGGCGGCGTTGGCGCCACCGGCGCACTGGGCGAAAAAGGCGCGCTCCGCATTGACGCCTACGCCGACCGCAGCGACGGCTTCATCGACCGCGGCAACTCGCGCCACGGCAAGATCCTGACCAGCGTGAACTATGCGCTGGCACCGCACCTGGACCTGGACCTTTCGCTCGACCACTTGGAGCAAAAACCGCAACGCTATTTTGGTACGCCGCTGGTTGACGGCCGCATTGCGGGTGAGCTGCGCCGCCAGAACTACGACGTCGGCGATGCCGATATTTCTTTCACCGATGACAAAGCCGTAGCGCGCCTGAGCTGGCGCGTGACGCCGGCGCTGACCATCAGCAACGAGCTGGCCTACATGAAGGCGCGCCGCACCTGGCGCAACGCCGAATACTATTACTACGACAGCGCCGCCAAAGTCGTCGAGCGCAGCGATTACATCGCCATCCGGCACCATCAGGAACAGACCGGCAACCGTCTGGAAGCACGCTGGAACGGTGGTGCCAGCCGCGTGGTGGCGGGCTGGCAAGCGGCCGCCATCAACTTCCAGCACAACAATAACTCGCCTTATGGCGGCTTCTCGGTGGTGGCGCCGATCGGCTTCAACCCAGGCCTGTTCGACAGCCCTGACATAGTGAAGCCAAACTTTCGCACCCACACGACCACCAACGCGCTGTACGCCGAAGACGCCTACAGCATCAGTGACAGCCTGCTGCTGCTCGCCGGCGTGCGCCGTGACCAGTACAAGGTCGAGCGCGTAAGCCTGCTCGGCGCCGCCGGTTTCGATTCGAAGCTGGGCTCGAACGCGCTGCGCACGGGCCTGACGTGGAAGCTGGCCGCCGATACCTCGCTGTACGGCCAATTCAGCAGCGGCAGCGACCCGGTGAGCAGCCTGCTGTCACTGAACCTGGCCAACAGCCGCTACCGGTTGACCGGTTCGCGCCAGCTGGAAGCGGGCGTCAAGCAGGCGCTGGCCGGCGGCAAGGCCGAGTGGACGGCGGCCCTGTACCACATCACCAAGGATGACATCATCACCCGCGACCCGGCCAACCCGGCGCTGTCGATCCAGGGCGGCTCGCAATCGTCGCGCGGCGCCGAACTGGGCGCCAGCGTGGCGCTGGCGCAGGCATGGCGTCTGGAAGCCAACGCGGCCTACACCGACGCCCAGTTCGACCAGTTGATCGAAAGCGGTAACCTGTCGCGCGCCGGCAACCGTCCATCCGACGTACCAAAGGTCTCGGCCAACTTGTGGCTGAACTACCGCGCCCGTGGCTGGCGCGGCGCGCTGGGCGCACGCCATGTCGGCGAGCGTTTCATCGACAACGCCAACACCCAGGCGCTGCCGGCCTACACCACCTTTGACGCGTCGTTGGGCTGGAATGCCAGCCCCAATGTGCTGGTACAACTGAACCTGCGCAATCTGGGCAACAAGCTGTACGCCGCCACCTCATACAGCGCCGCCCAGTACCTGTTGGGCGAACGTCGCCACGGTGAATTGACCGTGCAGTGGCGTTACTGATCGTCGCGGCGATGGGGGCGTGGAAACGGCAGCAGCTCGTGCTGCGCTGGTTCGGCTAGCGCATCGTCATGTCTCCGGACGCGCGGGTAACAGGCGCCCGTCGTGAAAAGGCTGCCGACTGCAGCAATGAAAGTTGCATTAATTGAAATTTTTGACGGCCATTCTACGTGCCCTTTCTCCATCAAAAACTATCCAATAATCACTTTTTGTAAACATTTTTTTATTGTTTACTTCGCCATAAATCGTTGCAATACTGATCAGATCAAGTAGTCGTTCCTTCACTTTACGTCAAGGGAGTGGCAATGCGAGCATCTCAGATCAGGCGCCATTTGGGCGCGGCCGGCCAACCGCTGCCGTCCACCGGCACGGCGCGCGGATTGCAGGCCTCCGCCGCCCCGGGGCTGGAGGCGCCCCCCGAAGCGCCACTGTACAACCTGGAATTTTCCCCACGCGACTACGTCGCCTACCTGCTCTCCATCGACGCCGAGATCGAGCATTGCCTCATGGTCCAGTACCTGTACGCCGCTTATTCGCTGGGCGGACCACAGGTGCCGGAAGTCTACCGCGACCACGTGCGCAACTGGCAAGAGGTGATCCTCGGCATCGCCAAAGAGGAAATGGGCCACCTGATGTGCGTGCAAAACTCGCTGCGCCTGATCGGCGCGCCGCTGCACCTGGAGCGGGAGGACACGCCGTGGGACGTGCCGTTCTATCCCTTCCCCTTCATGCTCGAACCGCTCACACTCGATTCGCTGGCCAAATACGTGTACGCCGAGTCGCCCGAGGACTGGGACGGCGGCGAGCTCGGCGACGAAATCCGGCGCCGCGTCATGGCCCAGACCAGCACGCCGCATCGGGTCGCCGAACTGTTCCACCGCCTGATCCCGCTGGTGAGCGATCCCGGCAACCTGCCCGACTCGACCTTCGACGCCTCGACCTGCCAGGCCCAGGCCGATTTCGCCGAATGGGGACGCGGCTACAAGGGCGGCCATCGCGGCGGCAGCGTCAGCAACCGGGTCGGTGCCGGCGGCGGCAGGGACGGCGCGCCGCGTCAAACGCCGGATGTGCTGGTCGTGCCGCAAACCTGCCGCGACGATATGGTGGCCGCGCTCGAGGCCGTTGCCGAACAGGGCGAAGCCACCACCGGCACGACCGCCTCGCATTTCGTACGCTTCCTGAAGATCTACAGCCACATGCGCGCGCTGATCGAGAAAAAGCCGGTCTCGTCCGAGCTGTGGCACGCGGCCCGTCCGGCCGCCTTCGATGCCGCGCGCTGGGCCGGGCTGCAACCCGAGGCCCACTCGGCGCTGCTGCACGCCGACGCCAGGCACGGCTGGGCGCCGGCGCGCGCGGTCGCCGTCAACCCGTATGTCTCGCTCGATCCGGAGCCGTCGCCATCGAACGGCGTGCCCACCACCCGCATCACCGACCCGACGTCGGCGCTGTGGGCGACCCTGCACAACCTGCGCTACCGCATGCTGCTGACCTACCTGACCCACAGCTTCACCTTGTATGGCGGTCTGGACAACACAGCCGGGATCACGCCGCGCGGCGCCATCATCAACGCCACCTTCGGCGAGATGTACAACCTGCGCGCCCTATCGGAAATCCTGATGCAGTCGCCTGTGTCGGCCGACGACCCGGACGCGGGCTACGCCGGACCACCGTTCCAGATGCCGTACACGCTCAACAGCCCGTTCGGCGAGGCCGACAAGTGGCGCGGCCACCTGGACCTGCTGACGGCCGCCGAAAACCTGATCCAGGCACTGCTGCCGCTGGCGCCGGAGCGCCAGGTTTACCTGAACTCGATGCGCGAGGCCGACAAAAACATGGTGGCGCTGGCGCAGCGCATCCTGTCCGGCAGCATCGACACCGCCCTGATCTAGGAGTCCGCCATGCCCATCTTGGAATTGAGAATATTGCCGCCGGTGGCCATCGGCCGCCTCGGCGGCGGCGACCGGCCGCTGGACGCCTTCGAGCTGCAAACCGACCCCGACAATCCGCTCGACTATCGCCGCATCGTGCCGTGCCCGACCCTGGAGGTCGATCCGGTCAGCGGCCAGATCGTGCGCGCCTTCGTGCCCGAATCGATCCGCTTCAAGGACGCGCACCACAAGATCCGCCCGGTCGCACCGTTCCTCGAGGTGTACGCCCGCACCAGCGACGCGCCCGACGATTTGCAGCCGTTGACCACCACGCTGCTGGCCCGGGAGGGACTGTCGCTCGAGCAGCTGCATTGGGACATCGAACTGTCCAACATCAAGCTGTTCCGCCGCACCGGGGCGCTCGACGACCAGATCCACGCCAAACTGCTGGGTTTGAAGGGCCACGCGCGCCGGCAGATGCTGGGCGAGTGCGCCAATTTCCTGCCCGGCCGCAAGCTGCCGCTGGGCCACGTGCAGTTCATCGCGCCGACGGCGGACTTTCCGGAAATCCGCCTGCGCTACACGCCGGCCGCCGGCCTGGTCTACGGCAGCCGCACCGAACGTTACGAGGTGGATCAGAACGGACAACCCCAGCTCAAGAAGGACCCGATCATTCATTCCGACGCGCAGGTGCTGTACGACCCGAGCAAGCCATGGCTCGGCTATTGGGAAGACCTCGGCCCCGAACTGACCGCGCCGGCCAGTATCTACGCCGGCTACCAGAACAGCGATCAAAACCAGGTCAGCTGGGGCTATCTGGACGACGAGTGCGACGGCTCGGCCAAGGTGGTGCTGACGCTGGCCGACGGCAGCCAACTGGCCGCGCGCGCGGTCATCGGCGCCGGTCCGCCGGCGTTCGCGCCGGACACGCTGCCGATCCGCGTCGTGTCCGACGAAATCGAACAACTGCTGGACGGCACCGAGGTGCGCGAGGACGAGGTCTCGCTCGACGACGCCACCGCGCTGGTGCTGCGGGCGCTCGAGAGCGTGCGCCTGATGAACACCGCCGTGATGAACGGCAACCCGGTCAACGGCAGGTTGAACGTGGCCAGCACCATGGTGCGGCAAAACACCAACGACTTCAATCGCTACTACGAGCCGATCGCCGCCGCCACGCTGGTCGACAATCTGGCCCTGCGCGCGCTGCACGAGCGGGTGTTCAGCGCCCTCGCCGGCGGCGGCGCGCCCTGGTTCGCCCAAGCCCTGCGCCAGCCCGAGGAAATCGGCGACCTGTCCTCGGTGGCGCTGCGCAAAATGCCGGCGCTGATGCGCGGCGCCGACGGCCGCGGCCTGGTGCTGACCCGGCGCCAGATCGATATCGTCGTCAAGGCCGCCCGCAACGCGATGTTCGCCAACCCGACCGCTCCAGGAGAACCATGATGGCCGCCAACCCGACCACGCTCAAGGCCAACAACCTGACCGCGCAACTCCATCACCGCGGCACCGGCAATCCGGCGTCGGTGCTGCCGCGCAGCGCCATCTCCAATTGCTTTCCCGGTCTGGAATTCGATTTCCGCAACCTCTGGCGACGCGCCTTCGAGGGCATCGTACTGGTCGAAAACAACAACTATGTGATCGCCGCCGATCCGCCCTACGAGGACCTGCTGAACCGCCGCCTGCTGCGCTTCGACAACCTGGAGTTCGGCACGATGGTCGTCACCACCGGTCCGGTATTCCCCGACGACACCACCAATCCCCCGGCGACGCTGCCCACGCAGAACAACCCCAACGCGGTGTCGTTCATGGAATGGTCGAATTCGATCGCGCGCCTGCAGAAAAAGCAGGGCCAGTGGATCGAGTGCGAATTCACCGCCGATTGCGATTTCACGGAACCTCACAAGGCCACGCGGGAAGTGATCTGGAAGCCGGGCATGGAGACCAAGAAGGTGGCGTTGAAGCTGCGCCCCTTCTTTGAAGCCGGCAGCGCCGCGTTCAACCCGGAGCTGCTGCGCCCGGGGGAACTGACGCAAGGCCTGTGCGCGCCCTGGCAGAACGATTACCGCGAATGCGCGTGCTACTACTGGGCCGCGTCGCGCCCCGACTACGTGAACGTCGAGGCCGGCGAGGATGGGCTGTCGCGCGGCGACATGTGGTTCGCCAAGAAGCGCACCGGCCAGTACATCCCGGACAACCGCAGCGACAGCCGGCTGCTGTCCTACGACGACCTGTTCCGCGCCTGGCAGGAGGAGCTGAAATTCATCATCCGCGGCAAGGACGCCGATGAATCCTGAGCCCGCCACCGCATCGGCGGACAACAGCGCCTGGGCCAGATCGCTGAGCGAGCGCATCGTAGCGGCGTCGCGCCCGCGCCATCGCGACGCGCACCTGATCGAGGACGCCCAGGGCGCGCAACTGCTGATGGTCAACGGCAGCCGCCTGTATCACCTGCCGCCGACGTTGACCTCGGCGTTCCGCCACGCCCTGGGCGGCGACGACGCCGGCGCGCTGCAACGGCTGGTCGACAGCTGCGGCCTGCAGGCCGAGCCCATGATCGACGACAGCCCGCTGGCCGCGCCGCCGTTGCACGCGTTGTCGCTGGCGATCGCGCAAAAATGTAATCTGGGCTGCACTTATTGTTACGCGCAGCAGGGTGAATTCGGCGGCAAGGCCAAGAACATGACACGGGAGACGGCGCTCACATCCGTCGATCTGCTGCTGGCGGGCGCGGCCCCGGGCGCCAAGGTCAATCTGGCGTTCATGGGCGGCGAACCGCTGTCGAACCGCCCGCTGCTGCGCGAGGTCACCGCGTATGCCAGCGCTGAAGCGACCCGACGGGGGATCGACTGCCGCTATTCGATCACCACCAACGGTACGCTGCTCAACGTCGACGACGCCGATTTTTTCGAGCTGCACGGCTTTGCCGTCACGGTCAGCCTGGACGGCGCGGCCGAACAGCATGACCGGCTGCGCCCGTTCAAAGGCGGCCAGGGGTCGTTCGAGCGGATCGTCGCGCGGATCGAGCCGCTGCTGTCGCGCCAGCGTCGCATGCAGGTATCGGCGCGGGTCACCGTCACGCCATTCAACATGAACCTGCCGAAGACGCTGGACCTGTTCATCGGCATGGGCTTTCACAGCGTTGGTTTCTCACCGCTGCTGCGCGCCGCCAACGGCCAGGCCGAAATGGGCCCCGACGACCTGGCCGAAATGCTGGAGGCGATGATCGCCTGCGGCCTGACGTTCGAGCAGAACGTGCTGCAGGGACGGCGCTACCCGTTCAGCAACATGCAGAACGCGCTGCGCGAACTGCAGCGCGGCACGCACCGGCCCTACCCCTGCGGCGCGGGCGCCGGTTATTTCGGCGTGTCGGCGGACGGCGAACTGTCGGCCTGCCACCGCTTCGTCGGCGACGAACAGGGCGCGATGGGCACGCTGGAGCAGGGTGTGGACCCGCAACGCCAAGCCGTGTGGCTGCGCCAGCGCCATGTGCACCAGCAGCAGCCGTGCGGCAGCTGCTGGGCACGATACCTGTGCGGCGGCGGTTGCCACCACGAGGTGCTGGCGCGCGGACGCGGCGCCTGCGACTACATCCGCGGCTGGCTGCACTACACGATAGGCGCGCACCAGCGCCTCAGCCATCTCGCGCCGGAGTGGTACGGCGCGGCGCCGGCGGACGCCCACTAACCATGGCGGACGGCGCCTTCGACGCTTTGATCATCGGCGCCGGACCGGCCGGGGTCGGCGCGGCGTTGCGGCTGCGGCAATTCGGCTATCGGGTCATACTGATCGACCGCAGCGCCGTCTGGCCGCGCCAACAAGTCGGCGAAGCGCTGACGCCGGGCGTGCAGAACATCATCGCCCTGCTGGACGCGAACGACGCCTTGTCCGGCGTGCCGCATCTGGCGGGACGCCCGAGCCGCCTGCTCTGGCGCGGGCGCGGCGCGGAAACGATCGCCGACGGCGGATCGGCCATGGTCGATCGCGCGGCTTTCGACGCCGCGCTACTGGCGCTGGCGCAGAGTCGCGGGGTCCAGCTTGAACGCCCGGCACAGGTGCGGGAGATCGGCGGCGGCGCCGGCGACTGGCGCGTACAGCTTCGTTGCGGCGAGGCCGACATCAAGCATATCGCCGCCCGCCATATCATCGATGCGGGCGGGCGCGGTGGCCAGGCACGCGGACAGCGCCTCGACTGCGCCCCGCGCCTGGCGGCGATGTGGATGGAAATCCCCGCGGCCGGCCTGCCGGCGGAGCTGCTTCAGGCCACCCGAACCGAGGCGCTGGAACACGGGTGGTTATGGGGGGCCGCCCTGCCCGGCCGGCGGTATCGCATCATGCTGGTGTTCGATCCGGCCGCCGCGCACGGGGCGCCCCCGGGTGCGCCGGCCGCACGGCTGCGCGCCGCCTGCGCCGCCAGCGAACTGTTCGCCCCCTTGGCCGCACTGGCGGGCGGCGACGTCGTCCAAATGTGCTCGGCCACGCCGTATCTGATGGCCGACAGCTGGCAGGACGGCCGCATGAAAATAGGCGACGCCGCTTTCGCGCTGGACCCGATTTCTTCCTCCGGCGTCGAAAAGGCGATGCGCTTTTCGCTGCAGGCCGTGGTCGCGGTCCACACCCTGCTCAGCGACCGGACATCGGCAAGCGCCGCCCTGGGCCGCGAATTCTACGAACATCGCCTGATCGAAACCTGCGCACGCCACGCCCACTGGACGGCCGCGTCCTACCGGCAAGCCTGGTGCGCGGACCGGCCGTTCTGGCGGCAGCGCTCGGCCATCCGCTTCATCCCGCCCTCCCCGACCTCATGGCCGGAGCTGCAAGCCCGTTTGTATGACGCCAGCGTGCAACTCGACCGCTTTCAGGAACCCCAATTGCGTCCGCTGGCCTCGCTCGATCCGGCACGGGCGCTGCGCCTGAACGAGAACGCGAGCCTGGTTCAAGTGCCGTGCGTGATCGCGGACCGGGTGCGGCTGCTTATGGCGGTGACCCATCCCCATTTGGAGCGGCCGCTGGCGTTCCTGGAGGACGAATCGCTGGCTCCCCATCTTGAGCGCTTAAAGCAGGCGCAGACGCTGGACACCGTGCTGCGCCAGTTCGGCTCCAGCATGCCCGATGGCAAGGCCCGTAAGATCACCGCTTGGCTATGGCAGCATGGCTTGATTGACAGCGTCCATTGATGCGGGACCATGGTGCTCATCCCGTGGAATGACAAGCGGCGTGAGGACTTGGGCGACCAACACACTACCCTCGCCACCACCATCGACGGGGATACCTGAGTCTGCGGGGAAGCCGTCGCCGGCGTTGCCGCCGTCGTGGTGGGCCGCGTGGTCGACCCTAGGCCGAATGGGCGTGCGTCCCTGTTGTTCGTGCCAAGGCGACCGGGTGCTCGCGAGTTGCAGTCCCCGGACGAATAATAGCGGCGCCGCGATTACGCAACGGCTAGAACAAGTCGGGATAAACACGTTACCTTCCTACGGTCACGAAGGACGGTACAGTTTTTCTTGGAAGCCGCTCACCTTGACGTGGATGGTCACCGGCTTGTCACCCTTGTTGCGCCAGAACCAGCCATGGATGCCGTCGAACGGCGCCGTGAATGCGCCCTTGCCGCCCGACTGCTGCGCCACCTTCCAGTACGTGGTGAACTCGTTGGGTTTGGCATTGTACGGCTCGCCATGCATGTCGGCCTTCACCGGGCCGTCGGCATCCCAGCTAAACACAAAATGCTGGCCCCGCTTGATGCTGGCCTTGATCTCGGCGCCTTCGCCCGGCTGCAAGGTTATCGACATAGCGTCGTTGCGCAGCGGCAAGTCGGTCTTCTCGACCGGCTCGGCACCTTTTCCGCTGGCGGTCGGCAGCACGTCGGGCGCCGCCGCAGCGGCGGAAGCGCCTGCGCCCTGCGCCTTTTTCAAGCCAAGCAGCGCGCCGACGCCGGTGGGGTCGATGCCGTACTCGGCTGGTAGCACGGCGACCGTCAAGATCGCGGCCGCCGCCAGCGCGGCAAGGCCGGTCGCCTTGCCCAGTTGCGGCAGGGTTGGCAGCGGAGGATTGTCGTGGGTGGTGTTCATGGTGTTTTCCTTGTTCAATCCCGGCCGTCAGGCGGCCGGTGTGGTGACGTAGCCGGCGATCTGGTAACCCATCAGCACGAAGCCGCACACCATCAGCGCCACGTTCGCGTTAAAGGCCTGGCTGCGGAACGAGGCGCTGCGGCGCCAGAAGCCCATGGCGATCAAGATCATGCTCAGCGCGCACAACTGGCCGATTTCCACGCCGACGTTGAACGAAATGATGTTGGGCACCAAGCCATCCTGCGACAAGGTGAGCTCCTGCAACTTGGTGGCCAGGCCGAAGCCGTGGAACAGCCCGAAGATCAACACTGCCGCCTTGGTGTTGGGCTGGAAGCCGAGGAGGCGCTTGAGCGCGCCGATATTGTCGAGTCCCTTGTACACGACCGAAAAGCCGATGATGGCGTCGATCAGGAATGGGTTGATGTGCGTGGAGCTCAGCACGCCCGACAACAGGGTCACGCTGTGGCCCACCGCGAACAGCGTGACATAGGCGCCCACGTCCTTCAGGCGATATAAAAAGAAGATCACGCCGACCAGGAACAGCAAATGATCGTAGCCGGTCACCATGTGCTTGGCGCCCAGGTAGATGAACGGGATGATGTGGATGCCGCTGATCTGTTCAAGATAGGCCTTGTCGTCGTCGGTAACGCCATGCGCCATTGCGGACTGGCTGAGCAACAACATCAGCAGGCCGAGCACACACAGCCGGAGCAGCGGCGGTCGGATAAAGCGATACGAGGCCCAGTGCGGCATGGTGCTCCTTCGATGATCAAACGGTGAGTTGCGGCGTTGATTCATTACACCATGCAACCGGCATGCGTATGTGGCGTTTGCGCCCCCGTGCGGCGCACAATCCTTGGTTTTGCGCGCCCGATTCAGCATTGCTTGCGGTGCGCGCGGGCGCCATACGACAGCGCGCGCAACTGCTCAAGCTGCTCGGCGTGGGCGCTTTGCTGGCGTTGGCGATGTTGCGCGGTTTTAATGCCGATGATTGCAATCGCCCCCCAGGGGAATCCAGCAACCGGAGCTTGATCCCAAGACAGCAAGACACCAGCTGCGACGATGAGCAGCATGCCGGCGAAGATGCGGCGGCCGAAGTTTTCCTTGAAGACGAACCACGCCAGCACCGAGGTCAGCACGCCTTCCATGTTCAGCAACAACGAGGCCGACGAGGCGGAGACGCTATTACTGCCGATCGGGGACGAAAACCACGTTGCGGACCTCCTTGACCGGGAGGTCCGCCGTCGATTATTTTCCCACCACATCGCCTGTGACGACGCGCTTGTCGGCAAAAGTAACCATCGCCTGTGAAGGTCGCTTCGAATTCCTCAAGTTGGTAGCGGCATGGCGGCCGGCTCGCTGTGACGGCGACGCAGCACCATGCCGGTAATGGCAGGCAGCACGAACAGCGTCAGGATGGTGGAGGTGATCAAGCCACCGATGACGACGGTGGCCAGCGGCTTTTGCACCTCGGCGCCGGTGCCGGTGGCGATCGCCATCGGCACGAAACCCAACGACGCCACAAGCGCGGTCATCAGTACGGGCCGCAAACGCTCCATCGCACCGTCGATGACGGCGGTGGCGGCCTCGATGCCGTCGGCCAGACGCTTGTTGATGGCCGAGATCAGCACCAGGCCGTTCAACACCGCCACGCCCGACACGGCAATGAAGCCCACCGCTGCGGAGATCGAGAACGGGATGCCTCGCAGCACCAATGCGAACACGCCGCCGGCGAGCGCCAGTGGCACCGCCGTCAGGACGGTGGCGGTCAGCATCGCACTGCCGATCGCCAGATACAGCGCCGCGGAAATGAGCACCAGGCACACCGGTACGATGATGGTCAGCCGCTCGGTGGCGGCGCGCAGGTTTTGGAACTGTCCGCCCCACTCCATCCACGAGCCGGTCGGCAGCTTGACCTCCTTGCCCAGCCGGGTTTGGGCCTCATCGACATAGCTGCCCATGTCGCGCCCCACCACGTTGGCCTCGACATAGATGCGGCGTTTGCCATTGTCCCGGCTCACTTCGTTCAGGCCCTGCGTGAAGCGGAACTGCACCAGCTGGCGTAGCGGTACCGAGGAGCGTTGCCGCTCCCCGACGGCGGGCAGCATCACGGGCAAGGCGCCGAGTTCGTCCAGATTGTCGCGCAGCGCGTTGGGCAGGCGCACGACGATGTCGAAACGGCGGTCGCCTTCAAAGATCTGGCCAGCCGGACGTCCTGCCAGTGCGGTCGACACCGTATCGGCCACTTCCTTGACGGTCAGGCCGTAGCGCGCGATGGCGGCGCGGTCGAACGCGATATCGAAGGTCGGGAAACCTTCCGTCTGGGCCACGCGCACGTCTGCCGCGCCCGGCGTCTTGCGCAGCACCTCGGCGACCTGTTTGGCGCTTTGGGCCAGCTGCTCCAGGTCCTCTCCGTAGATCTTGACGGCCACATCGCTGCGCACTCCACCGATCAGCTCGTTAAAGCGCATTTCGATCGGCTGGGTGACATCATAGTTGTTGCCGACGATGGAGGCGGTCTTCGCGCGGATGCGCTCGATCACCTGTTCCTTGGTGGTGACGCCCGCCGGCCACTCATTCTTCGGCTTGAGAATGATGTAGTTGTCCGACGCGTTAGGCGGCATCGGGTCGGCCGCCAGACTGGCGGTTCCCGCCTTGGAATAGACCGTTTTTACTTCCGGCAGCGTCAGGATGGCAAGTTCGATCGGCAGGTCCAGCGCCAATGACTGGTCGATACTGGTCGATGCGATCCTGACCGATGACAGGTTCAAGTTCTGCTCATCGAGCGTCGGCATGAATTCGCGGCCCACGAAGGAAAACGCGGCCGCCGCCAGCGCCACCACCGCCAGGCCGGCGCCGATGAAGGGCAATGGGCGGGCCACCGCCCTGCGCAGCCACGGTTCGTAACGGGATTTTGCGGCAATCACGACGCGCACTTCCTTCTCCGATACCAGGCCCGTCATCATCACCGCGAGCAACGCCGGCACGAAGGTGAGCGACAGCACGAAGGCCGAGCCCAGGGCCAGCATCAGCGTGATGACCATCGGCGAGAACATCTTGCCTTCCACGCCCTGGAACGTCAGGCACGGCAGGAATACCAGGAAGATGACCAGTTGACCGTAAATGGTCGGTCGCAGCATCTCGCGCGACGACTCCACCACTTCCTCCATGCGCTCCTTCAAGGCCAGCAGCCGGCCTTCCTTGTGCTGGCGCCGCGCCAGTCGCCGCAAGGTGTTCTCCACGATGATAACGGCGCCGTCGATGATCAGACCGAAGTCCAGCGCGCCAAGGCTCATCAGGTTGCCGGAGATGCCAAGCGAATTCATGCCGATGGCGCTCATCAGCAGCGACAGCGGAATCACCAGCGCGGCGATCAGCGCCGCCCGCCAGTTGCCCAGCAGCGCGAACAGGATGGCGATCACCAGCAATGCCCCTTCCGCCAGATTCTTGGCGACAGTGGAAATGGTCGCCACCACCAGTTGCGAGCGGTCCAGCGTGGGCACGATGACGATCCCTTGCGGGAGCGTGCCCGACACCACTTTGAGCTTCTCGCCGACCGCGTGCGCCACGGTGCGGCTGTTCGCGCCCACCAGCATCAGCGCGCTGCCCACGACCGTCTCGTAGCCGTCGCGGCTGGCGGCGCCCCTGCGCAACTCGCCACCGACATTGACGTTTGCCACTTGGTCGACCGTGACCGGCACGCCGTTGCGGGTGGCGATCACGGCACGGGCCATCTCATCCTGGGTACGGATGCGGCCATCGGCGCGCACCAAATAGGACTCGCCCGAACGCTGGATGTAGTTGGCGCCGACCGACACATTGGCATCTTCCAGCGTGCGCGCCAGATCGGCAAACGAAACGCCATGCGCGGCCAATTTCGCCGGATCAGGTTCGACCACGTATTCCTTCACATAGCCGCCGAGGGAATCGACATCGGCCACGCCCGGCGTGGTGCGCAGTTGCGGCCGGATGATCCAGTCTTGCACGGTACGCAAATATGCCTGCCTGGCGACGTTGTCCGCCAGGCGCTCACCTTGTTCGGTCAGAAAACTGCCATCGGACTGCCAGCCCGGTTTGCCGTCCTTGCGTGGCGCGCCTTTGCCTTCGGGATGGGCGTACTCGACGCTGTAGTGGAACACTTCGCCCAAACCGGTGGATACCGGCCCCATCTGCGGTGTGGCGCCCTCCGGCAGATCCGGCAAGGCGCGCGCAAGCCGCTCGGACACCTGTTGACGCATGAAGTACAGGTCCGCGTTCTCTTTGAAAACGGCGGTGACCTGACTGAATCCGTTGCGCGAGAACGAGCGCACGCTTTCCACGCCGTTCAGGCCCGACAACGCTGTTTCGATCGGGAAGGTGACGCGCTTTTCGATTTCGACGGGACTCAGCGTCGGCACCACGGTGTTGATCTGCACCTGCTTGTTGGTGATGTCGGGCGTGACGTCGATCGGCAGCACATTGAGCTGCCAGGCGCCCGCCAAAGCGACCACCAGGGTCAAGAACAGGATCAACCAGCGAGAGCGGACCGAGCCGGTAAGTATGGAATCGATCATCATTCGTCCTTGGCGCTCTTGATCATGTCGGCCTTGATCAGGAAGGCATTGCGCGTGGCGACCTGCCGTCCGGCCGTGACGCCCGAGACAATCTGCGCCACGCCACCGCTGCGGGTACCGACCAGGACCGGCTGCGCAAGGAAGCCGTCTCTGGTGCGCACGAACAGCACGTCATGCCCCTCGACGTTCTGCACCGCATCTTCCGGCACCACCATGCCGGCCGCCCCGCTCTTGACGTGCAGGCGCGCTTGCACGCCCTCCCCCACGATCAAATCGCGCGTCGGCGATATCGGCGTCAGGACGACGGTCGCGGTGCGGGTGCTGCCGTTGACCGTCGGCGTGACGGAGCGCACTATGGCCTCCACCGGGGTGCCGCTGGCGGCGATGATGGTGGCCTTGTCCCCGGCGGCGACGCGGCCGATCTCGGCAGCCGGCAGGGAGGCCTCGATCTGCGCTTGCCCTGGGCCGGCGACGCGGAACAACTCGGTCTGCGGCTGGACGAAGCCGCCCAGCGTTACCGTTTGCGCGGTGATTTTTCCGCTGATGGGACTGACCACGGCCACCGACTTTCCGTCTGCCGCGACCTGCGCCGCTTTCGCGACCGAGGATGCGCGTAGCGCCTCGCTTTCGGCGACCGTCAGTGCCGATTGCGCCGCCTCCATTTCCTGGCGCGGCGTCACGCCTTGGGCAAACAGGCTCGACTCTCGCGCGTAGCTCTTGCGCGCCAGATCCGCTTTGGCCGCCGCGACGTTGCGGTCAGCCGTCATGGCCGCCGCCTCGGGCGAGTCCACCTGGGCCAGCGCCTCACCAGCGCGCACGGTATCGCCCAACTGGCGGTTCACCCGCGTGACGTTGCCGGCGGCGCGGGCCACGATCACCGCCTCGCTGTTCGGCGGCGCCACCACCGTGCCGGCGGTCAGGATTTCTGCTTGCAGGCCGCCATTACCGACCGGCTCGACGGCGATCTTGGCGGCGGCCAGATATGCGGCGGGAATCTTCACCTCGACCGTCGCGTTGTCGCCTGCCGGTGGCGCTGAGGCCGAGGGTGCCGCCGGGACGGCGGGCGCTGCCGCCGGCGCGTTGCGTGCCACCAGCCAGTGCGAGGCTGCAAAACCCGAGGCTGCGGCGAGGGCCACCAGCACGGCCACGGCGGGCCAGCCCGGTTGCGGGCGTCGTTGTTGCATCATGGTGTTTCTCCAAATACGTTGCGGCCTTCGGCCAGTGAGAGGGTGGCAAGCGCGCGTACCCGGGCCAGTCGGGCCTCGATGGTCAGCGCCTGCGCTTCGGACAGCGTGCGGCGGATCGCCAACAGTTCCAGCAGTGGCGTCCTTCCGGCGTCGTAGCCAATACGGCCCAAACGATAGGCCTCCGTTGCCGCGGTTTCGCCTTCTTCAGCCGCCACCAGGCGCCGTTCGGACGCCCCGGCCTGAACCAATGCCGAACGACGCAATGCGACGGTTTCCAACCGGGTCGCCTCCAGGCGCATGGCGGCGCTGGCCGCACGTTCCTTCGCCGCATCGATACCTGCCTTGTTTCGATCGAACAACGGAATGCTGGCCGACAGCCCAATGGTCGCCGCCTTCTCGCTGGTCCAGCCGAATTTACGCATGCCGACGGTCACGCCGAGATCGGGCATCCAGCGGTTTTCTTCGACCTTGACCTGGGCGGCGATGGCGTCGCGGTCGGCGGCGGCACTGGCCAGCGCGGGCGACTCAGCCGCTGTCCAGCCCGTTAGAGGACGTGGCGCGGCGATCGTGGCCATGAAAGGATGGTCGATGCGGGCAAACGGTTCGGACGAGCCAACGAGCGCGGACAATTGTTCGAGCGCTTCGGTGGCGTCGGCGGATGCGGACTGAACGGCAGCTTGCGCGGCAGCGGCACTGGCGCGGGCCTGCGCCAGGCGCAGTTCAGCTTCGCGGCCGGCTTTCACCAGCGCCTGGGCCGCCCGCAAATCGTCGCTGGCGCGCTGCAGCTCGGCGTCGGCTACCGCTTTGCGCTGCTGCATGGCTTCGGCAGTGGCGTAGGCCACCGCCAGCTCACTGGCGAAGGCCAGGCGGGCCTGGCGCTCGCGCACACCGGTGGCGGCGGATTTTCGCTGTTCGGCCTCAATGCGGGCCGAGCGCTTGCCACCGATCTCGAACATCTGTGTGACGGTATAGGTGTCCTGCCGCTGGCTTACGCCGCCCGTTTGCGGCGCGCCCAGATTCTCGACCGTGGCGCTCAGGGTCGGGTTAAGCCAGGCGCTGGCCTGGCGCGCCTCCGCGCTGGCGGCACGCACATTGGCGGCTTGCGCCAACAGCTGCGGCGCGTTCGACTGGGATTGCTGAAGCAGCGTCGCGAAGGACGGGGTCTCGGCCGCCAGGCTCAACGCGGCAGCCGAGCCGAAAAGGACAGAGAGAATAGTCCGCCGGACAGCGAAGTGCGGCAGACGTCCGCGCGACGATGCGCGCGGCCGTACGGATATTTTTTGCATGAAATGCCCCTGCAGGATTGAACTGGATGCAGTACGGCGGGCAACACTCTACCTGCGACGTTTGATGGTCACAGAATGAAGATGGCGCCCGCTCAGACGAGCGCGCGCGGGGGGCGAAGAAGAGGGATGGTTGTTCGATCAGAAAAAACGTCATGCCGGAACGCTGGTGCGACGCGGACAACGGCTGGCACGCCTGGCCAGTTTATAGCGGGCAGCACGATGTTCATGTGGCTACCATGCTCGAAATCCGCCAGGTGCTGCAACGATTTCTTGGAATCGTCGACATGCGTGCCGCTATCGTCGTCATCGTCATGATGATGAAGGACGTGATCGGCATGCTCAGCGATATGCTTGATGACGAATTCCATTCCTTTGGCGTTGCCGCTGCCTAGTACATGCGTGAGATTGCGTTCCGCAGCAGCAATGGCTTGCCACGGAATCGCCAACATCAGCAGTATGAGGAGCAACTTTTTCATCGTCCACTGATTATAGCAGCATGTAATCCGACAACTCTACAGGCCCGACCCAGCTGGCATCCGGAAGGCGGCGACAGCAACGGTTAAAAGCCCACTTCACCGCATCATTTGCACACGAAACCGACCCGATCCGGCCAGCAAAAACGGCTATGATCGAAAGGCACGACAGTAGGTAGATGACAGGAGGACTTGACGGGAATAGGCGCACAGCTCTTGGCGCTAGTCCCAAATTGATGCCAAACACCGGAATGAGTTTCCGGTGTTTAAGCTAAGTGATTGATATCACTAGAATTCTGGTGGGAAGTGCAAGTTTCGAACTTGCGACCCCTGCAGTGTGAATGCAGTGCTCTACCCCTGAGCTAACCTCCCGAAGCGGGGCGAATTATCGCATACATCCCCGGGGAAATGGAAGGGCCGGCGTGAAAATTATGCATTCACCCGGCGGTCCATCCCGATCAGGCGGCCGGCGCCAGGCTGGCGGTCCAGATGCACTGTCCCTTGACGGCCTTGTCCAGGCCCGCCAGGGTCGCCTGGTGGGCGGCGATTTCCTCCTCCGACGCCGGCAGGAAGATGATGTCGGCCATCGGCACCGGTTCGAGCAAGGCGCCGCCGACGACGACCTCCTCCTCCACATCCATGCCCAGGCTGTTCTGCCCGCGCGTCATCGACAGGTAGACGTCGGCCAGCAGCTCGGCATCGAGCAACGCGCCGTGCAGCTTGCGGTGCGAGTTCGACACGCCGTAGCGGTCGCACAGCGCGTCGAGCGAGTTGCGCTTGCCCGGATGGAGTTCCTTGGCATGCACCAAGGTGTCGATGACGCCGCCGATGTGGGTCGAGAAGTCCGGCAGCTTGAGCAGGCGGAATTCGTGGTTCAGGAACCCCAGGTCGAACGGCGCGTTGTGGATGATGACTTCGGCGCCCTGGATGTATTCGCGCAGCTGGTCGACGATCTCGTGGAATTTCGGCTTGTCGCGCAAGAACTCGGTGGTCAGGCCGTGGACGTTGAGCGCGCCCTCTTCCGATTCGCGCTCCGGATTGATGTAGACGTGGAAGTTGTTCCCGGTCAGCATGCGGTTGTGCAGTTCGACGCAGCCGATCTCGATGATGCGGTTGCCCAGCTTGGGGTTGATACCGGTGGTTTCGGTATCGAGAACGATTTGGCGCATAAGTACTCTGTGGTTGCTACGGTCAAGCGGAGAAGTATAACAGGCCGGTCATCAGCCAAGCGGCCTAGCGGCCCCGGGCCAGTTCGACGCCGCGGTTGGCCAGCATGTCGGCGCGCTCGTTGCCCGGATGGCCGTTGTGGCCGCGCACCCAGCGCCATTCGACCGTGTGCATGGTCTGCGCCGCGTCGAGCGCCTTCCACAAGTCCTCGTTCTTGACCGGCTCCTTGGCGGCGGTTTTCCAGCCGCGCGCTTTCCAGCCGTGTATCCATTCGCTGATACCTTTTTGAACATACTGGCTATCGGTGTGCAGCACCACCGTGCACGGGCGCTTGAGCGCGCTCAACGCTTCGATCACCGCCTGCAATTCCATGCGGTTGTTGGTGGTGTCGCGCGCGCCACCGCAGATTTCCTTCTCGGCGCCGTCCGCCACCAGCAACGCGCCCCAGCCGCCCAGGCCAGGATTGCCCTTGCACGCGCCGTCGGTAAAAATTTCCACCTTATCCATACTGCTATTCCCGCCTTTTGTTTGTTGCAGGGACGACCACCTGGGCCGTCGCCGATTTTTTGGTCCAAGCCGGACCGATCAGATGCATGCCCTTGACCCGCTTGATCGCTTGCACGATATAGACGCCGCCAAAGAACGGCCACCAGCGCGGCCCGGCATTATCCATGAATGCGTAGCGGTTCAGCCATTTTTCTGTGCGGCAGGCCGGCGCGTAGCAGCCGAAATGACTTTGGCTGGCGCTCAAGTTCAATAATTTTAACCAGTCTTTCATGCGCGGCATAGTGATCAGCTCCTCGGTGCGCGGCAGGAACGAGGTGCCGCCGACGCGCCGCATCACATGGCGCGCGCCCCACAGGCTGGCCGGGTTGAAGCCGCAGATGATGACCTGGCCTTCCGGGATCAGCACGCGCTCGACCTCGCGCAACACTTGGTGCGGGTCGGTGGAAAATTCCAGCACGTGGGGCAGCACCACCAGGTCCATGCTTTGCGACGCGAACGGCAACTCGGTGTAATCGAGCGTGAGCGCGACCGGACGCGGCGGCGGCGGTTCGATCACCGGCCCGCCGTGCGCCGGCGCAACCGGCGGCGCGGCAGGCGGCCGCACCTTGCGGTCGGCCAGCCATTTGTACGGCATGCGGTTGGCCGCGAGTGCATCAATTTGAGGCATGCCGATCTGCACCGCGTTGAATCCGAAGATATCGGCTGTTAAATTATCGAGACATGTTTGTTCCCACGCACGCAAGTACACGCCTGCGGGCGTTTGCAGCCAGCCTTCCAGCGCTATAATGGATTGCTCCGATCCCGCTTTATCCATGTTTAGCCTTTTGCGATCCAATGACCATATCTTCTAACCAAGCTCTCTGTGTTCTGACGGTTCCAGCATTCCACGACAATTACCTGTGGCTGATACATGATGGTGTACATGCCGCCGTAGTCGACCCGGGCGACGCCAAGCCGATACTGGCGGCGCTCAAAGCAAACGGACTCAAGCTCACCGCCATTCTACTCACCCATCACCACGCTGACCACATCGGCGGCGTTCCCGAATTATTACAGCATTATCAGGTTCCCGTTTTCGGCCCGCGCAACGAGACCATCGCCGCCGTCACCCTGCCGGTCGGCGAAGGCAAGCAGTTCGACGTGCCGGGCCTGGCGCTGCGCCTGTCCGTGCTCGACGTGCCCGGCCACACGATGGGCCACATCGCCTACGTGCGCGAGCCGTCCGCCGACGAGCCGACCTGGCTGTTCTGCGGCGACACCTTGTTCGCCGGCGGCTGCGGACGCCTGTTCGAAGGCACGCCGGCTCAGATGATCAGCTCGCTGGGCAAACTCGCCGCGCTACCGGATGATACCAAGGTGTATTGCGCCCACGAATATACGCTGTCCAACCTGCGCTTCGCGCGCGTGGTGGAACCGGACAATGTGGCGCTGCGGGAGCGTGTGAAGGTGGAGACCGACAAGCGCGAGCACAATCTGCCGACGGTGCCGAGCACGATCGGCATCGAGAAGGCGACCAATCCCTTCCTGCGCTACCGGGAGCCGGCCATCGCGGAACAACTGGTCAAGGCCGGACGGCTCGATCGTGTCGATACGGCGCTGGCGACGTTCACCGCGCTGCGCTTGTGGAAAAATGATTTTTGATGCGAAGGCCGGCGGATTAACTTGATCCGCCGGCCCCGGTTTTAAATTTTAGAATTAAATCTCTTCATACAACGGCAAGGTCAGGAACTCGGCGAACTCGGTCGAGGTCGACATCTGCTCGAAGATCTGGCCGGCCCGCACATAGGTCGGACCGTCGCCGCCCGGCGCGTCGCGCTGCACCTTGGCCAACTCCTCCGGTATCATCGCGCGCACCATGTCGGCCGTCACTTTGCGGCCGTCGTCCAGCACGCCCTTGTCCGAGCGGATCCACTGCCACACCTGCGAGCGGCTGATTTCGGCCGTGGCCGCGTCTTCCATCAGGTTGTGGATCGGCACGCAGCCGTTGCCGGCCAGCCAGCTGCCCAGGTAATGGATGCCGACGTTGATGTTGTAACGCAGGCCGGCCTCGGTGATCGGCGCCTCCGGCTTGAAGTCCAGCAGCTGTGCGGCGGTGACGTCGATGTCCGGACGCTGCTTGTCGATCTGATTCGGCTTGTCGCCCAGCACCTTGGTGAACTCGGTCATCGCCAGTTCGACCAGGCCCGGGTGGGCGACCCAGCCGCCGTCGTAGCCGTCGGTGGCGTCGCGCGCCTTGTCGTTGCGCACGCCGCCCATGGCCACGTCATTCTTTTCCGGATCGTTCTTGATCGGGATCAGCGCGGCCATGCCGCCGATGGCCGGCGCGTTGCGCTTGTGGCAGGTCTTGAGCAGCAGCAGCGCGTAGGCGCGCATGAACGGCGCCGTCATCGTCACCTTGGCGCGGTCGGCCAGGCAGAAATCCTTGTCCAGCTTGAACTTCTTGATGCACGAGAAGATGTAATCCCAGCGGCCGGCGTTCAGGCCGGAGCTGTGCTCGCGCAGTTCATACAGGATCTCGTCCATCTCGAAGGCGGCCAGGATGGTCTCGATCAGCACGGTGGCCTTGATCGTGCCCTGCGGCAGGCCCAGCTCGTTCTGCGTCATCACGAAGATGTCGTTCCACAGGCGCGCTTCCAGGTGCGATTCCATTTTCGGCAGGTAGAAGTACGGGCCGGCGCCGCGCGCCAGTTGCTCCTTGGCGTTGTGGAACATGAACAGCGCGAAGTCGAAGATGCCGCCGGAAATGCGTTTGCCGTCGACCAGCACGTGTTTTTCATCCAGGTGCCAGCCGCGCGGACGCACGACCAAGGTGGCGATCTTGTCGTTGAGCTTGTAGGACTTGCCGTTCTGCTCGAGTGCGATGGTGCGGCGCACGGCGTCGAACATGTTGATCTGGCCGGTGATCTGGTTGTCCCAGTTCGGCGTGTTGGAATCCTCGAAGTCGGTCATATAGCTGTCGGCGCCCGAGTTGAAGGCGTTGATGACCATTTTGCGCTCTACGGGACCGGTGATCTCGACGCGGCGGCATTCCAGCGCTTTCGGGATCGGCGCGATTTTCCAGTCGCCGGCGCGGATGTGCGCGGTTTCCGGCAGGAAGTCCGGACGCTCGCCCGCATCGAGGCGCTTGGCGCGCTCGACCCGCACGGCCAGCAGCTGTTGGCGTCGCGCCTCGAACTCGCGCGTCAGCTTGGCCACCAGCGACAGCGCGTCGGCGGTCAGAATGTTTTCGTAGCCGGGCTTGATCTCGCCGGTGATTTGCATGCCTGCCGGCAAAGTGATGGTGGACTGCGTCATGGGATAGGTCTCCGTAAGAAAATATTAACTTCCATACCAAATTATAAGCACTGATGATGCGGCTGCGCGCCTGAATCTTTTAGTGTGGCTGCTCGGTTACGCGGCGTTCTGTTTTACAGTATATTCACTGATAAGTTATGCAAACGAGACTAAAAATCACTTCATCTATGCGTTTTTATCACAAGTGAGAGGCAAGCCGCTTCATGGGCCAGTTCAGACAGATATCCACCTTCGTCGAAGTCGTCGCCCGGGGCAGCCTGTCGGCCGCCGCCCGGGCCGAGGGCATCGCGCCGGCCATGATCGGGCGGCGCCTGGACGCGCTGGAGAGCCGCCTTGGGGTCAAGCTCTTGCAGCGCACCACCCGCAAGCTGGCGCTGACGGATGAAGGCGCGGCCTTCCTGGAGGATTGCCAGCGCATCCTGGCGGAACTGGAGGAAGCCGAATCGGCAGTGGCCGAACGCAGCGCGCACGCCACCGGGCACCTGATGATCTCGGCGCCGGCCGGCTTCGGCCGCCAGCACGTCGCGCCGCTGTTGCCCTCCTTCCTCAGCGAGCACCGCGACGTCACGGCGACCCTGAACATGAGCGACCGCGTGGTCGACATCGTCGGCGAAGGCATCGACGTGGCGATCCGCATCGCCAGCCTGGCCGATTCCAACCTGGTCAGCGTCAAGCTGGCCGACAACGAGCGCGTGGTGGTGGCCGCGCCCTCCTACCTCAAGCGCTACGGCGAGCCGAAGACGCTGGCCGACCTGGCCAAACACAACTGCCTGGCCATCAGCAGCGAGGGCAGCCAGCGCGGCTGGACCTTCCGCGACAACGGCAAGAACGTGGTGCTGAAGGTGAACGGCAACATGGGCTGCAACGACGGCCAGGTGCTGCACGACTGGGCGCTGGCCGGCAAGGGGCTGGCGTGGCGTTCGATGTGGGAAGTGGGTAGCGAGATCGAGGCGGGCAAGCTGCAGACGGTGCTCGATCAGCACGCGGCGCCGGGCAACGACATCTACGCGGTGTTCGCGCAGCGCCGGCATTTGCCGTTGCGCATACGCGCGTTCGTCGACTTTCTGCGGCACACCTATGCGCAGGGGGACTACTGGCGCAAATCAGGAGAGCAATAATACTTATAAAACTGCAACAGCAAAAACGCGGACGAAAAAAAATCCTCGGGTACCGAGGATTTCTTTATTTCGTTTGATTCAGCGTATTACAGAGGCTGAATGTTCGAAGCTTGCTTGCCCTTAGGACCAGCAGTCACTTCAAAAGAAACACGTTGGTTCTCTTGCAGCGACTTGAAGCCTGCGGACTGAATCGCCGAGAAGTGAGCGAACAGATCTTCGCCGCCTTCGTCAGGGGTGATAAAGCCGAAGCCCTTCGAATCATTGAACCATTTTACGATACCAGTTGCCATTACAATTCCTATTTCAGTTAAGTTGGGCTTGCGCCCGTGATATCGTTTGAGGCAAGAAAGAAATGACAGACTAACTGCACTACTCTTGAATCTAAACGATCCCGCATTATACCCATTTACGAGAGAAAAGCACGTGTTCACGAAAATAAATGCAAACCGTCGCTTTTTTTGGTAGAAAAACCGAAAACTTCGGGCTTCCCGCCGGTACTTCTTTCCCTCTTCCGTGGTGTGTAACTGTCACTATAGACAACTAAATGATAACTGGTTTGATTTACATCAAGCGCACGTCTCAATCGTAATCCGTTGCGTGGGGGTCACACGCGGCCCAGCGCAGGTATTTTTCCACCTCCGGGACCACGGCATTCCAGCCGGAACCGGTCGATATCACCTCGCGCAGCATGTGCTCGATACGCCGCGCCTCCCGCCCCAGCGTGCCGAAACCGAAGGTGCCGGCCGATCCGGCCACGCCGTGCAGCAGCTCGTGGAGCTGGCGCATCGCCGCTTCGGTGGGAGCATGCCCGTCCCCGCCTTCAGCGGCGCAGACGGCCAGCGCCGACGTGATCTTTTCCATCGTCACCGGCACGGTCGCGGCGAATTTTTCGTTCAGCGCCGCCAGGCGCGCGCGGAAATCAGGATCGACTGGAGTGGCCATGGCGCTGTTACTTGGTCCCGAAGATGCGGTCGCCGGCATCGCCCAGGCCAGGCACGATGTACGCGTGTTCGTTCAGGTGCGAATCGAGCGAGGCGCAGTAGATCTTCACGCCCGGATGCGACTTCTGGAACACCTCGATGCCTTCCGGCGCCGCCACCAGCGCCAGGAAGATGATCTGCTCGTCGGTCACGCCGCGCGACTTCAGCACGTCCACCGCGTGCACCGCCGAATTACCGGTGGCGACCATCGGATCGCACAGGATGAAGGTGCGCTCGGCCAGATCCGGCAGACGCACCAGATACTCCACCGGCTGGTGGGTGTCTGGGTCGCGGAACACGCCGATGTGGCCGACGCGCGCCGACGGCACGAGGTTCAGCAGGCCGTCGCTCATGCCGATGCCGGCGCGCAGAATCGGCACGATCGCCAGTTTTTTACCCGCGATGACGGGTGCGTCGATCGTCATCAGCGGGGTTTCGATGGTGCGGGTGGTCAGCGGCAGGTCGCGGGTGATCTCGTAACCCATCAGCAGCGTGATTTCCTTGAGCAGTTCGCGGAAGGTACGGGTCGACGTATCCTTCTCGCGCATGTGACTCAGTTTGTGTTGGATCAGTGGGTGGTCGGTGATGAACAGATTGGGGAAGCGCGGATCTTGTTTCATTGTTTGCTCTTTTTAGACGGGTTATCGTGTCATGATCGCGCCATTATACTAGGCAAGCACCAGCGCCCGGCCGAGAATCGCCTCGCAATCCACGCCCGCCGGCAGCCGTCCGAACGCCCCTCCGGGCTCGCGCGCCAGCCGCGAGGCGACGAACGCCGACGACACATATGACGGCGCGTGGCGCAGCAGCAGCCCGGCCTGCACCGCCAGCACCACGCGCTCGGCCAGCAGGCGCGCGCCGAATTCGTCGGCCTGCGGCTGGTCCAGGTCCGCGAGCAGCGCCTGGGCGTAGCGCGCATAGTCGCCATGGCCGCCGCCCTCTCCCGCGCCCGCCAGCTCCAGCTCCGCCGCCAGCGCCTCGCGCGCGGCCGGGGTTTTGCCGAAGGCCCGCAGCAGGTCGAGGCACATCACGTTGCCGGAGCCCTCCCAGATCGAATTGACGGGCAGCTCGCGGTACAGGCGTGCCAGCGGGCCGTCCTCCACATAACCGCTGCCGCCGATGACCTCCATCGCCTCGGCGCCGAAGGCGGGACCGCGCTTGCAGATCCAGTATTTGCCGGCCGGCGTCAGGACGCGCGCCAACAGCTGCTGCGCCGGATCGCCGCCCTGGTCGAAGCAGCGCGCCAGCCGCATCGCGAACGCGGTGGCGGCCTCCGATTCCAGCGCCAGGTCGGCCAGCACGTTGCGCATCAACGGCTGTTCGGACAGCGGCCGGCCGAACGCGGAGCGGCCGCGCGCATGGTGCAGCGCGTGCGTCAACGCGGCGCGCATCGCGCCGGCGCTACCGAGCACGCAATCGAGCCGCGTGTGGCCGCCCATCTCCAATATCGTCGGTATGCCGCGTCCCGGCTTGCCGATCAACCAGCCGTGGGCGCCGGTGAACTCGACCTCCGACGAGGCGTTGGAGCGGTTGCCCACCTTGTCCTTCAGCCGCTGCACGCGGATCTGATTGCGGCTGCCGTCCGGCAGATAGCGCGGCAGGAAAAAACACGACAGCCCGGCGCTGCCGCCGTCGTCGGTTTGCGCCAGGATCAGGTGCGCATCGCTCTGCGGCGCCGAGAAAAACCATTTATGGCCGACGATGCGGTACACGTCGACGCCCTCGTCGCCGAACCTCGCCCTGGCGTCCGCCGGCGACAGCGGCTCGGCGCGGGTGGTGTTGGAGCGCACATCGGAACCGCCCTGCTTTTCCGTCATGCCCATGCCGATGATGGCGCCGCGCTTTTGCTCGACCGGCAACGAGCGCGGGTCGTACTCCATCGACAGGATCTTCGGCAGCCATTTGGCGGCGATCGCCGGCGCCTGGCGCAGCGCGGGAACGCAGGCATAGGTCATCGTCACCGGGCATTGCGATCCGTTCTCCACCTGGCCGAACATCAGATACTTCGCCGCCCGCGCCACCTGCGCGCCCTCGCCGCCCAGCCACGGGGACGCGTGGGCGCCGTTCTCTATTAGTAGCGTCATCAGGCCATGCCAGGCCGGGTGGAACTCCACCTCGTCGATCCGGTTGCCGGCCCGGTCGAAGTTGTGCAAGGTCGGCGGATACTGGTTGGCGAGTCGCGCCAGGTCCAGCGTTTCCCGCTGGCCCAACAGCCGGCCCAGCGCCTCCAGCGCATCGGCCTGCGCGCCGCCCCCCTCGCGCAGCAGCGCTTCCCGCAACGCGGGGTCCGCCGTGAACAGGTTGAAATCCTCCAGCGGCGCGACGGTATTGCGCACCTGATGGGTATCGAAAGGGGTGTCGAAAGCGTTCACGGTGGGTCTCCTCCCGCGCGGTGCCGGGTTAAATTGACAAGCCAGACTAGCGCAAACAAAAGTGCCAGGCAAGCGCGCGAATCGACACCGGCGCCGGTCGCCCCGCAGCGACGCATCGCCCTCCCGGCGGCCATCCCCCCCGCTCTTACAGCATGTTTTTAGAGGTTTCTCAATAGAAATGAGTAAAACTCGACGGAATGTTGTCTGTTTTCATGTAAAACCAAACTCATCGGTGATACATTTCGTTCTGGTTTTGCAAGATAAATGCAACCCAATTGTTACATGAACAACTTGAAAGTGTAGAACCCCGCGATGCACGCCACTCATCCATCACAGCCCGAGCGCGATCCGCGCGCCGAATCGGACCACCTCGTGGACCACCTCATGGAGGAGGCAGGCGATGTCGTTTTCCGTCTCAACCCGCTGGGCGACATCGTCTTCGCCAGCCGCCGCGCGACCGCGCTGCTGGCCCGCCCGGACGCGCTCACCGGCGGCACGCTGACCAAACTGATATGCGAAGCCGACCAGGCGCCGCTGGCGGCGGCCCTGACCGAAGTCGCCGAGTCGCGCGCCGCGCGCCTGATCGAGGTGCGCGTCAAAACCCCGGATGCCGAAGTCTGGCACGAGCTGCGGATCTCCTGCCACGTCAGCCGGCAAAACGAGGTCGCCGGGCTGCTGGTCGTCGGGCGCGACATGTCGATCCAGCACGCCACCGAGCAGCGCCTGCGCCACATGGCCACGCACGACGCGCTGACCGAGCTGCCCAACCGCCTGCTGCTGTCGGACCGCATGCGCATGGTCATCGCCAACGCCCGCCGCTCCGGCCAGGGCTTCGCCGTCGCCACCATCGGCCTCGATGGCTTCAAGAAGGTCAACGACGGCCTCGGACACCCGGTCGGCGACGCGCTGCTGCGCATGGCCGCCACGCGCCTGCGCAAAACCCTGCGCGACAGCGACACCCTGGCCCGCGTCGGCGGCGACGAATTCGTCGCCATCCTGCCCGGCACCGCCACCGACGCGCAGATCAAGCTGGTCACCGGCCGCCTGATCGCCACCTTGCAGTCGCCGTTCGAGATCGACAGCCACACGATCTATGTCGGCGCCTCGGTCGGCGTCTCCGTCTATCCGACCCACGCCGAGGACGAGGTGCGCCTGGTGGCCCTGGCCGATGCCGCCATGTCGCGCGCCAAGGAAACCGGCAAGGCGCGCTGCGTGGTCTACAGCCCCTCCGAAGCGGGCCCGCCGGCCCACGACATCTCGCTCGAGGCGGCGATGTTCCAGGCGGTGCGCGAAGGCGAGTTCCTGCTCTACTACCAGCCCATCGTGGACGCCAAGACGCGCGAAATCCAGGGCTTCGAAACCCTGATGCGCTGGAAGCATCCGACGCTGGGCATGGTGCCGCCGGCCCGCTTCATTCCCATCGCCGAGACCAACGGCTTGATCAACCTGCTGGGCGCCTGGGCGCTCAAGGCGGCCTGCGTGCAGCTCAAACAGTTCGAGGAAGTGGCGAAACGCCCCCTCTACATCTCTGTTAATATTAGCCCCCGGCAATTCCGAAATGATAAGTTTCTCGACGTGCTCGACGACGCCATCGCGTTCTCGGGCCTACTTGGTGAGCAATTGGTGTTAGAAATCACAGAAGGCACATTGATGATCGATCCGGCCCACGCCGAATCGATCCTGTCCAAAATGGCGGAGCGCAAGGCCCGCATCGCCATCGACGATTTCGGCACCGGCTACTCGTCGCTCGCCTACCTCAAACGCTTTCCTATTTCCGTGCTCAAGATCGACCGTGCCTTCATCCGCGACCTGCCCGAATCGCAAAAGGACGGCGCCATCTGCAACGCCGTGCTCGATCTGGCCAAGCACCTGGACTTGTCGGTGGTGGCCGAGGGCGTCGAAACCGAAGATCAGCTGCACTTCCTCGAAGAACGCGGCTGCCAGTACATCCAGGGCTACCTGACCGGCAAGCCGATGGCCTCCAACGTCGCCCTGGCCGCGCTCAGGGAAAGCATCCACGTCAAGGTGGTGCCGGCCGAACTGCGTCAGGTGCCGCAATGACGGACAGCTTCAAAGCCAGCACGCCGTTGGGCGACCAAACGCTGGCGCAGCTGTGGGACTGCACGCGCCGCCGCGGCGACATGCCCGGCTTCGCCAAGGCCATCACCGCCATCCTGGGCGCCATGCGCGGCGAGGACGAGCAGGAATTCAACATGACACGCACCGTGCTGTCCGACCCGGTGCTCACGCAAAAGGTGCTGCGGCTGGCCAACAGCGGCATGTACTCGGCCTTCGGCCAGCACGTCAGCACCGTCTCGAAGGCGGTGCTGGTGCTGGGCACCGAGGCGATCGGCCATCTGGCGCTCGGCCTGAAGCTGATCGAGGAACTGGCCGCCACGTCCAACGACACCACCATCGCCCACGTCGAAATGGAGAAGGCCGTGCTGGCGGGGATCGTCGCCCAGCAAATCGCCTACACGGCCGAAAGCCAGCATGGCGAGACGGCCGTGGTGTGCTCGATGCTGCACACGCTGGGCCGCATGATGATGGCCTTCTACATGCCGGAGCGCTGGAACGAGCTGCAACGCCTGGCCGACCAGGATGGTGTTTCCATCGACGACGTCGCGCCGGAAATGCTGGGCCTCAGCATGGAGGAGATCGGCCACGCCGCCGCCCTGCACTGGGGACTGCCGGCCAGCCTGGTCAAGGGCATGCGCAAACTGGCGCCGACCGCGGACGGCGCGGAAGTGAGCGCGTCCGACTGGATCGCCGGGTTGTCGACGATGTCGGCCATGTGCGCCGAATCGCTGTGGCACGACGACCCGGCCGGCGAGGCCATCGTCAAGCAGCTGACCGAGAGCTATTCGGTGATGCTGGGCGTGGAGCCGGCCAATCTGATGCACGCCATCGAACAAGCCAAGGTGGTGGCGGCGAACGACCTGACCATCGCCCCGCTGTCGCGCCCCGCCGAACGGCGCGCCAGGGCGCTGGCCAAGACGCGCCAGCGCGCGGCCGGCAACAAGATCCTGCTCAGCGGCCTGGCCGACATGCGCGACATGCTCGACACGGCCAGCCCGGGCCAGATGGTGCAGATCGCGCTCGAAACCGTCTACAAGGGCCTGGATTTTTCGCGCGCGGTGGCGTTCGTCCGCAACCGCAAGGAGAGCCACTATTCGGCCAAGATCTCCTTCGGCGAAGGCACCAAGGATTTGCTGGCGGCGCTGACGTTCGACGACGCCTACGAACCGAATGTGTTCCACGCCGCCCTCAATAGCGACCGCGTGATCTTCATCGAAAACGCCCGCGACGCCAAATTCGCCGCCAAGCTGCCGCTATGGTGGAAAAGTTCGCTGGCCGAGGCGCGCAGCTTCGTGATCTTGCCGCTGTCGGCCAACGGCCAGCCGGCCGGTTTCCTGTACGGCGACTGGGACGACTCCTTCCCGCCGATCCAACTGAGCCAGACCGAGTTCTCGCTGCTCAACGACATGCGCATGCTGGTGGTGCGCGCGGTGGAGCGGCGCCACGCGCAGGAAATCGTCAGCAGCCGGGCATGACCCCGGACGATAAATAAAGCGGCGTCAGACGGCGTCGCGCCGCCGCTGCCACCTGAACGACATCACGGCCGCCACGCCGGACGCCAGCGACAGCACTGACGCCACGTAGTACACCGACTCCGGCCCCACCCTCTGCCACCACTGCGCCAGAAACAGCCCGCCCAGCGAGCCGCCGACGCCGTACGAAATGCTCATGTACAGCGCCTGCCCGCGCGCCTGTAACGGCCCGGAGAACCAGCGCTGCAAGGTCATCACCGACGACGAGTGATGCAGCGCGAACGTCGCCGCGTGCAGCACCTGCGCCACGATCAACAGCCAAAGCAAATCCGAACCGACGCCGATCATCACGAAACGCGCCACCGCCACGCCCAGCGCCAGATACATCATCCGCATCGCGCCCCAGCGCTTCAACAACGACGACTGGAAGTAAAACAGCAGCACCTCGGCCGTCACGCCCAGCGACCACATGGCGCCGATCACCGTCTTGCTGTAGCCGTGCCGCTCAAGGTACAGCGAATAAAACGTGTAGAGCGACGTATGCGCCGCCACCATCAACGCGGTCGACGCGAAGAAGGCCAGCACCTCGGGCCGGCGCAACAGCGTCATCAGCGGCAGCGGCGCCTCCTTGTGCGTTCGGCGCGGCACGTCGCGCAGCCGGAAAGCCGCCGCGATGGTGAGCACCAGCAGCGCGGCCGCAACCCACGGCAGCGTGGCGATGCCGTAGTGGTCCAGCGCATACGAGGCCAAGGTCACCGCGACGATGAAGCCGATCGAACCCCACATCCGTATGCGGCCGTAGAAGGTCAAATCGCCGCGCATCTCCGACAGCATCAGCGCCTCGCAGATCGGCGCCTGGCCGCTGGTGAACAGATTCAAAAAGATCATCGCCAGCATGAAATGGGCGAAGGTGGCGCCGAACAGGAAGCCGGAGAACGCCGCCAGCGCGGCGAAGCCGGCCAGCCGCAGCACCAGCACGCGGCGGTCGTAGTGATCGGCGACGTAGCCCCAGACGTTGGGGCCGACGATGCGCAGCACCTGGATCATCGACATCAGCACGCCGATCTGGGCGACCGTCATGCCCTTGTCGGCGAAATACAACGTCGCGTAGGTGCTCCAGGTGCCCGCGTGCGCGTAGTAGCAGAACAGGAATAAGGCGAAGCCGAGGGCCTGTGCCGGCACCGTCTACAGCGTGATGTCGGGGGTGGACACCTTGACGTCGCCGCATTGGGCGCGGTGCATCAACGCGTGGTCGATCAGCACCAGGGCCAGCATGGCCTCAGCGATCGGCGTGGCGCGGATGCCGACGCAAGGATCGTGGCGGCCGAACGTTTCGACCACGACCGGGTTGCCGTCCTTGTCGATCGAGTCGCGCGGCGAGCGAATGGACGAGGTAGGCTTGATGGCGATCGACACCGTGATGTCCTGGCCCGTCGAAATGCCGCCCAGTACGCCGCCGGCGTTGTTGCCGATGAAGCCTTGCGGCGTCAGCGAGTCGCCGTGCTCGGTGCCCTTCTGGACCACCGACTTGAAGCCGGCGCCGATCTCCACGCCCTTGACGGCGTTAATGCCCATCATCGCGTAGGCGATGTCGGCGTCGAGCTTGTCGTAGATCGGCTGGCCCAGGCCCACCGGCACGTTGCGCGCGATGACGTCGATGCGCGCGCCGATCGAGTCGCCGGCCTTGCGCAACTCGTCCATCGCCGCCTCCATGCGGGCGATCAGGTCGGCGTCGCCACTGGCGGCGAAGAACGGATTGTCGTGCACGTGCGACCAGTCCTGGAACGGCACCGGGATGTCGCCCAGCTGGCTCATGCAACCGAGGAACTCGGTGCCGTATTGCTGTTTCAACCACTTCTTGGCGACGGCCGCCGCGCCCACCACCGGCGCGGTCAGGCGCGCCGACGAACGGCCGCCGCCGCGCGGATCGCGCACGCCGTATTTATGCCAGTAGGTGTAGTCCGCGTGGCCGGGACGGAAACTGTCGACGATATTGCCGTAATCCTTGCTGCGCTGGTCCTCGTTGCGGATCAGCAGCGCGATCGGGGTGCCGGTCGTCACGCCCTGGTAGACGCCGGACAGGATCTCCACCGTGTCGGGCTCCTTGCGCTGGGTGACGTGGCGCGACGTGCCCGGCTTGCGGCGGTCCAGTTCAGGCTGGATGTCCGCTTCCGACAACGGCAAACCCGGTGGGCAACCATCGATCACGCAGCCGATCGCCGGGCCGTGCGACTCCCCAAAAGTAGTAACAGAAAACAATTTGCCAAATGTATTGCCGGACATAGGAAGATAATCTTCGGAAAAAGGTGGAAAGTTCCTCATTCTACCAGCCGGCCGCCGCGAGCGGCCGAGCGGGATAATAATTTGCATATAAACAAGTATCGCTTGGTACAATGGCGGTTGAGATAAATATCAAAATATTATCCAGTTGTGACAAGTAACCGACAACTATGCCGCAAGTTGCATATAGGTATGCAACGTTACGTCCAAAGCTCGGGAAATCCGCGTTCTTTTTGACAATCCGCTATATACTTGATTACAAGAACACCGAGAAATCCTGGAGAAGCTACACATGCCCCCATCGATCACGCCACTTGAGCCGTCAGCGGCCAAGGATGATCAAGACGATCTGGTATTCTTAGAAGAGCATCCGGCCGCTCCCGACACCTCGGGCGCGCGCAACGTATGGCGCGTCATGATCATCGACGATGACGAGGACGTCCATTCGACCACCACCTTCGCGCTCGGCAACCTCGACATGCAGCACCGGCCGCTCGAATTCGTGCACGCGTATTCGGCCAGCCAGGCACGCGAGATGCTTGAGCACGAGCGCGAAATCGCCGTCATCCTGCTCGACGTCGTGATGGAACAGGACGACGCCGGCCTGCACCTGGTGCGTTACATCCGCGAGACGCTCAAGCTGGCCGACGTGCGCATCATCCTGCGCACCGGGCAGCCCGGCTACGCGCCCGAGATCGACGCCATCCGCGATTTCGACATCAACGATTACAAGACCAAGTCCGAGCTCACCCGCATCAAACTGTTCACCACGGTAACCTCGGCGATCCGCTCGTACGAGCAGATCCGCAAGATCAACGACAGCCGGCGCGGCCTCAACCAGATCGTCCAGGGCAGCACCGAACTGATGACCTTGCACGGCGTGAAGAACTTCGCGGCCGGCGTGCTGGCGCAGATCGGCGCGCTGCTGTGCCAGGAAAACAGCGGCGTGCTGTGCGTGAAGGAATGCCCCGACGACGACGTCCACGAGCTGGTGGTCATGGCCACGTCGGGCGCCTACGGCCACCTCGACAACAGCATCCTGACGGCCGACAAGGACGGGCGCGCCTACGAGGCCATGGAACTGGCGCTGCGGGAGCGCCGCAACGTCTACCGCCCCGATTCCATCACCCTGTATTTCGCCGGCAAGGCCAGCCGCGATTTCGTCGCCCACATCGACGTCTGCCGCCAGCCGGGCGAGATCAACGAACGGCTGCTGGACGTCTTTTGCAGCAACGTCGCGGTCGGCCTCGACAATGTGGAACTGGTCTCGCACCTGCACAACGCCGCCTTCTACGACCAGTTGTCGAAGCTGCCCAACCGCACCCGCCTGGTCGAGATCCTCGACGCCACCCTGGCCGGCCCGGCGCGCGAAGAATCCACCTTGTCGCTGGTCGACCTCGACCACTTCGCCGAGACCAACGACGCGCTGGGCCACCAGTTCGGCGACCTGCTACTGGTCGCCGTCGCCGGCCGGCTGCAGTTCGAGCTGGGCGGCCAGTTGACGGTGGCGCGCATCGGCGGCGACATCTTCTGCCTGGTGGGCGACTCGGCGCAAGTCAACCCGGGCAACATCCTGGCGCTGTTCCAGCGCCCGTTCAGCATCGACGGCCAAGACGTGCAACTGTCGGCGACGCTGGGCCTGGTGCGGCTGTCGGAGCACGAAGGCAGCGGCGCCGACGCCTTGAAGGACGCCGACATCGCCCTCAAGCGCGCCAAGTCGCAGCAGCGCGCCGGCCACTTCTACTTCTCGCGCAGCATGGGCGTCGAGATCCGCGAGCGGGTGCGCATGATGCACGCGCTGCGCACCGCCTTCGGCCAGAACCAGCTGTTCGTCGTCTACCAGCCGCAGATCGACCTGGCCACGCGGCGGCCGGTGGGCGCCGAGGCGCTGCTGCGCTGGCAAACGCCGGACGGCAAGTTCATCTCGCCGGACCGCTTCATCCCGATCGCCGAATATTCCGGCCTGATCATCGACCTGGGCGAATGGGTCATGCGCACCGCCTGCCGCGAGCTGGTCGACCTGCGCAAGGCCGGACATCACGACTTCATGATGTCGATCAACGTCTCGCAAGTGCAGTTCCGCCATCCGCACTTCCTGGAGATGCTGCGCAAGGCGCTGGAGGACACGCAGGCGCCGCCACAATACATCGAACTGGAGATCACCGAATCGATGGCGATGGAGGAGCCGGACATGCTGATCAAGATGCTCGGCCAGATCAAGCAAACGGGGGTCAGCATCGCCATCGACGATTTCGGCACCGGCTTCTCGTCGCTATCGTATTTGCAGCGGCTGCAGATCGACCGGTTGAAGATCGACCGCGCCTTCGTCACCGAGATCACCGGCTCCGCGCGCGGCAGCAGCATCGCCGAAATGGTGATACAGCTGGGGCGCAACCTGGGCCTGTCGGTCATCGCCGAAGGGGTCGAGGACGAGCGCCAGGCGCAGATCCTGCAGGCGCTGGGCTGTCCGCTGGCGCAAGGCTTCCTGTTCGCGCGGCCGATGACGGCCGCCGCCCTCGACGGCTGGCTCAGCAACGACGCCCTCGAAGGCGCCGCCTAAAAGCCTCCAAATGCAAAAAAACGCCATGGCGCGGGCCGATGGCGTTTTTTTATGCTTGTTGTTGCGCTTTAGTCCGGATGCTGGTCCGCCGTCTCGGCCGGCCAGTCGCGGATATACGCCTTGAGCATGCGGTTCTCGAAGCTTTGCGCCTCCAGCACCGCGCGCGCGACGTCGTAGAACGAGATCACGCCGAGGATGGTCTTGGCGTTCATCACCGGCAGATAGCGCGCGTGCTTTTCCAGCATGATGCGGCGCACTTCGTTGACCTCGGTGTCCGGGGTCACGGTGATCGGATGGTCGTCCATGTGCTTGCGCACCGTGCCGGCGCCGACCGTGCCGGCGTTGTCGTGCAGCGCGCGCAGCACTTCGCGGAACGTCAGCATGCCGACCAGGTCGCCGAACTCCATGACGACCAGCGAGCCGATGTCCTTTTCAGCCATCGTGTTGGCGGCATCCGCCAAAGGCTGGTCAGGAGAGATGGTATAAAGGATGCTGCCTTTTACCTGAAGAATTTCGGAGACTTTCATTTTGGCCGTCCTGTCCGCTGAGATATAGGCTGTGTGAATGGGGTTTGTAGTTGTTCTAGCCTTATAGCGAATGTAGCCTATGCCCGGCAAAAAATCCAGCGCTCCGGATAAGCAAATCACAACATTCTTGTCCTTTGGCCGCGTTAAAAAATAAATTGGACGTTTTGGCGGACGTAACCGGATGCGATGCAAGGCGCCGAGCGCGCAGCAGTGCGAGCACTGCAAGCGATTGGCAACGCGGCAGCGCGCCGGTTACGGCCAGCCAAAACGGTCAAGTTATTTTTTGACGTGGCCTCATGTTGCCTGGGGGTGATTCAGCGCGCAAAGCGATGCCCCGATAACGGCGCCGGTACAGCACGATGCCGAAGGCCGCGGTGATCACCACCGCGCCCACAGTGAGCAGATCCCGGCCGCCGTGCGTGGTCACCGCCGGCTGGCTCGAACGCATGGTCGCGGCCTCGAAGCGCTTGGCCGAGTACTTGGCGCCGATCACCAGTTCCTCGGCATTGATGCTGTTGACCAGATACAGGCCGTAGCCGCCCGGATGCACCGTCATCTTGCCGTCGCGGTAGACGAAGGCGCGGCGCTCGTCGCCGATCCGCACGCTGCCCACCACATGCCCGGCGGCGTTGACGGCGGTGGCGAAACTGCTGCCGTAGCCGATCAGCGCCCCAAGGTCGATCATCTTCGCGCCGTCGTGCATGAAGGCGTGCCACCGGCGGTCCGCCGTCTCCGACGCGCCGACGACGATGCCGTTGTCGCTGATCGCCGTGGCGCTGCTGGAGCGCCCGCCCAAGGTGCCCAGGTTGGTCATGCCGGCGCCGGGCCGGTACAGGAAGGCGCGCCGGTAGCCGTCGGCCAGCGCCGCCGTACCGACGATGTCGCCGTGGCTGTTGATGCCCGCCGCGTAGCTGATCTTGCCGCCCAGGGTGCCCAGGTCGGTCAGCGGGCCGTCGCCGTTGGTGGCGAAGGCGCGGAAATAGCCATCGCTGGTGTCGGCATAGCCGACCGCCTGGCCGCTTCGATTGATGCCCATGCCGTAGCTGCTGCCGCCGCCCAGGGTGCCCAGGTCGCGCATGGCCAGTCCATCGCGGCGGACGAAGGCGCGCCAGTGGCCGTCGCTGTCCTGGGCCGTGCCGACCACGTCGCCGGCGGCATTGATGCCGCGCGTGTAGGCGCTGTCGCCGCCCAGGGTGCCCAGTTCGATCAGGCGCTTGTCCCACAACACCGCGCGTTGACGGCCATCCTCCTCCTCGATGATGCCGGCCACCTGGCCGGCCGAGTTGATATCGACCGCGATGCTCGATTCGCCGGGGCGCTCGCCCAGGCCGGGCGGATGCAAGCGCTGCGCCGACGCCATCGCGGCGCATCCCAACAAAACCACCGCCGCCGACATTTTCAACATGACGCGCCTCCAGTTTTTTTGAATGTTATCTATATAGCATTCAAAAAACGAAAGCTCAAGAACTATCGGCAGTCCAGCGGCCCGAAATGCTCGGCCAGGGTTTTTCCCAGCCCGGTTTCCACGGCGTTCTCCACTTCGCGCGCCAGGCTGGCCGCCTCGCGCGCGGCCTGCAGATCGCGCTCGTCGTCGCCCACGGCCACCACGCCCGAATTGACCGCCATGCCGCCGAAAACGAACAGGCGATAGACTTCGGCCAGGGTCAGTTTCTCGACGTTGGCCAGCAGGACCCAATGGTCGGAGCCGTCGCTGACACGTTTGCCCCACTGGACCCGGGGCGGCGCCTCCACCTTGACCCGCCCCACCCAGCCCTCGGCCATCATTTTTTCCAGCAGATTGTCCATCTCGTCGAAACCGAGGCGGGTGCGCAGCCGGATCGCGCCGGCGCCCACCAGCGCCGTGTCGCCGCATTTACAGGCCACGTAGAGCACCTTGATGATGGCCATGGCGTCGACAAACTCTCCGCCCGGCTGGGCCTCGTGCCACCAGCGCTCGTACTTCACCACGGGCAGCGCGGCCACCAGCAGCGCGCCGATCAGGGTGATCACCCACGACACATAAACCCACAACAGGAACAACGGCAGCGCCGCCAGCGCGCCGTAGATCTTCGAATAAGTCGGGAACTGGGTGATGAAGACGGCGAAGCCGCGCTTGGCCAGTTCGAACGCCAAACCCGCCACCAGGCCGCCCCAGGCGGCGTCCTGCCAATCGACGTCGCGGTTGGGCACCGCCAGGTACAGCAAGGTGAAACCGGCCGTGGTCAGCGCCAGCGAGGCCACCGTGTAGATGATCGCGCCCAGCACCGGCACCCGCCCGAACAGGTCGACGGTGGCCATGAACACCTGCGACGATAACGTCAGCGAGACCCCGATCAACAGCGGCCCGAGCGTGATGATGGCCCAGTAGACCAGGATGCGGCGCGTCCAGCTGCGCTCCCCGCGCACGCGCCAGATGCGGTTGAACACGCGTTCGATCAGGTTCATCATCGCGATCGACGTCACGATCAGCGCCACCGCGCCCACCGCCGACAGCCGCGTGGCCTTGGAGGCGAACATCGTCAAATAATTGAGGATGGTCGACGAGATCGACTTCGGCATCACGCTCTGGACGAAATACGCCTCCAGCGACATGCGGAAGGTGTTAAACAGCGGGAAAGTGGTGAAGATCGCCAGCGCGATGGTCAGCAGCGGCACCAGCGCGAACACGGTGGTGAAAGTGAGGCTGCCGGCCACCTGCGGCAGGCTTTCCTCGCGCAAGCGACGATGGGCGAACAGCACCAGGTCGCGCACCTCCGGCCAGGACAGCGAGCGCATGGTCTCGATGCCGCCGCGGCAGGTACGGAATACATAAAGAAGAATCGGATGAATATATTTTGCGTACATGAGCGATAATCAGATTACAAGACTGGCAGTGTTGCCCCCAGTGAAAGCGCCCTATAATACCGCCGATGAACCAACCTAATCTGATTATTCTTGTATTGTTTTATTCCCGCCATGGCGCCACCCGCAAATTGGCGGAGCTGATCGCGCAGGGCGTCGAAAGCGTATCCGGCTGTGACGCGCGGCTGCGCACCGTTCCCGCCGTCTCGACGGTGGCCGAAGCCACCGAGGCCGACGTGCCGGCCGAGGGCGCGCCCTACGTCGAGTTGGACGACCTGCGGGAATGCGCCGGCCTGGCCGTGGGCTCGCCCACCCGCTTCGGCAACATGGCGGCGGCCATGAAGTATTTTTGGGACGGCACCGCCACCGAATGGTTGGCCGGGACGTTGGCGGGCAAGCCGGCGTGCGTGTTCACCTCCACCGGCAGCCTGCACGGCGGCCAGGAATCGACTTTGCTGTCGATGATGATACCCTTGTTCCACCACGGCTTGATGGTGATGGGCCTGCCCTACACCAATCCGGAATTGATGACCACCTCCAGCGGCGGCACGCCCTACGGCGCCAGCCACTGGTCTGGCCTCGATGGCAAGAAGACCATCACGGAGGACGAGAAACGCCTGGCGCTCGCACTGGGCCGGCGCCTGGCCGAAACGGCGCTGAAGCTGCGCGCCGCTTAATTTTAAGATGCAAACCGGGGATGCAAAATGCAAAACGCAATGCATAAGTACTTTCACTGGGGCGCCATCGGCAGCCTCGGTCTGCTGATCGTCTGGTGCGTGCTGTGGGAGATGGTGCTGGCGCCGCTCAAGCCGGGCGGCTCGTGGCTGGTGCTCAAGGCCGCGCCGCTGCTGCTGCCGCTGTACGGCGTCTGGAAGCGCGACATCTACACCCTGCAGTGGACCTCCATGATGATACTGCTGTACTTCACCGAGGGCGTGGTGCGCGGCTGGAGCGACAAGGATGAATTGTCCTCGCAGCTGGCCTGGGGCGAGGCGGCGATCGTCTGCGTTTACTTCGTCTGCGCCGTGATGTATCTGCGGCCGTATAAGAAGGCGGCCAAGAAGCTGTCCAAGGAATTGCTCGACAAGGTGAAGGGCACTACGGTCAAATGATGGAGTTTTTACTGGAGTGCCGCTCGCTGCTTGGCGACGCCTATGTGCTCGACACCGACGCCGACATGGCGCCCTTCCTCACCGACTGGCGCGGGCGCTTCACCGGCAAAGCCGCCGCCGTGCTGCGTCCCGGCTCGGTGGAACAGGTGGCGGCGCTGGTGAAGGCGTGCGCGCGCTGGCGCGTGCCGCTGGTGCCGCAGGGCGGCAATACCGGCCTGGTACTGGGTAGCATTCCCGATGCCAGCGGCACCGCCGTCGTGCTGTCGCTGGCGCGGCTCAACACCATCCGCCAGATCGACACCGTCAACCGCACCATGACCGTCGATGCCGGCTGCATCCTTCAACAAGCGCAGGAAGCCGCAGCCGCCGAGGGTTGCCTGTTCCCGCTGTCGCTGGCGGCCGAGGGCAGCTGCACCATCGGAGGGAATCTGTCCACCAACGCCGGTGGCACGGCAGTTCTCCGCTACGGCAATACGCGCGAACTGTGTCTCGGGCTGGAAGTGGTCACGCCGCAGGGCGAGATCTGGAGCGGCTTGCGCGGCCTGCGCAAGGACAATACCGGCTACGATCTGCGCGACCTGTTCATCGGCGCCGAGGGCACGCTGGGCGTTATCACCGGCGCGGTGCTCAAGCTATACCCACAACCGAAGGCCAGCATCACCGCGCTGGCGGCCCTGCCCTCGCCCGCGCACGCGCTGCGCTTGCTGGTTCTGATGCAGGACCACTGCGGCTCCAGCCTGACCGGCTTTGAACTGATGTCGCGTTACTGCCTGGAGCTGGTGGCGCGCGAGTTCCCGCAACTGCCCAAGCCTTTCGCTGACGCCCACCCGGAGTACGTGCTGCTGGAACTGTCGAGCAGCGAATCGGAGCAGCATGCGGTCGATCTGCTGGAGCGCGCGATCGGCGCGGCGCTCGAACGCGACGTGGTCACCGACGCGGTGGTGGCGACATCGACCACGCAGTCCGCCGGTTTGTGGCAGCTGCGCGAGCACATTCCGCTGGCGCAGGCGAAGGCCGGCAAGAACATCAAGCACGATATTTCGCTGCCGGTGTCCCGCATCGCCGACTTCATCGACGTCACCGCGCCGCAATTGCAGGCGGCCTTCCCCGGCTGCCAACTGGTGTGCTTCGGCCACCTGGGCGATGGCAATCTGCATTTCAACGTCGCGCCGCCGGAGGGGATTTCCAACGAAGATTTCCTGGCCAACCAGGACAGGGTCAACCGCGTGGTGCACGACAGCGTGGTCGGTTTCGGCGGCTCCATTTCCGCCGAGCACGGCATTGGCGCGCTGAAACGCGACGAATTGGCGCATTACAAATCGGCGGTGGAGCTCAACATGATGCGGGCCATCAAAGCGGCGCTGGACCCGCTGGGTATCATGAATCCCGGGAAAATTCTGTGAACGGGACAGCCATGAACCACCATCTTCGCGCGCCTTGCGCCGCCGTGCTGTGCGCGGCCACGCTGGCCGCCAATACCAGCGCCGCACAAAGCGTTTACAAATGCACCGTGGACGGCAAGATCAGTTACAGCGACATGCCCTGCCCGGCCGGCGCCGCCGCGTCGTCGACGCTGGCCGTGCCGAAGGCGCCCGTCGGCGTTGATCGCGCGGTGGCCGACCTGCAACGGATGCAAAAGGAATCGGCGGCGCTGCAAAAATCCCGCCAGAAGATAGAAGAACGCGAGGCCCGCGAATCCGAACGCGCCGCGCGTGCCGCAGCGGCCCAGCGCAAGCGCTGCGCCAAACTCGCGCTGACCAAACAGTGGGCCGACGAGGACGCGCGCCGCGCCACCCACGCCAATGCCGACAAAGCCAGGCTGCGCGCCAAGCGCGCCGGTGAATCGTTTTCGCTGGAGTGCGCCCGCTGATGTCGGATCCGGTCAGCGCGGCAGTCTGCTGGGACGGCATCGCATCCGAACGCGAGGCGGCGTCGATGCGCCGTCTGTCCCGCTGGTTGTTGCTGGGCGAATGGCGCGCGCATCCGATGCGCGCGCTGGTGGCCATCGCGGCCATCGCCGTCGGCATCTCGCTCGGCTTCGCGATCCACCTGATCAACGCCGCCGCGTTCAACGAATTCTCGTCGGCGATCAAGGGGCTGTCCGGCGTGGCCGATGTGCAGGTGCGTGGCACCGAACCGGCCTTCGACGAGGCGATCTATCCGATACTGGCCCGGCGCGACGGCGTGACGGTGGCTTCGCCGGTGCTCGAATTCGACGCCTCGGTCCCCGGCCAGCGCACCGCGCTGAAAATCATCGGCATCGACGTCTTCCGCGCCGGCTTCGTCGCGCCGGACCTGATCGGCGTGCCGGCCAACGGCGACCCGAGCGACACGCTCGCCGACGATACGATTTTCCTCTCGCCCGCCGCGCAGCAGTGGCTCAACCCCGCCGCGAATCAGGTAACCCTGCAAGTCGGCGTCGACAAACTGCGCCTGCGCGTGGCCGGATCGCTGCAAAACGCGCGCGCCGGCCAGCGCATCGGCGTGATGGACCTGGGCGCGGCGCAATGGCGCTTCGACAAACTGGGCCAGCTGTCGCGCGTCGACCTGAAACTGCGCGACGGCGTCAATCGCGACGCCTTCAAGGCGCAGCTTGAACAGGATCTGCAACGCGAGTATCCCGGCCGCTTCCGCGTCAACCAGCCCAACGACCAGAAACAGAACAGCCGCAACGAGGGCATGAGCCGCGCCTATCGCGTCAACCTGACGGTGCTGGCGCTGGTGGCGTTGTTTACCGGCGCCTTCCTGGTGTTCTCCACGCAGGCGCTGTCGGTGATACGCCGCCGCAGCCAGTTCGCGTTGCTGCGCGTACTGGGCATGGACCGCCGCCACCTGCTGCGCCAGATCCTGCTGGAGGGCCTGAGCCTCGGCGTCGCGGGATCGGCCATCGGCATCGCCGCCGGCTACGGCCTGGCCGCCGCCGCGCTGCACTTCATGGGCGCCGATCTGGGCGCGGGCTTCTTCTCCGGCGTACAGCCGACGGTGCACTTCACGCCGCTGGCCGCCGCCGTCTACTTCGCCCTCGGCGTTGGCGTGTCGTTGCTGGGCTGCGCCGCGCCGGCGTTCGATGCCGCCCGCGCCAAACCGGCGGTGGCGCTCAAATCCGGTACCGAGGAAGCGGCCATGTCGCGCCTGGCGATGGCATGGCCGGCCCTGGCCTGCATCGCGCTGGCCGCGCTGCTGTCGCAAGCGCCGCCGGTGTTCGAATTGCCGATCTTCGGCTATCTGTCGATCGCGCTGCTGCTGATCGGCGTGATCGCCCTGATGCCGCGCCTCGCCGCCATCGTGTTCCGCCTCGCCCACAGGCGCTGGAGCGCCGCTACCGTCAACCGGCCCGGGGCCTCGCCCATATTGACGCTGACGCTGGCGCGCCTGGCCAACGCCTCCAGCCAGGCCGGCATCGCGCTGGGCGGCGTGCTGTCGAGCTTTAGCCTGATGGTCGCGATGGCCATCATGGTGGCCAGCTTCCGCGTATCGCTGGACGACTGGCTGCGCCAGGTGCTGCCGGCCGACGTCTACGTCAGCACCGTCGGCGGCGGCACCACGGCGGGCCTGCGTCCACAGGAACAGGCGGCCATCGCCGCGCTGCCCGGCGTGCAAAAGGCAAATTTCCTGCGCGTGCGCGGGATATCGCTGGCGCCGGGCCGCCCGCCCGTCGCTCTGCTGGCGAGCAACGTCAACGCGCAAGATCCCGCCAAATCGCTGGCCATCGTCGGCGAGACCAAGCCCCCGGCGCCGGGCGGACCGCCGCCGGTCTGGGTCTCGGAGGCGATGGTCGATTTATACGACATGACATTGGGGCGCCACGTCCAAATTCCGCTCAACGGCAAGCTGCATACCTTCGAGGTGGCCGGCGTCTGGCGCGACTACGCGCGCCCGACCGGCTCGATCCAGATGAGGATGAGCGACTACCGCGCCATCACCGGCGACCAGCAGGCCAGCAACGCCGCGCTGTGGCTCAACCCCGGCGCCAAGGCCGAAGACACCGTGCAGGCGTTGAAACGGCTGCCGTTCGCCGCCGCGCTGGAAACCAGCGCGCCGTCGGAGATCCGGGACATGAGCATGAAGGTGTTTGATCGCAGCTTCGCCATCACCTATCTGCTGGAGGCGATCGCCATCGTCATCGGTCTGTTCGGCGTCGCCGCCACTTTCTCGGCGCAGACCTTCGCGCGGTCCAAGGAGTTCGGCATGCTGCGCCATGTCGGCGTCACGCGCGGCCAGATCCTGTCGATACTGGCCATCGAGGGCGGCGCGCTGACGGGCCTTGGCATCGCCACCGGCTTCGCGCTTGGCTGGATCATCAGCCTGATCCTGGTTTTCGTCGTCAATCCGCAGTCGTTCCACTGGACCATGCAGCTGCATTTGCCTTGGGGTTTGCTGGCGTCAGTCGCCGGGCTGTTACTGGCCGCGTCCGCGCTGACGGCCTTGCTGGCGGGCCGGCAGTCGCTGTCCGGCGGGCCGATACGCGCGGTCAGGGAGGATTGGTGATTTACTTGATACGTTCATGCGTGGTGTTCCTGATGCTGTTGTGCGGCCTGTCCTCGCGGGCGGCGGCGCCCGAATTCGCGCCGGTCGCGCCGCTGCCGGCCGGCGCCTCGCTGCGCTTCCCCGCCGACTACGGCGCCCATCCGGACTATAAAATCGAATGGTGGTACGTCACCGGCTGGCTCAATACCACCGATGGCAAGCCGCTGGGCTTCCAGGTCACCTTCTTCCGCAGCGGGACCGAACATGACCGGGCCAATCCCAGCAAATTCGCGCCCAAGCAGCTGATCATCGGCCACGCCGCCGTCTCCGACCCGGCCAACGGCAAGCTGCTGCACGACCAGCGCAGCGCGCGCCAAGGTTTCGATATCGCCTACGCCAAGGTCGGCGACGCCGATGTGAAGCTGGACGACTGGCGCATGACGCGCAACGCCGACGGCAGCTACGCCATCCGCGTGGACGCGGCCAACTTCGCGCTGAACCTGAAACTGGCGCCGTCGCAGCCGGTGCTGCTCCAGGGCGAGCGTGGCTACTCGCGCAAAGGGCCGCGCCCCGAGCAAGCCAGCTACTACTACAGCGAACCGCAACTGACCACCACCGGCACCGTCACGCGCGGCGGCAAGGCGGCCGCCGTCACCGGCGCCAGCTGGCTCGATCACGAGTGGTCCAGCCAGATCCTGGGCGGCGATTCGGCCGCCGTCGGCTGGGATTGGATAGGCGCCAACCTCGATGACGGCGGCGCGCTGATGGCTTTCCAACTCCGCGACAAGACAGGTGCTAAACTATGGTCGCACGCGACATGGCGCGACGCATCCGGTAAGATCACGCAGTTCTCGCCGGAGCAGGTCGATTTTGCCGCGCAGAGGCGCTGGCGCTCGCCCCGCACCAACGCCGAGTATCCGGTCGAAAGCCGGCTCACCACCGGCAATGTCGAGTGGCGCATCGTCCCGTTACAGGACGATCAGGAGCTCGACTCGCGCCGGTCGACCGGCGCGGTGTACTGGGAAGGCGCGGCGACGCTAAGCCGGGACGGCAAGCCGGCCGGTCGCGCCTATCTGGAACTGACCGGATATGCCAGCCCGATGAAACTGTAGAAGAATATTAGAACAACCCAAAGCATATTTACCGAAACCGCAGCCACACGATGACCAACAGCACCACCGCCAGCACCCCGTCCGCAGTCGCGCCCAACGTCAACAGGGAACAAAAGAAAGGCAGCCTGTCCACCCTGCGCGGCTTGCTGCCGTTCCTGGCGCCGTACAAACGTCAATTCGTCATGGCCGGTATCGCGCTGGTGGTCGCCGCCTGCGCCACCCTGGCCATTCCGGCCGCCTTCAAGCAGATGATCGACCTCGGTTTCGGCGGCACCGGCGACAAGAGCATCAAGCACGTCGACCTGGTCTTCCTGGCGCTGTTCGGCGTCGCCACCGTACTGGCGCTGGCCACCGCCGCGCGCTTCTACACTGTCTCCTGGCTGGGCGAACGGGTCACCGCCGACATCCGCAGCGCCGTCTACAAGCATGTCGTCACCCAGAGCCCCGAGTTTTTCGAGACCACGCAAACCGGCGAGGTCCTCTCCCGCATCACCACCGACACCACGCTGATACAGGCGGTCGTCGGCACCAGCATCTCGATGGCGCTGCGTAACGTGCTGCTGTTCGTCGGTGGCTTGGTGATGCTGTTCGTGACCAGCGTCAAACTGTCGGCCATCATCATCGGCCTGCTGGTGCTGACGGTGCTGCCGATCGTGATGTTCGGCCGCCGCGTGCGCGAACTGTCGCGCGACTCGCAGGACCGCGTGGCCGACGCCTCGGCCATGGCCGGCGAAATCCTCAACGCCATGCCCACCGTGCAAGCCTTCACGCACGAGAAGATCGAATCGAACCGCTTCGGCGCCTCGGTCGAAGGCGCGTTCAAGACCGCCATGCGGCGCATCCGCGCGCGCGCTCTGCTCACCATGATCGCCATCGTGCTGGTGTTCGGCACCATCGTCTTCGTGCTGTGGCTGGGCGCCCATGCGGTGCTGTCGGGCGACATGACCGGCGGCGACCTGGGTCAGTTCATCCTGTACGCCTCGATCGTGGCCGGCGCCATCGGCGCCCTGTCCGAGGTGATGGGCGAAGCGCAGCGCGCCGCCGGCGCCACCGAGCGCCTGCTGGAACTGATGGCCGTCAAATCGAACATCCAGTCGCCGGCCAAGCCGCTGGCGCTGCCGCCGCGCGCCGCCAACGGCGCCGCCCTGAGCCTGCACGACGTCACGTTCTCGTATCCATCGCGGCCGGAGACGGCGGCGCTGGGCCACCTATCGCTGGACATCCGGCCGGGCGAGACGGTGGCAGTGGTCGGCCCTTCGGGCGCCGGCAAGACCACGCTGTTCCAGCTGTTCCTGCGCTTCTACGACCCGCAAAGCGGCAGCATCAAGCTCGATGGCGTCGACATCACGCAACTCGACCTGCACACGCTGCGCGACGCCATCGGCATCGTGCCGCAGGATACGGTGATCTTCTCGGCGGACGCCATGGAAAACATCCGCTACGGCCGCGCCGGCGCCAGCGACGAGGAAGTGATCCAGGCCGCCAAGCTGGCCGCCGCGCACGAATTCATCGAACGCCTGCCGCAGGGGTACAAATCGTTCCTCGGCGAGCGCGGTGTGCGGCTGTCTGGCGGACAGCGCCAGCGCATCGCCATCGCCCGCGCTTTGCTCAAAAACCCGCCGCTGCTGCTGCTCGACGAAGCCACCAGCGCACTGGACGCCGAATCGGAGCGTCTGGTGCAAAAGGCGCTGGAAGCGGCGATGGTCGGCCGCACCACGGTGATCATCGCCCACCGCCTGGCGACGGTGCAGCGCGCGGACCGCATCATCGTCATGGAAGACGGCAAAATCGTCGAAACGGGGACCCACACGTCGCTGGTGGCGTTGGGCGGGATCTACGCCAATTTGGCCGCGCTGCAGTTCCACAACGTCCACACCGCGCATTGAGCCGGACATCTAAACAGCGTAATCGGCCATGCGCGCGTCACGTCGGCGCACACATGTCTCCCAGGTATATTTGACGGCGCTTGTCGCCGATCGGGTTATCATTCACCTTTCAGGAGAATGAATTGACCGACGCCGAACTGCGCCTCCGCTGCCAAACCCACCTTCCGGGCCACCGCCAGCCCTCGCCCGCGCAGCTGTTCGCGGCGATGGCGGCGTGGTGCGAAGCCAACAGGGTGGAACACGACACCTACGGCACCGGCACCCTGATCCAGGACTTCGAGCAAAAAGTCGCAAAACTGCTGGGTTTCGAGGCGGGGCTGTTCTGCATCACCGGAACCATGACGCAAGCGACCGCGCTGCGCATCGCCTGCGAGGAACGCGGCAGCAAGCTGGTGGCGCTGCACCCGACCTCGCATATCCTCCGTCACGAGCGCGGCAACCATCAACTGTTCGACCATTTCCACGCCTTGCAGATCGGTGACCAGAACCGTCCATGGACGCTCGAAGAACTCCAGGGCATACCGGACAAACTGGGCGCGGCCACGCTGGAACTGCCGATGCGCGAGATCGGCGGCCAATGCCCGGAATGGGAAGATCTCACCGCCATCAAGACCTACTGCCGCGAGGAGGCCATTCATTTGCACCTGGACGGTGCCCGCCTGTGGGAAACCGCCGCCGCTTATGGACGGCCGGCCAGCGAGATCGCCGCCGGTTTCGACACGGTCTACGTGTCGCTGTATAAAGGCATAGGCGGCATGGGCGGCGCCATGCTGCTTGGGTCCTCCCGGTTTGTCGCCAAAGCGCAGGAGTGGTACCGCCGCCAGGGCGGCAATGTCTACCAGCGCACGCCGTACGTGGTGGCCGCCGCGATGCAGTTCGATGCGCGGCTGGCGGCGATGCCGGATTACTTTCGCCGCACGCTGTGGCTCTACGAGACGCTGCGCGACTATCCGCTGCTGACGCCCAATCCGGCGCGCCCGCAAGCCAGCATGCTGCACCTGCATCTGCCGGTGAGCCGCGACCGCGCGCTGAACATCCGCAACCTGATCGCCGAGCGGCACAGCATATGGCTGTTCAACGGCGCCAGCCATGGGGCGCTGCAGGACCGCAGCTCGGTGGAGCTGTACATCGGCGACAATCTGCTCAACATGCCGGACGACCGCGTGCGCGAGGTCCTATCGCTGTGGTCCGCCGCACTGGCCAACTAATTTCGCACAAGCTGGGACAACCGGCTACACTGCGCCCTCTTTTCGTTTTACTGCACATACAATGACCTTCCAAGCACTCGGCCTGATCGATCCAATCCAGCGCACGCTGGACACCCTGGGCTACAAACAGCCGACGCCCGTCCAAAAGCAAGCCATTCCCGTCGTCCTGGCGGGCCGCGACCTGATGGCCGCAGCCCAAACCGGCACCGGCAAGACGGCCGGCTTCGCGCTGCCCATCCTTCAGCGCCTGACCATGGACGGCGTGACCGCGCCGAAAGCGGTGCGCTGCCTGGTGCTGGTGCCGACGCGCGAACTGGCCGAGCAGGTCTACGAAAGCTTCCGCACCTACGGCGGCAATCTGCCATTGCGCTCCGCCGTGGCCTACGGCGGCGTGCCGATCGAGCCGCAGATCACCAAGCTGCGCAAAGGCCTGGACGTGCTGGTGGCGACGCCGGGGCGTCTGAAGGACCTGCACGACCAAGGCGCGATCAGCTTCACGATGCTGCAAACGCTGGTGCTGGACGAGGCGGACCGCATGCTGGACCTGGGTTTCGAGCGCGATCTGGACATCCTGCTGGCGGCCTTGCCCAAGAAGCGACAGACCTTGCTGTTCTCGGCCACCTTCTCCGACGAGATCCGCAAGCTGGCCAAAGGCATGTTGAAGGACCCGGTATCTATCCAGGTCAGCGCCAGTAACACCGCCACCAAAACCGTCAAGCAATGGCTGATCCCCACCGACAAGCGGCGCAAGCCCGAACTGCTACTGCATCTGCTGAAGAAACTGCAGTGGGGCCAGGTGCTGGTGTTCGTCAAAACGCGCAAAGGCGTCGAGACGCTGGTCAAGACGCTGCAGGAACACGGCATCTCGGCCGATTCCATCCACGGCGACAAGACCCAGCCGGCGCGCCTGAAGGCGCTGGCCCGATTCAAAAAGGCGGAAGTGCAGCTGCTGGTGGCGACCGATGTCGCCGCGCGCGGGTTGGATATCGAAGCGCTGCCGCAGGTGGTCAACTTCGACCTGCCGACCGTGGCGGAGGACTACATCCACCGCATCGGCCGCACCGGCCGCGCGGGCATGGAGGGCGAAGCGGTATCGCTGGTTTGCGCCGACGAAGTCGAAATCCTGAAGGCGATCGAAACCTTGACCGGACAAGTGATACGCCGCGAAGAGGAACCGGGCTTCGAAGCCGATCACCGCGTGCCGGAAACCGGCCCGAAAGGCGTGGCGGCGGCACTGGCGAAGAAAGCGGCGGCCGAAGCACCGGCCAAGAAAAAGCGTCCGTTCACCGGCCCGGCCGGCGGTTCGGCGGCGGGCAAGGCACCCGGCGGAACAGCTGCCGGCAAAGCGGTCGCGCGGCCGGCTGGCGGCGACGCGTCGCTCGGCACCTGGACACCACCCGTGCCGACCGCCGGCAAGGGTGCTGGCGGTGTTCGCTCCGCCGGAGGCAAGGCTGGCACGGGCCGCATCTATGGAGGCGGCGGCAAACCGGCGGCGCCGAAAGGCGCTGTGGTCGTCACCGGCGGCCGGGGCGCCAAATCGCTCGCCCGCGCCGCCGGCAAAGCGACCGCGCAGCCGGGCGGCCGCAAACCGAAGTCTGGCAGCCGCTAAGAGGACCGGACAGGCATGGGCAACAAAATCACCCGGCGCCAGGCGATCACGCGAACATCGATCGCGCTCGGCGGCGTGTTATTGAATAGTCTGGGCCATGCACTGGCCGCACCGGTCGGCGCAAAACAAACAACTCGCCCCAACATCCTGCTGCTGATCGCCGGTGGCTGGAGTTGGCAGGGTTCTGAAGCGGTGGACCGGCTTGGCCTGCGCATGCCGACATTCACCCGCCTTCGGCGCGAAGGCGTCAGTTTCGAAAACGCCTTTGTCGCATCGCCGGGCGCCAAGCTCCCTTATACAGACCTGCTGGAAAAGAACGGATACGTCGTCGCCAACGATGATTTCGACGCGCTCCTCGCCAAGCGGCCCGCCGGCAAGCCTCTTTTGTTCTGCCTTGAATCGAAAAATTCACACCGCCAGTCCAAAGCACCCGTCGATACCGCGAGCATCATCGTGCCGCCCTACCTGCCAGACACGCCGGCGGTGCGTGGCGATATCGCCGCCTACCGTTCGGAGATCGAGCGTTTCGACCACGAAGCGAGCTTGCTGATCGACCGGCTTGAACGCGCGGGTCGGCTGTCCGATACGCTGGTTGTCATGACCGGCAAAGGTGGCTGGCCCTTCCCGCGCAGCGAAGGAACGCTTTACGACGCCGGCACCCACGTGCCACTGGTCGTCATGTACCCCGGCGGAGTCGCAGGCGGGAACGTATCGAAAGCTCTGGTCAGCAGCGACGATCTGGCAGCAACCCTCCTTGATATCGCCGGCGCGACCAAGCGCGCGACAAGCAACGGGCGGACCGTTGTGCTGACCGGCAGTGAAAGCTATCCTGCCCGCGCGGTCAGAACAACTGAGTACCTCTACATTCGTAACGTCTTCCCGGACCGCTGGCCGGCCGGCGCGCCCGCTCGACAAGCCATCACGCCGGCACAGCTGGGCATCGACATCAACGCCGCCTTCGCCTGCATCGCCCCGAGCCCCACCAAGACGGCAATGATTGTCGGCCGGGGCGATCCGGCCATGGACCGGCTGCTGGACTTGGCGACCGCCAAGCGTCCGGCGACGGAGCTATACGACGTCCGCGCCGACCCGTACCAGCTCAATAACCTGGCGTCCGATCCGGCGATGAAAACCATCGTAGCGCGCCTGGACCAGCAGCTAACGAGTCACCACGGAGACACGTAGGGCGGATTAGCGCATCGTAATCCGCCAAGCTCCGTCAGCGGCTCATGGCCGATTACGCGCTGCGCGCTAATCCGCCCTACGTGTTTCCCCGTCAGGTCCTGATAAAATAGCCGCCTTTAGAGCCGTAACGCTCACGTTGGAGAACATATGCAGCAATACCAGGAACTGATCCAAACCGTCCTCGATACCGGCAGCTGGCAAGACAACCGCACCGGCATCCGCACCCTGAGCGTGCCGGGCGCGATGATGCGTTTCGACCTGCTCAACGACGGCTTCCCCGCCGTGACGACCAAGCGCCTGGCCTTCAAATCCGTGGTCGGGGAGCTGTGCGCGTTCCTGCGCGCGTCCCGCAGCGCCGCCGACTTCCGCGCGCTGGGCTGCAAGGTCTGGGACCAGAACGCCAACGAAAACAAACAATGGCTCGAGAATCCGTACCGCCTCGGCGAGGACGACCTTGGCCCGGTCTACGGCATTCAATGGCGCCAGTGGCCCGGCTTCAAGCTGATCGAACTCGATCAACCGGCGCAAATCGCCGACGCCCAGAAAAACGGCTTCCGCCTGATCTCCCAGTTCGACGACGCCGGCGTGCCCAAGGTCCTGCTGCACAAATCAATCGACCAGCTGCGCGAGTGCCTGGACACCATCGTCAACAATCCGGGCAGCCGCCGCATCCTGTTCCACGGCTGGAATCCGGCGGTGCTGGACGCGGTCGCGCTGCCGGCGTGCCATCTGCTGTACCAGTTCATCCCGAATCCGACCACGCGCGAGCTGTCCATGTGCCTCTACGTGCGCTCGAACGACCTGGGTCTGGGCACGCCTTTCAACCTGGCCGAAGGCGCGGCGCTGATGCATCTGGTTGGCCGCCTGACCGGCTACACGCCGCGCTGGTTCAGCTATTTCATCGGCGATGCGCACATCTACGAAAACCACATGGACATGGTCAAGGAACAGTTGACCCGCACGCCGTTCGCGGCGCCGCAACTGCGCATCTCCGACCGCGTGCCGGACTTCGCCAAGACCGGCAAGTACGAGCCTGAATGGCTGGAAAAAATCGAACCGTCCGACTTTTCGCTGGAAGGCTACCAACACCACGCGCCGATCACGGCGCCGATGGCGGTTTAAATCGAGCGAGCCCGTGCGCCGGGCGATCGGGTAGCCTGTGAAAATAAATTTCTTATAAATAAGTAACTATTCAATTTATGATATCAAATCCGCCTCCAAGGCCTATTTGAGAAATTGAAAAAAAATGAAAACCATTGTTATCATCGGCGCCGGCTTTTCCGGCGCCGTTACGACAGTGCAACTTCTTAGGCAGCACCACACCTCTCCCCTGCGCGTGGTATTGGTCAACGGCGGCGAACGCATTGCACGTGGCATGGCCTACGGCACCCAAAGTCCCGACCACACCCTGAATGTACCAGCAGGCAACATGAGCGCGCTCGACGACGACGCGGAGCACTTCCTGCGTTTTGCCCGCACCGTGGATATGCGAATTGATTCCGGCAGCTTCGTCCCGCGCCAGCTCTACGGCGACTACCTGGAATCGTTGCTGGAGCAAGCTGAACGGGATGCTCCGCCACATGTCAAACTTGAACGTGTCTTCCGGTATGTCGCTTCGATACACCCCGCGAACGATGCCGCCGGGCTGGTGGCCCAACTGGATGATGGCTCAACAATCATAGCCGACCACATCGTGTTAGCGCTGGGGTACTTCCCTTCCACTCTCCCGATCGCCGGCAAGGCCATTCTTAGCAGCAAACGGTACCTTGGGGATCCTTGGGAGGCCGGTGGCATGGCACGCATCCCGGCGGATCAACCCGTATTGCTGTTGGGCACGGGATTGACCATGGTGGACACGGCGACAACTCTGCTGAAACAGAATCCTGCGCGTCCAATCATCGCAGTGTCGCGCAGGGGGCTGGTACCACATCCCCATCGTCATGACGGCCATCGGCACGGCGGCGATTCCGGACCGCGGGCCATTTGGGGAGAGGCCACCACCGTGCGGGAACAACTATGCGAATTTCGGCGTTATGTCCGGAGGATCGCGGCGCATGGGCGGGACTGGCGCGACGCCATGGCGCTACTGCGCCCCGTCGCCACGGATATCTGGTTGGAATATACGGAAAAAGAACGAAAACGTTTCTTGCGCCATGTTCAGCCGTACTGGGATATCCATCGCCACCGCCTCTCCCCCACCTTGCACCAGCAACTGACGGAATCACTCCAAGCTGGGGTAATACAAACGTTCGCCGCGCGGATTATTGGCTTTGATGAAAACACTACCGATATCGAGGTGACATTGCGCCGGCGCGGCGCGGCTCGGACGACCGTGGTGCATGCCGGCGCAGTTATCAACTGTACTGGCCCTTGCGCCGATCCGCGCCATAGCGGCAATGCACTAGTCAAGCAACTTCTGCGAGATGGCTTGATACGGGTGGACAGGCTGGGACTGGGACTGGAGGTCGGGAGCGACTGCGCAGCCATCGATCAGCACGGCATGAGCTCCGATTCCCTGTTTTACATCGGTCCTTGGCTGAAAGCCACGTATTGGGAGGCGACCGCCGTCCCGGACCTGCGGCGATTTGCTCTTGCGCTTGCTCAACGGCTCAGCAGATCGTAGATTCGTCGGTTTGCCCTACAATACGGCCGTGCCCACTATCCAACCGGCGATTAAACACGATAAATATAATGACGACCAGACTCGACCTTCTTCCGGGCACCTTGTGCGATGAGCGGATGTGGACCAGGCTCACACCGCTGTTGGGTGACGCCTTCGATTTTAATTATGTACCGCTGCACCAGGCCCGCACACGTCAACAGATGCGGGAGCTGATCGCCACGCACAGCGCGCCGGCGGCCAATCTGGTGGCGTTTTCGCTCGGCGCCTACCTGGCGATCGAACATGCGGTTGCGCATCCCGAGCGCGTGAAGTCGCTGGTGTTGATCGCCAATTCGGCCAAGGGACTGAAACCTGCGGAGGTGCTGGCGCGCGAGCGCATCGTGGCGATGTTGGAGCGAAACGCCTATGCGGGGATGTCGCGACAGAGGTTGCGCGAGTTGCTGCATCCGTCGCATCTGGACGATGAGGCGATTGTCGGGCCGATCCAGCAGATGGCGCTCGATCTTGGCAAGGAGGTGCTGTTGACGCAGTTTGCGACGACCATCGACCGGCCGGATTTGATGGAACGGTTGGCTGAATTGAGATTCCCGGTGCTGATCGTTGGCGCGGAGGAGGACAATCTCGTGCCGCCAGAGGATTTGCGGCAGATGGCTGAGCGCTTTCCCAACGCCAGTTTGCAGATGCTGAAGGGTGATACAGGACATATGATTCCGCTGGAGGCGCCAGAGGCGCTGGCGCGGCATATGCTGGCCTTCCGCCAAAGCGGCGGCCACGGATTTTAATATCTTCTAAACCACGTAGGGCGGATTAGCGAAGCGTAATCCGCCAATGCATGCGCCGCCAACGGATCATAGATGGCGGATTACGCCGTTCCGGCTAATCCGCCCTACGTGTTTCAGAAGTGATTCGCGTTAGCGTGAGCCAGCATACGTGGCCAATCCGCGCCACGTGTTTTAGGCCCATTTAGACGGCGTTGGTCAACTCCACCAAATCCACCGTCTTCAATCCCCACAAGTCCCGCGACAGGTCGTCGAAGACGCGGCGCGGCTGGCCTGTCCGTCTTGGATTCCCCTGCGCACTGAGGCTAGGATGTCGTACAAGGTGCAAATCAACACCGCAATACGAAAACGCTGACGCAACTGTCTGCAGACGCCGCAACGGCGCAAACTACCCGAGTGCGTCAACTGCTCGCGCGAAGAGTTCGGCCCGTCCGATTTCTTCGTACACGAATGGCCACTTCCTCCAAGCCCTCCTTGAGAAGTCTTGCTGAGCAGCTTGCCAGAGGAAAAAGGCTATTCCAAGTACATTCGCAGCGGCGTCAGGTCAACCATTACATGACCGAAGCTAGCGGGTCATCACAGAGTTTTGCGAACGACATACGCTACCAATCCGCGATGCCGATCTTGAAGGCGATGTCTGCCGATATCTTAATGCGGGTGCAGCCCCGTCTTAACCGATGGCAACGAGCCTCGCTTACCGCACCAAGAGGCACATTAATATACTAAAGCCCCCGAGCCGAACGAGGACACAGCAAATCAAGGCATAAGCTGCAGCAAAGGCCCCGCTGGATAGAACAGGAATGCGGTATCATGAATGCCAAATATTTATCTCTAATCGCGTATGCAAAGGTCAACAATCCTAAGCCTTGACGAAATACTCTCAACTTGGCTTCCGCTACGAATGCATGCCGTGAACGACGCTGCGTGGGCGCTGGAACTGCAAACGCGCACCTTTGGCTCCGAAGAAATTTCGCTTTCGATTGGCAATAATTTGAATTATAAAGGCTACGCTGGCAACTTCCTCCAGCCCATATACCAAGTCGGATTTGTGCACGCGCGAGCCTTACTTGAATTTATAGGATTACAAGGAAAAAATGGCCAACTGACCGCAGTTAAAAAACGTAGATCCAGTGATATAGCAATCGAAAATTACAGCGCCAATGGGCACCCTTTGGATAAGGTATCACCCGAGGAAATATGTGCATTCATAAATATGCCTGATCAAGTTGTAGAGTGGGCGCTAGTCAATATTATTGAGATCACAAATAAGTCATTAGCGCATGTCACAACGGGGGAAATACTTACTATGGCCATGCATGGGCAAGTCTGGTGCGCCCTTGCAGAACTACCAAAAGTCATTGAGACGTTTTTTTATAAAAAACTACCTGAAGTTTCGCATATCCAGTTCGACTTCCTCAGCTGGAAAAAAGCAAATGGAAGCAAAATTACCTGATTGTGTGCATGTTCCTGCCGCATGAACTCTAAATACTTCGAATCAGATAAGATTGCTAATCTACATTTCCTTGAATTTCGGGAATTTGCTTGCATCGTTCAAGTTAATTTAAATCGATTAAGCTCTGCTGCTCTAGATGGCAGTCCGTGCCAGCATGAACAAAGACCGGCGCACCTAGTCTTCGATCAATATTTATATTTCATAACCATCGATCATAATTAATAACCAGTCAAAAATGAAAACTGAGATAAGCACCCTTGAATCCCTAGTAGACGCACACTTCCACGCGAATCCCGTCCTCTCACTTCCATTTGGAGTATTATTCAATTTCATGTCTGAAATTGCAACCGTGCGACTAATTGAAGATGGTAATATCGATGTGAATTTCTTGATTCCGCTGATGTTTATTTTTGAACGTGATTTAGACTTAACCCCACTAAGCCTTGAGGTGTGTAGAGATGGTTTTAACGAGATAGCAGCACTTCATCCAGCTGCGATGGATTTGATGAAATGCGCCAACTTGAATATCGTTTTCCCTTTCATACACAGCGGAGTGTATACCTATAAGCGGCTGGATCAGCACACATCGCTGGTCGACTACACCTCCGCAGACGCTTGTCGTGCCGAATTGGTCGACTCAGTACTCTCGAACTTGAGTATTCCTATCATTCCACAGGTGAAGGTGGACGGCGTGCAGGACCATTGGATATCTGTGAAACGCCGGCTGGACAGAAGAGAAGTGCCAAATGTAATAAAGAGCACAGCATACATTGAGAAAATATACGAAGCAATATCTAATTCCTACCGTGAGGCAGTACTAGTTCCCGATACTTTCTATAGCAATCTCGGCTTTACTGACGCGTCCGCATTTCGAAAGATCAGGCAGGCTTTATGTGCCATTTGTTATGCGTATATGCAAACAACGATCGTAGTAAGTCGGTACTGCAAGGGACGTCAACTCGGCGATGAGATCGAATACGCATTACGCAAGGGGCTTTCCATGGCGGTTGTACCGAAATCATCAATAAGAAATATTGCACTAAAACTTACAGGCGCTAAAGAATCTGATTTTAATAAATTCGGTGAATTTTTTTTCGAGAACGGCAGCACGCGGTCCAGCATCAGCAAACGGTTCTTGCCTCCGTTCTGGGATTTGGGTGACTGTTTGTACTTTTGCCCTGGAGCTGCCTTCATGTCTATGTCCGTTCGAAATCTTTTGATTACTGTGCAAAATCATCCGCCATTTTCGGAGAAGTATCATTTTCATGAGCAGATTTCCGACTTGTTCGAACCCATGCTCTTACAGCGTGCAAAGCACCATTTCGAAACAAATGGTTACGCCGTAGTTCTTGAAAAGAAAATTCCCGGTACAGACATTGATTTACTTGCGTACTGCGCGAAGTCCAACACCTTACTCACGGTACAGGCCAAAGCGACCCTATATCCCGAAGGAGCCAGGATGGTCAGAAATCTGGACGGACGGATTAATGAAGGCATAGAACAACTTGGGAAATTCGATCGTTTAAGCCAAAAGGAAAGAATTCGAATTATTAATGATTGCTTTCCGGGTGCGGGAGAAAAAGAGCCTCAGCATATGAACGGAATTCTTACGAATTCTAGTTTCGGAACCTATAAATCCTGGGAACGCATGGAACGCCAAGAGATCATCCCCATCAACTGCAATATTTTACGCCATGTATTGCCGCAGTGCGCTGACCTAACAGAGTTACCCAAGCAAACAAAAAATTATATTGACAGTTGCTTAGCACTTGTGAATTTCGAAATAAAGGACAAGACGTTTGAGATAGCGGATCAAAAGATTCTTCAAAAAAATCTCGATTTCGACATTCGAAAATTATACGAAAAAGGATTAATGAGCGAATAACGACCATTTTTTGACCTCATCGGTTCGAATTTCGTATAATTTGGAAAAGAAACTTACGCACCTTTATTCCGCGTCTCTTGATTGAGCCGCGCACCAACCCGATAAGGTGGGGTCGTACCCCGTACGGGGTACGACCCCTGTGCGCCGACGTGCGGGTTAAATCGCCACGCCGTCGGCGCACTGAGCTTTAAGCGGCGTTGGCCAACTCCACCAAATCCACCGTCTTCAATCCAGACAAGTCCTGCGACAGATCGCCGACGAATGCCGCGCGGCTGGCCTGACCATCCTTGATCCACGTGCGCACCGCCACGCGGATATCGTCCAGCGTGCAATTCAACACCCCGGTGCGGAACTGCTGACGCAATTCCTCGCTGATCCCGCGACGGTACAAACTCCACGCGTGCGTCACCTGCTCGTGCGGCGAATTCGGCTTGTCCAACCCCTTGATCACACAAATGATCGCCTCTTCCAGCTCCTCCTGCGAAAAGTCGTTCTCCAGCATCTGGTCGATAGCCACGTCGAAGTCGGCATACGTTTCAGCCAGGCGCGGATCGCGGTACGAAGCCATGACGAACGTGCCGCTGCCCCCTCCATATCCCGCGCTGCCGCCATACGCCCCACCCTTCTCGCGCAAGGACGCGTGCAGCAGCTGATTGGTCATCAGCTCCGCCGCCACCGCCAACGCCGCCGCACCGGCTTCGTGCACCATCGGCGCACGCCAGGCCACCACACAATGGTTGATCTGGCTGACCGCGTGCAACGCCGCATCCGCCAGCGGCAAACCCTCCGGCGCCGCCGACGTACCCGGCGCCTCGGCCTGCGAAGCCGGCAGCTTGACCATGCGCGCCAGATCGGCACTATCGTCGCCGGAACCGGCCGACAGCATGATCGGCGTCACGCCGGTCACGCGCTTGTGCAGCGCGCTCAGACGCTCGGCGATGGCGGCGATGCCTTCCGGCGTTTTGCTTTGCTCAAGCAGCTTGCCGTAGAACGGCAGCGACGCCGCGCCGCCGACCACGTCGTCGAAGCGGCGCAGCGGCGACAACGGCGCAGTCGCCGCCAGCATGGCGTAGCGGTTGCCCGCCTGCGCCAGGCCGGTCAGCCGGTCCTGCGCTTCGCTGTCGATCAGGAAGGCCAAACGCTCATGCTCGTCGAAACGCGTCTCCGACAAAGTGCGCGAAATCAGCTCCGCGATACCCTCGTGATCCTCGCGCAATCCGCTGGCGCCGAACCACAGCTCCAGGCTCAACGCGCCGCCGGGCTGCTGGGTCGCGTCCAGGCCGACGTCGAACGATGGCGCCATCAGTTGGCGCCACGCGTCGGCGTCCTCGTAATCCATATCGCCGACGCCGATCTCGGTGACCACGTCCGCGTACAGACGCAGCCAAGGCCAGTCGGCGGCTTCGAAATGCGAAACATCGTAGTTCACGCGCGCATACGACAAGCCGTTGGAGGCGATGGTGAACGGCAGCACGCGGCCACTCTGCGCGGCCAGCGGCGCGGGCAAAGGCAGCGCCGGCGCCGGGTGGATGCTGACATCGGACGGACGGATGCGCGGCAACACCTCGGAATTGGACGGCAGTTGCTGGTGCTTGTCCAGTGCCGCCGTCTCGGCTTCGATGCGGGCGCGTTCGTCGGCGGTCAGCGCGGCGTCGCGCGCGGCCAATTGCGCTTCTTCCAGCGCGTCGCGCACCGTGAAGTAGGTGGCGTCCGGGATAACGCGAGTGGTCAGGCGCGTCGGGCTTTCCAGCAGCGAGCGCACCAGCGATTTGAAGTAATCCGGGTCCTGGATCGCCTCTTCCAGCTTGGCCAGGTGGGCTTCGCCGTCGAGCGCGTCGAACACGTCGCCGCCGCGCATGGCCACCGGCAGCGCGTGCAGCAGGCGGCTCAAGGCATTCGGCATGTGGGAGTTGGCGGTGTCGCGCTGGCTGTAGCGGATGTCGCGCAACGCCGCTTGCAGCGCGTCGGTCGGCACGCCCTGCTTCGCCGCGCGCTCCAGCGCGGACCAGATCCGCACGCGTGCTTTTTCGATCTGCGGCTCGGTCAGGCCTTCCATGCCGACGTGGAAAATCAACTGGCGCGGGCCGTCGTCATGCCCGTTCAGGCGCGATGGACGACCATAACCAGCCGATTCCATGGCCTTCATCAGCGGCGACGAGGCGTCGCCAAGCAGGCCGGCGTCGAGCAGGTAGGCATTGTAATAGGCCATCGGGTCGTTCGATTCGCCCAGCAACCACGAAAACTGCAGGCCGTACTCGTCGGCCTTGGCCTGTTGCGACGGGATGCGCACCTCGTTGACGCGCGGCGCGGTCCAGTACTCCGCGAGCTGCGGCAGCATGCGCTCCTGCGCGGCGGCCGGCAATTTGGACAGCACGCGCAGCTTGATCTGCTCCTGGATTTCCTCGGCGCTGATGGCGCCAGCCGTCATGAACACCGCTTGCGACGGATGGTAATGACTGGCGTGGAATTCCTTGAGCATCTCGTGCGTCAGCTCCGGGATCACCAGCGGATCGCCGCCGGATTCCACCTCATAGGTCGTCCCCTTGAGCAGCGTGCCTTCGATGCCGCTGTACAGCGCGCGCATCGGATCGTTGAAAGCGCCCTTCATTTCGTTGAACACCACGCCCTGGTAGGCCAGTTTGCCGTCCTTGAGAACATGGCGCCAGCCTTCCTGCAGGAAGTTCAGGTAGTCCAGGTTTGGGAAAAAGGTCGCGTCCAGATACACATCGAGCAGGTTGAAGAAATCCTTGCGGTCGGTGCTGGCGAACGGGTAGACGGTGCGGTCGGCATACGTGAACGCGTTCATGAAGGTGGCGGTGGAGCGGCGCAGCATCGAGAAAAACGGATCGCGCACGGGATAACGCTCGGAGCCGCACAGCGACAGGTGCTCCAGGATGTGGGCGCGGCCGTCGCTGACGTCCGGCACCGTCGGGAAGGCGACCAGGAACACCAGCTCCTGCTGGTCGCTGGCCAGATGGATGTGGCGCGCGCCGCTGCGCGGCTCGATATATTCTTCAACGGTCGCTTGCAGGGACGGGATGGAACGGCTGCCGGTTTTTTCGAAATTCGTCATAGGTACTCGGTATGGCCAGAAGGCCGGATTCATAGGGTGTTCGCGCCAGCGTTCGCGCTTGCTACTCGCTCTGGCAAATTACTCAACGGTCATGGAAGCGGACCGCAATTTCAACGATAATACCAGCCACCGGGAATTCTCACCCAACCTTACAGAGTATCCATGAGCACACTGACCATCATCGTCGCCACCGACCAGCAAGGCGGCATCGGCATCAACAACACTTTGCCGTGGAAATTGCCGGAGGATCTGGCCCATTTCAAGCGCCTGACCACCGGCCATCCAATCATCATGGGCCGCAAAACCTTCGATTCGATCGGCCGTCCGCTGCCCAACCGCCGCAACATCGTCATCACCCGCAACGCCGACTGGCGCCATGACGGCGTCGAGGCGATGGACTCGGTCGACGCGGCCATCGCGCTGCTGGACGGCGCCGAAGGCTACGTCATCGGCGGCGCCGAGATCTACAAGCAGTCCATGGCCCTGACCGACCGCTTGATCGTCACCGAGGTCGGCCACACCTTCGACTGCGACGCCTTCTTCCCCGCAATCGACCACGCCGTGTGGGAAGAAACCGGCCGCGAGCAGCACACCTCCGAAACGTCCGGCTTGCCGTACGCGTTCGTCACCTATCGTCGCAAAGTCTAACTTTACTCTTCAAGGATTTAACCAATCATGTCAGGTCAAGGTTTTCACGTACACGGACCGCACGATCACGCGGTGGAACACGCAGCCCACGGAAACGATGGCTTTTCGAACAATATTGCCGTCATGACGGCCATCCTGGCGACCGTCGGCGCCGCTTTCGGTTATCTGGGCGGGGCGACGCAGAACGACGCGGCCATGTTCAAGAACAACGCCGCGATCGACAAGACGCAGGCCGCCAACAGCTGGAATTACTACCAGGCCAAATCCAGCAAGCAGAACCTGGCCGAGCTGGCCATGACCCTGCCCGGGGTGGACCCTAAGAAATATGAGGCCGAGGTGGCCCGCTACAAGGCCGAAAAGGACGATATCCGCAAGGAAGCCGAGAAATGGGAGGAATCGTCGAAAGAATGGAATCACAAGTCCGACGAGGCCATGCATCATCATCACCAATGGGCGCTGGCGACCACCGCCGAGCAGATCGCCATTTCGCTGGCGGCCATTACCCTGCTCACCCGCAAGAAATGGATGATGGGCCTGGCGTACGGCGTGGCCGGCGTGGGCATTGCGCTGGGCGTCATCGCCTGGCTCCATTAAGGTCTGGCCGGCTGTAATACGCCCGTCACACCGCTGAGGCACTCTACTGCGCGGTTTGGTCATTTTTTCTATATGATATTTTTTTCCCGCAGCGGGCGCATTTCTGCGAGAATCCCGTTCTTATTTTTTTTCTGCGATTCCTAGCAATAGTGTCGCGCCCTGTCCGCCCCTTCACATTTGTCAGGGGCGGCTTGCTTTTTTGGAGACATGCATGAAATTTCGTTTCCCCATCGTCATCATCGACGAGGATTTCCGTTCCGAGAACACGTCCGGCCTGGGCATTCGCGCCCTCGCCGATGCAATGGAAAAAGAAGGCATGGAAGTGGTGGGCGTGACCAGCTACGGCGACCTGTCCCAGTTCGCCCAGCAGCAATCGCGCGCGTCGGCCTTCGTGCTGTCGATCGATGACGAGGAATTCGGCGCCGGCTCGGTCGAGGAGACCGACACCGCGCTCAAATCGCTGCGCGCCTTCGTCGAGGAAATCCGCTACAAGAACGCCGACATCCCGATCTACCTGTACGGCGAAACGCGCACCTCGCGCCACATCCCCAACGACATCCTGCGCGAGCTGCACGGCTTCATCCACATGTTCGAGGACACGCCGGAATTCGTCGCGCGCCACATCATCCGCGAAGCCAAGTCCTATCTGGACGGCCTGTCGCCGCCGTTCTTCCGGGCGCTGGTCCACTACGCCAACGACGGCTCGTACTCGTGGCACTGCCCCGGCCACTCGGGCGGCGTGGCCTTCCTGAAGTCGCCGATCGGCCAGATGTTCCACCAGTTCTTCGGCGAGAACATGCTGCGCGCCGACGTCTGCAACGCCGTCGAGGAACTCGGCCAGCTACTCGACCACACCGGCCCGGTGGCCGCGTCCGAGCGCAACGCCGCGCGCATCTTCAACGCCGACCACTGCTACTTCGTCACCAACGGCACCTCGACGTCGAACAAGATGGTCTGGCACTCGACCGTGGCGCCGGGCGACATCGTCGTCGTCGACCGCAACTGCCACAAGTCCATCCTGCACTCGATCATCATGTGCGGCGCGATCCCGGTGTTCCTGATGCCGACGCGTAACCACCTGGGCATCATCGGTCCGATTCCGCTGGAAGAGTTCTCGATGGAGAGCATCATGCGCAAGATCGAGGCGAATCCGTTCGCCCGCGAAGCCAAAAACAAGAAGCCGCGCATCCTGACCATCACGCAGTCGACCTACGACGGCGTGGTCTACAACGTCGAAACCCTGCGCGAACTGCTGGACGGCAAAATCGACACCCTGCACTTCGACGAAGCGTGGCTGCCGCACGCCACCTTCCACGACTTCTACAAGGACATGCACGCGATCGGCAAGGATCGTCCGCGCGCGAAAGAGTCGATGATCTTCTCGACCCAGTCGACCCACAAGCTGCTCGCCGGCCTGTCGCAGGCCTCGCAGGTGCTGGTGCGCGAATCGGAAACGGTCAAGTTGGACCGCGACGCCTTCAACGAGGCGTACCTGATGCACACCTCGACCTCGCCACAGTACTCGATCATCGCCTCGTGCGACGTCGCCGCGGCCATGATGGAAGCGCCGGGCGGCACCGCGCTGGTCGAGGAATCGATCCTGGAGGCGCTGGACTTCCGCCGCGCCATGCAGAAGATCGACCAGGAATGGGGCAAGGACTGGTGGTTCCAGGTGTGGGGCCCGCAGAACTTCGCCGAAGAAGGCATCGGTTCGCGCGAAGACTGGGTCATCCGCGCCGAGGACGACTGGCACGGCTTCGGCAACCTGGCGCCGAACTTCAACATGCTCGACCCGATCAAGGCGACCATCGTCAACCCGGGCCTGTCGCTCGACGGCCAGTTCGCCGACAGCGGCATCCCGGCGTCGATCGTCACCAAGTACCTGGCCGAGCACGGCGTCATCATCGAGAAGTGCGGCCTGTACTCGTTCTTCATCATGTTCACCATCGGCATCACCAAGGGCCGCTGGAATACCCTGCTGACGGCGTTGCAGCAGTTCAAGGACGACTACGACAAGAACCAGCCGATGTGGCGCATCCTGCCGGAATTCGCGGCCGCCAACCCGACCTACGAAAAAATGGGCCTGCGCGACCTGTGCCAGCAGATCCACGATTTCTACAAGGCCTACGACGTCGCGCGCCTGACGACCGAAATGTACCTGTCGGACATGATCCCGGCGATGAAACCGTCGGACGCGTTCGCCAAGATGGCGCACCGCGAGATCGAGCGCGTGGCGATCGAGGAGCTGGAAGGCCGTATCACGTCGATCCTGCTGACGCCTTACCCACCGGGCATTCCTCTGCTGATTCCGGGCGAGCGCTTCAACAGGACCATCGTCGACTACCTGCGCTTCGCGCGCGACTTCAACGAGCGCTTCCCCGGCTTCGAGACGGACGTGCACGGCCTGGTCAAGCGCGAGGTCGATGGCAAGCGTGGTTACTTCGTCGATTGCGTCAAGCTGGACGCTTGATGGGTTGGCCGGGATGGTCCGGCCGATGTGCTAATGATATGATAGATTTCGGGCTTGGGCGTGCCGCCGGCGCGCCCCTGTCGTCATCCGATAGAGAGACAAGAACTACATGCGCCTTCTTATTGCCCTGATCCTTCCGTGGCTGACGTTCTTCACGATCGGCCGTCCGTTCGCCGGCATCATCTGCCTGATCCTGCAAATCACCGTGATCGGCTGGTTGCCGGCGGCGATCTGGGCGGTGTATTCGCTGAGCCAGTACAAGACCGACCAGAAAATCCGCGACGCCTTGGGCGGCCGCTGACGGTCGATTTGCTACGGATACACGTAGGGCGGATTAGCGAAGCGTAATCGGCCATGCATGAGCCGCCAACGGCTCACCCATGGCCGATTACGGCGTTCCGCCTAATCCGCCCTACGTGTCTCCGAGGTACTTCCACGTAGTGGCCATATCGGACGTTAGCCGGCCACACCCACCGTCAACGTCGCCACATAGCCGTCGGTCGCATTCCCCGTCACCGTAGACATCTGCAGCGAATAGCCATCACTGAACACATTGTCGGTCGCCAGGCTGATCGCGGCCATATTGCGCACGCTGGCGCTGTAGCCGGTCGTGGCGTACACCTCATTACAGGTCGCCACCGGGAAGGTGAACTGCGATGTCTTGATGCGGTTGGCCGCACTGGTCGCCGCCGCCAACGATCGGTACACCTCGAAGTGCACGTGCGGCACCCGCCCGGAATAGCAGCCGGGGAAAATCGTCGTGAACGACGCATTGCCGCTGCTGTCGGTCGCCTGGACCCCGCGCAGATAGTTTTGCGTCGTCACGCCGCTCGAATATAACGAGTAGTTTCCGTCGCGGTCGCAATGCCACAGATAGATCGCATAGCCGTCCAGCGACGCGCAACTGCCGTTGACATTGACCACCTGCAGTTTGATCGTCAGCGGCACGCCCGCCGCCACGCCGGTCGGACCATTGAAGCTGCTGCGGATGTCGCTGCGCACGACGCCCGATTGCGTCAGCACATTGACCACGCCGTTGGCATTGCTGTTGGTGCCGTCGCCCGGATACGGGCCACCGGTCTCCTCCGGGATCACCGAGCACGAGCCGGCCGTGGTCGTGGTGGTCGTCGTCGGCGTGGTTGTCGTGGTGGTGGTGGTGGCTGGCGTGGTCGTCGCCGTCGTGCTGGCGGTATCGCTGGCGCTGTCCGAACCGCCGCCGCAACCCATCATCGGCAGCGCCGAGGCGCCCGCCAACAGCCAGCGCAAGGTCTGGCGACGGTCGCTGGTCAGATTGAGCATCGCGGTCAGATCGGCCGCCAGACTGTGTTCGTGATTATCGTCATGATGTTCCATGCTTGCTCCTTACTTGTGTGATTAAGCCGCCACCGCGCGATGGCCGGGGTGGCTGGCGGTGCTTCGATTAAACCGTTGTGTTGACCAAATTACCGCTGCTGCCGCTGGTCCCTACCTTGGAAGACAGCGCCTCCAGGAAGGCCGCCAGTTTAGTGCCGGCGTCCGTGCCATCCGTGCTCTCCGTGGCGGTGCCGCCGCCCAGCTTTTCCAACAGATTTTGGAAAGTCGCCTCCAACTCGCTGACCGCGTCCGTCCCGTCGGCGCTGCCGGTTGTGGTGTCGCCGGAGCCCAGCTTGGCGATCAGGCTTTGCAGATCCGATTCCAGCTTGCCGGAACCGCCACCGCCCTTGCCCGCCGCTTCGCTGTATGGCGGCGGCGCTTCGGCCTGGCCGCTGTTCTGCGCGTGCAGCGCGCCCATCAAACTTTGCAGGAAGCTGCCCAGCGCGTCGGCCACGGTGCCGGCGTCGGTCGCCTCGGTGGCATCGGTGGCGGCGGTGCTACCTGTGCCGCTGGCGGACGTATCCGTGACGCCGATCGATTTCAGCGCTTCGGCGATGGCGTCGGCGAAGCCGCCACCATCCGGCGGTGGCGGCCGGCGCGCAGCTTCGGTGCCGCTGGTGGAGTTGCCGCCGTCAAGACGGTTCAGAAAACTGATTTGGCTGGCCGCGCTGGTGGAACTGAGGGCATTGATCGACATGAGTTTCTCCGCTTATTTGATTTGATTCGAGGGTGGTACGGTGCTGCGCTGCATAAACCCGATGGCTGGCGATCTAGGGGCGCGGACGGCGCGGCTTGTCGTCGCCGTTCTGTTCCTCGGCCTGTTTTTTGCGCTGTTCCGGCGTGAGTACCGCCAGCAGTTTTTGTTCGGTGCGCGCGCGCTGCAAAGCGATATTGGCCATGGCGGTGCCGGCGGCGCGCGCCAGCGAGGCGGCCTTGGCGTCGTCGTACTTGTCGGCGCCGGCGAGCTCGCGCAACGCCTCGTGCGCCTTGGCGGCGGCCTTGCCCTGCTCGCGCAGATACGGCTTCTCTTCGTGCAGGATCGCGAAGACCTTATCTTGCTGCGCTTCGCTCAGCTCGACGCCGCGCATGAATGGCGAACGCCCGCCCATGCCCGGACCGCCGAACGGCGGCATGCCGCCATGCATCTCCGGTCCGTTGCCGGGACCGTCCTGATCCGGCCCGCCATGCATCATCGGCGGGCGGTCGCCGCCCATCTCATTTGCGCTGGGGGCGCCGCTCGCGGCGTACAACGGCAGCGCGACCGCCATGGCCAGCAAGAGCTTCTGTACGCTTGTTTTGTTGTTTTTCATATAAATCCATCCTTATTTGAATTGGAAGACGCCATTCTCTAGTTGCCGTATGTTAAGTAGCGTAAGGACAACGTAAATCGACGTAAAAGCGGTCGTTCCGACGGAATTACGTTCAGGCAAGCCGTTGTAAATCGGCGTAAAAGTGGGCGGGCGGGGTCCGCCCCACTGGTATGATTGACGATCCTTATAGAAAGAATTGCGCAGCAATGAAGAGCAAAGTACTGTTGATCGACGACGACATCGAGCTGGTGGGCATGTTCCAGGAGTATCTGGAACAGGAAGGCTTCGACGTCAAGGCCGTCCACGACGGCGAAGCAGGCACCGCCGAAGCGGCCACCGGGCAGTACGCCATCGCCATCCTCGACGTGATGATGCCGCGCATGAACGGCCTGGAGACGCTGCGCCGCATCCGCACCAACAGCCAGCTGCCGATCCTGATGCTCACCGGCCGCGGCGACGACACCGACCGCATCGTCGGCCTCGAGCTGGGCGCCGACGACTACGTCACCAAGCCATGCACGCCGCGCGAGCTGACGGCCCGCATCCGCGCCATCCTGCGCCGGGCGCAAAGCGCGCCGACCGACAACGGGACGCCGGCCGCCCTCAACGTCGGCCAGCTGACCATGTGGCCGGAGCAGCGCCGCGCCGCCTGGGCCGGCGCCAAGCTGGAACTGACCAGCACCGAATTCAATCTGCTCGAAGTCCTGGCGCGCAACGCAGGACGCCCGGTCAGCAAGAACACCTTGTCGGAACAGGGTCTGGGCCGCCCGCTGGCGCGCTTCGACCGCAACATCGACGTCCACCTGAGCAGCTTGCGCCATAAACTCGGCACCATCGCCGACGGCCGCTCATGCCTCCAAACGGTCTACCGCCTTGGCTACCAGCTGATCAAGGAGTAGCCTGTGGGCCGTCTGTTCTGGAAGTTCTTCGTGTGCATACTGCTGGCACAGATGACGGCGACCGTGGGCGTCCTCGGCGGCATCTGGCTCAAGGACCGCAGCCAGCAAAGCGCCACCCCGGCCGACATCGACACCAGCCCGCCGGCGGAAATCGCCATCAACGCGGCCGCCGCCACACTGGAATACGGCGGCACCAACGCCCTGCGGCGCATGCTCGAAAATATGGACAGGCGGCGCGTCTACGCGGTTGACGACGAAGGCCGCGAGATGCTGGGCCGTATCGTCAGCCAGGCCATGCTGCGCGAATCGCGCGCGCTGCTCAAGGACGACGGCAAGCGCCGCGTGGTGCGTCAGGTGTACGACCCGCAGGGCAACCGCTATATGCTGTTCCTGCCGTGGGCCGAGCGCCAGCGCGGCTTCGACAGCGAGTCGCGACAGCTGCTCGCCGGTTTGAAGAGCCAGCAGATGCTGCTGGAGGATCGGCGCGGCGGCGGCGATTTCGACGGCCGTTTCGATCCGAACCGGCCCGGCGGGCCCGGCGGGCCTGGCGGTCCGCCGCCGGACGGCGCGCCCCCCGGCAACCCGCCGCCCGGCCAGGCGCAAGGCGGCAACGGCGCCAATGGCGCGCCGGGCATGCAAGGCCCGCGCGGGCCGATGGGTCCACGATTCCAGCCGCTCACGCCATGGATACCGATCGTCGCCGCGATTTTCGCCAGCCTGCTGTTCTCGGTGATCCTGGCTTGGTATTTCTCGCGGCCGATCCGCGCCTTGCGGGCGGCGTTCGATGCCGCCGCCGGCGGCGACCTGGCGCCGCGCTTCGTCAGCGCGTCCGGTAAAAGCCTCGCGGAACTGAACGACCTTGGTCGCGATTTCGACCGCATGACGGCGCGCCTGCGCAATCTGATCGACGGCCAGACACGCCTGCTGCACGACGTCTCGCACGAACTGCGCTCGCCGCTGGCGCGGCTGCAGGCGGCGATCGGCCTGGCGCACCAGCAACCGGACAAAATCGCCGCCTCGATGGAGCGCATAGAACGCGAGAGCGTCCGCATGGACAAACTGGTGGGCGAGCTGCTGACGTTGGCGCGTCTGGAGGCCGGCGCGATCAAGGCCAGCCAGGAAGAGATCAGCATGGCCGATCTGCTGGAGCAAATCGCCGACGACGCCAGTTACGAGGCGGCCAGCCAGCAACGCAGCGTGGTGCGCGAGGGCGACGCCGACGTGCTGGTGGTCGGCCAAGCCGATTTGCTGGGGCGCGCGATTGAGAACGTGGTCCGCAACGCCATCAAGCACAGCGCCGAGGGCGGCGAAGTGCAGCTGCAGGTGCGCTCCCTGCCCGATGCGCGCCAACTGTGCATCCGCGTGCTCGATCGGGGCCCGGGCGTGGCGCCGGCCGATCTGGAAACCATCTTCCAGCCCTTCTTCCGCTCCGCGAACGCCGGCGCCGAAGGCCACGGCCTGGGCCTGGCGATCGCCCAGCATGTGATCGAAGCGCACGGCGGAAGTATAAAAGCCACCAACCGTGCGGGTGGTGGCTTGTGTGTCGAGATGATCCTCCCGGTGAAGCTGTAAAACCGCTTATTCGCGGCGCCGGTATTCCAGATGCTGGCTGCTCACGCCTTGCGTGACGAAGTCCGCGTCTTCCGGAACTTGCACGTTGAAGAAATCCCACTTGAAGATCGGAAGAAAATTGAATTTCTTCGATTTGAATATGCCGCGATTTCGCTTGAGCTCGCTGTACCGGTCTCCCTTGAATTCCTTATTCACCGCCGTAAACGGCAGCATATGCTCGGCCATATCGGGGAAATGCAAGGTCGAGTTTTTTTGTTTGAAATCTTCGAAAATCTGGAACTGGTCGCGGCAAATCACCTGGATCGCCGTTTCCGGGAAGTTGTTATGCTGGGTCCACAGCACATGCCAGCCAGTGCTGGTCTGGTCGATGAAATCGCGCAGGCGCGGGCTTAAGATATACGCGTCCGACTCGATATGGATGATTTTATCGACGTCCAGTTGCCGGGCCACCTCCACCGAATGAAGAAAGCTGCGCCACCAACCGGGATAGTCCTTAATACTCTGCCGCCCCAGGTTATCGTCGAATCGAATGATTAAATTCTTATCTTCCACCGATGCCAGAGGGGTGGTATTGGAAACCGTCTTGATGATTTCAGCCGGTGGCAGGTACGGCGACCCATCGTCGATCATGATTCTTTTGACTACATCCAGCGGAAAATCCTGATAATAATCGAGCCAGCGCTTATATCGAGTTTCCCAGGCATCGGCGTCTCTGATATAGCTCGTGCAAAAGATTATTGATTTCATCAGGTATTCCGGGCGCCCTTAAGCTTTCGGCAAGGTAACGCCGTGCTGGCCCTGATATTTGCCGTTGCGGTCCTTGTACGACACTTCGCAGACGTCATCGCTCTCGAAGAACAGCACTTGGGCGCAGCCCTCCCCGGCGTAAATCTTTGCTGGCAGCGGTGTGGTGTTGGAGAATTCCAGCGTCACATAGCCTTCCCATTCCGGCTCGAACGGCGTCACGTTGACGATGATGCCGCAACGCGCGTAGGTCGATTTACCCAGGCAGACGGTCAGCACGCTGCGCGGAATACGGAAGTACTCCATCGTACGGGCCAGCGCGAAGGAGTTCGGCGGGATGATACAGACATCGCTCTTGACGTCGACAAAGGAGTTCGAATCGAAGTTCTTCGGATCGACGATAGTGCTGTTAATGTTCGTGAAGATCTTGAATTCGTCGGCGCAGCGGATATCGTAGCCATACGACGAGGTACCGTACGAGATGACTTTGCGGCCATCCTGTTCGCGCACCTGGTCCGGGAAGAACGGCTCGATCATCCCATGCTGCTCCGCCATGCGGCGTATCCATTTATCGCTTTTAATCGTCATCGCAAGGTATTCCTAAAATTGCCGGGGGGCGCTACCGCGCCGAATGGACGAGATTTTACGCGAAAGCCCCGTATTTAAGAACTTTTTTAGCGCCGCCGGCGGTGGATTGTTCGTCCAACAGACCGGCGATCATATCGGCCGTGGCATCGGCGGCCGCCGCCGGCGTCTCCATCGGGAACAGATGGCCGCCGGGGATCAGCCGGAAGTGGCGGCCCACCAGCGCCTGCGTGTGTTCATGGCCGGATTGGCTGGTTTCCCACGAATCGGTGCCGCCGATAAAACCGATCGGCACCGGAAAGCGCCCGCGCACCAGTTTGGGCAGGTGATGCGGTAAGGTGGCGTAGACCGCCGTCTCGATCTCCCGTGTGTAGCGCAACTGGACCCCATCCGGGTGCGGTTTGAGTCCGTTGTCGATGTAATCGGTCAGCACTCCCGGCGCCCAGGCGGCGAAGATATCCTTGCTGGCGAAATGCTCATACGCGGCGGCGGCGCTTGGCCACACATTCCGGCGGCGCTTGGAGAATTTGGCCGGCGGGACGTCGTAAGCCTTTCCAACCAGCTTGATGGTCCGCCAGACCAGCGCGCGCCAGCCCGCGACCACCGGCGCATCCAGCATGACGACGCAGCGCACCAAGTCCGGCCGCGCGTGGGCGACCAATAAACTCAGCATGCCCCCCAAAGAGTGCCCGACGAGGATCACCGGTTCCGTGTAGCGCGCGGTCAGTTCGGCGATGTATTCGTCCACAAGACGCGGCCAGCAGTCGGTGACCGGATAATTTGGATTATGCGCGTGCATATCAAGCGCCTGGATATCGAATTGATCGTTCAAGCGCTCGAAGAACTGGCGGTACACGCCCGCCGGATAGCTATTGGCATGGGCGAAATGCAGCTTGGGCTTGCTCACAAGCGGTCTCCGTATGGTTATTGTCGACCAATTGTAACGGCAGTTCCGGCAACAAGCTGGTGGGAATGCTCTAATTCCACTCCGGGGTCAGGTCCACCATTTCTACACGAGCTCGAGCTTAAAGCGCTGTTAAAGGCGAACCCGGCCTGGCGATCACTGGCCATACCAATAACGCGCATGCGTCTCGCGATAGCTGGAGATCCGGATCGTCTGGCCGAAATCGAGGGTCAAGGCACCCGATTGGTCGGTGCGCAGGCGCTGGATTCGCAGCTCGCCATAGCGCTCGAAGACTTCTTTTTTAGGATGTTGATAACGATTTCGGTAGCCAACCTGGAACACGGCTGCCTGTGGATCCACCGCCTTTAGAAATTCCAGCGTCGAACTGGTGCCACTGCCGAGCCTTATATTGAGCATACTTTGTCTCAAACTGAGAATCGCCTTTATCTAAAGGCTCTAACGGCTTGAGACATATGAAAATGTCTCATGGCCCGTAAGCGCCAATTTGCCCCATGACCATCTCCGCTACGCGGGGTAATCTGCAAGGTTCCCATAGGTAGGGCTTTGGTTGGCTTCATCGACCTTCGCGATGATGACCTTGATCGTTAGCCCTTCGCTCCACCTTAGAAATCATCGCCAAACTTCATTCGAGGGGCAAAGATAATGAACGGCATAAAATGTCGCTGAGGACGGTGGAAGAGGATGACGCTGGCATCATGGAAGGACCGTAAGGAACTGGCTGCGTCCTTGAAACCGGTCTACCAGGCCGCCAACGCGGACTTGGCGGCTGTGGCGCTCGATGAGTTTGCAGAAGGACCATGGGGCACTAAATTCCCGACGGTGGCTGCCATGTGGCGGCGCCAGTGGCAACAGGTCATTCCCTTCTTCGCGTATCCGCCGGAAGTGAGGACGATCATCTACACCACAAATGCCATTGAGAGCCTGCATATGCGCTTTCGGAAGATCGTCAAGAACCGGGGCCACTTCCCCAGCGACGACGCTGCCAGCAAGCTACTCTACCTGGCCTTGCGCAATATCAAAAAAGATTGGAAGATGCCGCAGCGGACGTGGAAGCAGGCGGCCAATCAGTTCGCCATCATGTTCGGCGAGCGCTTCACGAATGGCGACGTCGAATAACTCATTTTTGACGGCGTGAGCTGATGCGCAAGCCGCCTTCGAGAAATTCCGTCGTAGTTCGGCCGGTTGCGCCGGCCAGCGTCGCGATGTCGATGGAAGCGCCATAACGCGGCAAGCTGGCCGCATTCTGCCGCTGCTGCGCCCGATCCGTCGATCAGAACGGCGCCAGGCCGCCTTCCTTCAAAAACACCAAGCGTTTCAGGTTGTAGCTCGCCGCCTTGAGATGCAAGGCGAAGGTGACGCGGACGATGCCCATGCAACGCACCAGCTTGCCGCCCATTTGGGCCAGCGCGCCGAACACGTGTTCGACGCGGGCGCGCGGTGTGGCGATGCGGCGGTTGCGCTGCTTTTGCGCCTCGGAAATGCCCTTGGTGGCGCTGCCCTTGCGCTGGATATGCACACGCCAGCCGTCTTGTTTCAGTTTCGCTTCCCGTTCTGCGGTAGGGTAGCCGCGATCAGCGTAGACGTCGCGGCTGGAGTTGGCGCGGTCCAGCAGCGGCTCAAATAGTGTGGTGTCAGCGACGGCGGCATGCGTGACGGCTATTTTGCGCATCAGCTTGTAGCGCTTGTCCACGCTGGCGTGCAGCTTGTAGCCGAAGTAACTCTTGCCGTGCTTCTTTGTCCAGCGCGCGTCGACATCCTTTTGCGCGCGCTTGTGCGGCTTCCAAGCCAGCGGCATAGTGCCTTCCTTGACAATGTCGGCCTCCTCGCGCTTGTTGCGCTGAACCGGCGCTTGCACCAGCGAGGCATCGACGATTTGGCCGCAACGCGCCATGTAGCCTTGCTGCTGCAACTGCTGCTGGACTTGCTCAAAGATCTGGTTTCCCACGCCCGCCTGCGCCAGGCGGTCACGGAATAGCCAGATCGTCTTGGCATCGGGGATGCTGCTGCTTTCGGTCAGATCAAGAAATTGCAGGAAGCTGCGGCGGTCGAGCAACTGGTATTCGAGCGCGTCGTCGGCCAAGTTGTAGAGTTGCTGGAGCACGAGGATCTTCACCATCAGCAGCGTCGCATACGGCGGACGGCCGCCCTTAGCGCGCGATGGCCTCGGCGCTGCGGCATCAACGCTCGCAGCAAGCGCCTCGAAGTCCACGTGTTTGGTCAGTCCGACCAGCGGATCGCCAATCTTGGATCGACGATCTTCGCGCTCGTGTTCTGCAAACATGCTGATCCGTGGTTTCATCATCGCGGCCGCTCGTTGGTGGTTATGGTCGATACAGAATTTTACCGACGGCGGCTGGCCAGCGGTAGGTCTTTAGAGGTCCCTTAAGGAAACGGATCGCGGGGCTGGATTACGACACCTGATCGTTTGTTTTAAAGTTGCTCTATCCCGGAATCATTTAAAGATCAGGTCGTTTTAATAAAAACTTGAATCAGGTAAGGCGCTAAGGGCTTCCGCAGGATTGATCCGGAACGGCCGGTTCGCAATCGACGGTGAGTATTCTCATCACCGCCGCCACCAATTCTCATGAGCTGCCGCCACTCAATCTCGTCGGGTGCCGCCACCGATTCTCATAGGTCGCGGCCGGCCATTCTCATGATGTGCCGCCACCCGCTCTCGCAGAGCGCCGCCAGCCGCCTGTTCGTAGGCGGCCCCACAATTCGACGTACGTACTTGGTCTTCCTGGGCGTACGTGACAATTCGCGTATTTGTCGCATGGGCCAGATGTTATCCTGACCGGCTTCGGCCGATTACGGCCAAAAGCGGACTGGTCTGGAAGTCCAGTATGACACTGTGAAGAATTTATGCTTCCATGATTGGCATAGAAAATATTAGAGGGTTCCGAATGCGCACTATATTTTATTTTCTATTGTGCCTCGTCTTGGGCTCCTCATTAGCGTTCGCTGGACCAAAAGGAGGGAGTTCACCTGTTGCTGTTAGAGGGTACGTAAAAAAAGATGGCACCTATGTACAGCCTCATATGCGGTCTGCTCCTGATGGCAACTTTTCTAATAACTGGAGTACCGTAGGTAACGTAAATCCGTACACCGGTGTATCAGGTACAAAGACAATGCCGTCGAACGCCACTCCTGCATACAATAATGCGGGTGAAAGTTTCGGTGGCGACACAGTGTCAGGCGCTAGTTCTGTGCCGAATACATACTCTTCAAATCTCGAACCAATCTCTGATAACGTCACCGTAGCTCCTGCGCCGCAGCACGCAGACAGTTATAAGATTCCTCCACATGCAAAGCTCAGTTACTTAGGCAACGGCTGGGAATGCATACGCGGGTACTATCGAGCTGCGCAGCAATGCGTCGCGGTTGAGTTGCCCTCAAACGCGAAACTGAACTATTTAGGAAACGGATGGGAGTGCGCCCGTGGATATTTCCAGTCCGGACAGGCATGCGTCGCAGTTGCTTTACCGCCAAACACGAAGCTGAACTATCTAGGAAATGGATGGGAGTGTGTGCGGGGATATCGCCAATCCGGCCGGGAATGTATCGCGGTTGAGCTCCCTGTGAACTCGAGGCTAAATTACCTCGGCAACGGATGGGAATGTGTGCGTGGATATCGCCAATCCGGTCAGGAATGTGTCGCAGTTGCTTTGCCACCGAATGGCAAGTTGAACTACCTAGGAAACGGATGGGAGTGTGCACGTGGGTATCGCCAATCCGGCCAGGAATGTATTACAGTTGAGCTGCCTCTGAATTCCAAACTGAATTACTTGGGCAACGGCTGGGAGTGCCTACATGGTTATCGCCAGAGTGTCGGAGAGTGTGTCGCAGTCCGCTAACTCGTCACAAGATTTCGAGGCAGTTTGGAGCCTCTCGTAGATTTGCTGCTACCGGCCAAGAGCGGCCTCTCACCAACATAAGAAGGATTAGAAGTGGAGCATCGCCGCCTCGCTGTACTTCCGGCTACGCCCACGTTTGCCACTGGCACTGCCGTGCCAGCACATGTCCTGGTCCAGCCAGATGAGTAGCGAACCACGCGCCTTCAGCGCCGCGTTGTACTCCTTCCAGTTGGTCGTTCGATATTTCGGTTTGCTCGGTGCACTCATGCCGATAGTTTACCCGAGCCGCGATTCAGGCGCGCCTCGGGCATTTGTGCAACAAAGCCCTATCAACGCCATGCTGAATTTGAAGCATGAGTTCCGCATTCCACGGTCCTTCGAGATCCAGCAAAATCAATTGGCCATCCCGTGTGCAGCTTGCCTTACCATGCGACTTGAATTTCGTGGGAATCTCCTTGGCGGACAATGACATAGTCAATCATTCGAGCTGCAAGAACTGGAGGACGGCGAAAACCGGAGCTATCGCTGCGCCACTGCGCCGGGCGAAGTTGTATCAAGAAGTGATTGGTATTTATTACCCCATTGCAGCATTTGCGCAAATATCGGCACCAACTCAACCCCGGCTTGGGATAGTTCATATTCCACCCGAAGCGGAAGCTCAACATAGGCATGGCGTATCACGATGCCGTCTGCGGCGAGCTCCCTTAACTGCTCGGTCAGCATGTGCTGCGTTATCCCGGGAATACATCGCCTTAACGCGCCGAATCTGACAGGCCCCTGGATGAGCAGGCAGACGATTTCGATTTTCCATTTGCCAGTAATGGCCCGGAGAACCATTTGAAAACGAAGAATCTCGCTCTCGCTAGGACTTGCGCAGCTTTCGCATGCATCTCCATGAAATCTTAGTGGTGCAGGTTCTGCTTTCAATTCCATCTCACTCTGAAAAATCATACCAGGTCAGAAAAATCATCCTACTTGTCAAAGGTTCCGTTATCTCTCAACATCATGCCACAAAGGAGATTCGATGATGAGTAAGGTTCTTGTGACAGGGGGTTCCGGCTTCGTTGGAAGCCATTGCATCCTGAGGTTGCTGCACGACGGCCATAGCGTGAGAGCTACCGTACGTTCTCAAGCGAAGGCAATGGCGTTGAAGAAGACGCTTGCTTCGACTGGCCTGATGTCCACAGACGATATCGAATTCGTTGAGGCCGATCTGATCAGTGACAGCGGTTGGGATAAGGCGATGGAAGGCCAAGAGTATGTGTTGCACGTCGCGTCGCCGTTTCCGGCCGGAGTTCCCAAGAACGAAAACGACATCGTTCTTCCCGCGCGTGATGGCACCTTGCGAGTCCTGCGTGCGGCCCGCGATGCGCGGGTTAAGCGTGTCGTAGTGACGTCGTCGTTTGGTGCTGTAGGGTACGGCGGCCAGCCGAAGGCCGCTGCGTACGACGAAACAGACTGGACGGATACTTCGTTGCCGAACCCGCCTTATATTCGTTCCAAGGCCATCGCGGAACGGGCAGCTTGGGAATTTATTCAGGCGGAGGGGCATGGCCTGGAGATGTCGGTCATCAATCCCGTTGGCATTTTTGGACCGGTGCTCGGGGCGGACTATTCAACGTCCATCGCCATTATTAAGCGCTTACTGGACGGCGACATGGCCGGCTTGCCCGACCTTCACTTTGGGGTGGTGGATGTTCGGGACGTGGCGGACTTGCATTTAAGGGCGATGCTGCATCCGAAGGCGAAAGGGGAGCGCTTCATCGCAGTGGCGGGTTCTTTGATATCGATGGAGGAAATTGCGTCTATCTTGCGCAGCCGATTCGGTCTGGCAGCAGCGAAGGTTCCTTCGAAGCGCATTTCGAGCTGGAAAATTCGATTGGCGGCTATTTTTAGCACAGGGGCACGCCAGTTAGCGTCCAACCTAGGCAAGCGGCGCCCATCTACGAGTGAAAAGGCGCGCCGGATGCTCGGGTGGACTCCGCGACCAAATTCGGAAGCTATCGCATCGACTGCCGAAAGCCTGATACGTCTCGGCCTGCTCAAACACCTGGACCCAGCTTCACCGCGTCCTCTCGCCTAACCACGGAGATACCGTTGTCTCCAGCATTGTAATCACTTTACTGACGTGCCTACAAGACCGTCCAGCAAGGTGCTGCTACCGCCGTGTGGGCCGCGACCAGCCACCTTCTTGACGGGCAAGGCGGGCTGTATCTTGAAGACAGCAATGTCGCACTCGTTGTGCCGGATGGAAGCGAGGCCCCTTTTGGCGTAAGGCCCTGGGCGTTGGAGCAAGCATCGGCAGATCGTATCTGGAGTATTTGCGAGCAGATGACCGGGACGCGTCTGTAAGCGAGTTCTTCGCTTCCTCGAATTTAATCTATCTCCTCAAGGGAATCATATGGCCGATGCATGTCGTGAGTATGTAAATCATTTTTTGTTAAGCGCCTCGTATCCGGCAGCGAGCGCATCGAGCAATTGGCGCACCGCAGGCACCATGCCCCGACGTGTCGGGAATACCGCATGCACCAGGCCGGCCCTGGATGCGAGCTCAGGGAGCAAGCGTTGCAAGCGGCCGGCGCGTAAATCTTCGTCCACGAACTCGAGGGGCAGCATCGTCACCCCGACACCGCGCAGGGCAGCGAGCCGAAGGCTGGACAAGTCATCCGTTGCAATGCGCGGTCGATGTTCAAAACTCAACGCGCGTCCTTGCGAATCGAGCAGGTTCCACACGTATCGCTCACGGTTGTTTGCCGAAGCCAGCGTCGGTAATCCCTTCAACGCTTCAAGCGAGGTCACTGCACCATGCTGTTGTATCAAATGTGGACTTGCAACAAGAACGAACGTCGACAGGCCCAGCTGGCGGACAGCGAGGTCGGTGTCTTCCAACGGCGGCAGCCTGACACGCAGCGCGATGTCCAGCCCCTCTTCGACAATATCCACCAGACGATTCGTCGCATCGACCAGCACCTGAACCTCGGGATTTTCCAAAGCGTATTGGGAAATGATCTCGGCGATGCCGGAGCTCAGTAAAGCTAGCGGACAGCTGATGCGAACCGCGCCGCGTGGTTGGGTGCGGGTCTGATCCACGATTTCTTTGGCGGACCGTGATTCGGCCACTAAAGCCAGGCAGTGCAGGTGAAAGTGGCGCCCGGTCTCGGTCAGCGACAGGCTTCTGCTGGTGCGGTTGAGCAAGCGTACCCCGAGCTCCTCCTCCAAAGCGCGGACGCGGCGGCTCAGTTTTGAAGTCTGCAGTCCTAACGCGCGTGCTGCTGCGGTGAAGCTGCCCCGCTCGACCACTTCGGCAAAAAGACGCAAATCGTTAAGGTCGGAAATCTGGTCCACGAGATCGGCTCCTGAATTTGTTTAGATCATTCTACTGGTAGCAAAGATGCTTTGCAAATTAGGAGATATGCAACTGATCTTTGCGAATTTAAGATGGATCCACTGAAGCGCTAAACCCGAAGTCAACTTATACAAAGGAAACGACCATGATTGAAGTTCACGCGTATGCCAGCCCAAACAGCCTCAAGGTACCTATCGCTCTGGAAGAAATGGGCCTGAATTACCAGCTTGTTGCCGTCAACTTGCGCCAAGGGGCACAAAGGGATGCCGCCTTCAAGGCCATGAATCGCAACGGCAAGGTGCCGGTTCTGATCGACAATTCGGCAGCTGGCGGCGCCGGCATCGTGCTGAGTGAGTCCGCAGCGATCCTGGTCTACCTCGCGGAAAAGACCGGCCAGTTGCTGCCGACTGACCCCGTCGCGCGCGGTAAAGTGTTCGAGCAACTCTTTTTCCACGCTTCGGGCGTCAGCCCGGCTTATCTCCAAGCATTTCTGCTTTCGATCCAGTCGTCGCCGTCGGCCGAAGCCCAGGTCAAGGCGCTTGCCGAGGTTGATCGCGTGCTGAGCGTGCTTGATCACGCGCTGAACGCTCACCGTTATGTCGCGGGCGACACGTACAGCATTGCAGATATCGTCCATTTCGGCTGGATCTGGCGCTCTCAGGCGATTGGTGCATCGATCGACAAGTTCCCGGCCCTCGCCCGTTGGTACGCCGAACTGCTGGCTCGTCCTGCCGTCGCGACGGCAATCGATAAAACCATGGCCCTCGCAGGCTAAGCGGCACATCCGTTCGGGGGAAATAAATGATTTCACATCGACGTTGGGCAGCGTTGGAGAAGGCTGACCTGGGCTGGTTGCGCGCTGGTTACCACTTTCAGCTGAGTCAGGATGGCGCGCCGGCCCACGGCGCCATCGGCCCGCTGATCGTCTGGAATGATGATGAGATCGCAGTCGGCGGTGGCTTTCCCATGCACGGCCACCGCGATATGGAAATCCTGACGTATGTGCGGCAAGGCGTGCTCGGTCACAAGGATGATCTCGGCTCCGAAATGAGCTTGCGCGCCGGTGAGGTTCAGGTGATGAGCGCGGGAACCGGAATACGTCATGCCGAGTTTAACCAAGGCGATGTTCCACTGAAAATTTACCAGATTTGGCTTCTGCCGCGCGAACATGGCGGTATGCCTCAGTGGAGCACAAGAAGCTTTCCCGCGAGTGAACGCGCGGCAGGCTTTGTAGTCCTGGCCAGCGGTGATGCAGAAGACCACGAGGCGCTGCTTATCCGTGCCGATGCCCGGCTGCTGGCGGCATCGCTCAAAGCCGGCCAAGAGGTGCGACAGCATCTTGCTCCATCTCGCCAAGCCTATCTGGTGGTCGCAACGGGGCGCATCGAAGTAAATGGAGAACCTATGGGGCCGCGCGACGGCGCTGCCATCTCCGATATGGCAGCGATCCATGTCGTTGCCTTGGAAGACGCTGAACTGGTCATGTTGGAAGCCTGCTGAAGCGAATTTTTGTCCATCCAATTTTTATCAAGGAGTGTGTTATGAAAAGTATCAAATTTATTCCCTTGCTGGGTCGCATCCTGATCGGTGTGCCGTTTCTGCTGAGTGGCCTGAGCAAGTTAGGCGCCTACAGCGGGACGGTTGGTTACATCGCGTCCGTTGGTCTGCCGGCGGCCACGCTGGCGTACATCGTCGCGGTGGCGATCGAAGCGGGCGGCGGCGTATTGCTAATCGCAGGATATCGGGCTCGCCTGGTATCCCTGCTGATGGCGCTGTTCAGTCTGGCGACCGCAGTCCTCTTCCACAACAATCTGGCCGACCAAAATCAAATGATTCACTTCATGAAAAATCTGATGATGGCCGGCGGTCTGCTGCAAATCACCTATTTCGGCGCCGGGGCATTTAGCCTCGACGCCGGTTCCCCACGCGAAGCGATGCGTGAAACAGCCCTGCGCACCCACTAAGCATGGGCTGGCTTAATTTCCTCCGGCGCGACCGGAACCATCAAAAAAAGGAGCTTGTCATGTACCAATCTAAAGTGCTGGTGTTGTACTACTCGTCATACGGACATATCGAAGCTATGGCTGCGGCGGTCGCTGAAGGGGCCCGCTCCACCGGCGCAACGGTCGATATCAAGCGCGTCCCGGAAACGGTGCCTGCTGATCTGGCCCAGGCTTCCTACTTCAAGCTTGACCAGCAGGCCCCGGTGGCGACCGTGGAAGAGCTCGCCGAATACGATGCACTTATCATCGGCACGCCGACAAGGTTCGGCCGCATCGCTTCCCAGATGGCGGCGTTCCTCGATCAAGCGGGCGGCCTGTGGATGCGCGGCGCCTTGAATGGCAAGGTCGGCGGGGCGTTCACGTCGTCCGCCACGCAGCACGGCGGCCAAGAGACGACCCTGTTCTCCATCATCACCAACCTGCTGCACTTCGGCATGACTATCGTCGGGCTGCCTTACAGCCATCAGGGTCAGATGACGCTCGATGAGATCGCCGGCGGCTCGCCTTATGGCGCGACCACGATCGCGGGTGGCCAGGGCCAGCGACAGCCTAGCGCAATCGAGCTCGAAGGTGCTCGCCACCAAGGCGAGCTGATCGCAAAAGCAGCAAACAAACTGTTCGCCTAAGGCTAGCTATTGGCGCTTGAAGGCAACTCAATCCAAGGAGCACACACCATGACTGATCGTATCCACGAATTACTTTATCGCAATCTCCAGGAAGTTTTCGGTGAAGGCGATGCCGGCCGCCGTCAAGCCGTCATCGAAGAACTCTACACCGAGGACTGTGAAGTCTACGTGCCACCAGGCGTACTCGTGGGCCGCGAGGCGTTGAATAAGTTTGCCGGCGATCTTCGCGCGACGCATCCCCACTTCGCCTATACCCCGCACGGCGCGCCGCAAATCCTCCATCACGCCGCACGCTTGCAATGGGGCTCCGGCCCCAACAGCGCGGAGCCGGCTTACACAGGCGAGGACGTGATCATCGTACGGGACGGGAAAATCGCCGTGCTGTATGTTTTCCTCGATTCCGTCGCCACTTGACCCTCATTCGAAAGGAAGTCACATGCAAGACGATGTCCAAGAAATCCAGTCGGCTTCGCGCCGCCGGCTGCTCGCCCTTGGCGCCGGCGGGGCACTGGCCGCCGTGATGAGCAGCGCGAGCGCTTCCGCGCAGCCTGGTTCACTTACACTGGCGATCGCTACGGACCAGGTCACACCGTTTTCCGTGTCGGTGCCGCAAAGCGCGATTGATGATCTGAAGCGCCGTCTGGACGCTACCCGATGGCCGGATCAGGAGACGGTTGGCGACTGGTCGCAGGGCGTTCCGCTGCAAAAGGCGAAGGCACTGATTGCCTATTGGCGCGACAAATACGATTGGCGCCAGTTCGAGTCGCGCATCAATGCGATACCACAGTTCCGTACCAGCATAGATGGGTTGGGCATCCACTTTCTCCATGTGCGGTCTTCTCATGCGAATGCACTCCCAATGATACTGACGCATGGATGGCCTGGATCGTTCGTTGAATTCATGGACGTCATCGGCCCGCTCACAGAGCCTACACGGTACGGCGGGAAGGCGGAGGACGCTTTTCACGTCGTGATCCCCTCGCTGCCAGGCTTTGCTTTTTCCGACAAACCGGGCGCCACCGGTTGGGATGTCAAGCACATAGCCCGCGCGTGGTCAACGTTGATGCAGCGGCTCGGTTACCAGCGTTGGGTTGCGCAAGGCGGAGATTGGGGGGCGGGCGTCACGCACGCCTTGGCGCAAATGCAGCCGCAGGGATTGGTCGCGGCCCACGTGAACTGGCAGTTTGTGCTGCCGGCAAAGATGCCAGAGAATCCGACGCCTGTCGAAAAAAAGGCGATGGAGCGCGCTTCCTGGTTCGCAAACGAGCAGAGCGGCTACTTCCGCGAGCAGGCCACTCGTCCACAAACGATCGGCTATCCACTTGCCGATTCGGCGGCAGGTCAGGCACTTTGGATCTACGAAAAATTCCACGCATGGACCGATAACCACGGTAATCCTGAGGACGCGCTGTCTCTGAACGCCATGCTCGATAACATTAGCCTGTATTGGTTTACCAATACTGCCGCGTCGTCGGCGCGCATTTATTGGGAGAACACGCGCGGCGGCTTTGCGACTCCCAATCGCGGGCGTATCGAACTACCTATGGCGGCCTCGGTATTCCCGCATGAAATCTTTGCTCCGCCCAAAGCGTGGGCCGAGGCGCTGTGGCCCAATCTTTTCTACTGGAATGAGCTCGATAAGGGCGGGCACTTTGCCGCCTTTGAACAGCCTGCTTTGTTCGCCGAAGAATTACGGAAGGCATTCCGAACGAAACGTAGTTAGTTTCCCGGACTTATGTCGCTTTGAAACCCAGAGGGCAGCGACATGCTGCTCTCCCGTCAGGGATACACGTTGAACGCCGACAGGTTTTCCGTCGAAGAAATTAAAAACGTCGCCAGCCACGGTGTAAGCCGCATGGCTAGGCTTCTACCGTAACAGCGAGGTGAACTAGAAAGAAAGTACGAAGGTCCGCAACGGGGCGGCAGCGGCCGAGCCGGCTGGCGCCAGCTTGCCAGCGAGTACATTGGTAGGAGTCGGCCACTAGCTGACATTGCTGAAAAGCTCGGCGGTCCAATCGGCGAACGCTTGCATGGCCGGCGAGAGAAAGCGGTGATGAGGGTATATCAGCGACACCGGCACGGGTTCAGGTTGCATGTTGGCCAGTACCTCGACTAAGTCTCCGCTGCGCAAATGGTCGGCCACCAAAATCTCAGCTAATTGCATCAGGCCGCCTCCGGCTAGGCCCAGTTTGATGTACAGCCCAGTCTCGTTAACTGCAACCGTGCCGGCAACCGGCAAAGCAACCCTGTCTCCGGCCTTCACGAAATGCAGTTCGCCCGTCCGCCGAGTCGTGCTGGAAAAGTAGTGAACCGCGCGATGGCGTTGCAAATCCTCCAAACTTTCGGGAATGCCCTGTTGATTCAGATAGGATGGTGTCGCGCAGGTGATCCAGCGCAACTCGCCTAGGCGGCGCGCGACCAGCGTCGAGTCGTGGAGGCTACCTGTACGGATCACGCAATCGACGCCATCCTGTATCAAGTCCACCTGACGATCATTTATGCCGATCATTAGATAGATATCGGGATACCGAGCCTGGAATTGCGCCAACTGGGAAAGGATCACGGCATGAGCGATTCCGCCAGGCATATCTACTCGCACTCTCCCTTGTGGGTGCTCAGCGGAGCCGTGCAGGCTGGATTCCGTGTCGTCAATTAGGTCAAGTATCTCGCGGCAGCGGTGAAAGTATCGCTCGCCCTCTGGTGTCAAGCTGAGGTTTCTGGTGGAGCGGTTGAGCAGACGTACCCGCAAATGTTTTTCCAGCCGTTTGATGATGCCGGTCACTGATGACGCCGGTAAGCCTAGCGTCCCTGCTGCACGAATAAAACTTCCGCTTTCGACCACGCGAAGAAATACCTGCATTGCTTGTACGCGGTCCATGTGTTGCCCTCATGCGATTGGTGAAAAAGGAACTATAACTCATGATTATTCGGATTTTTCGAATGTTGAAAACCTCCAGTGCTACTTTTTCTGCATCGCGGCAATCGCTACAGTGCAGCTAGCAAATTCACAGGAGAATCAATAATGTCCGATCAAGTCCGCCAACAGCTTCTACCACTTATGATGAACCCAGCAGATCCTGACGCCATGTCTCAAAATATTCTCGTGCTCGGCGCCGGTGAACTCGGCCTGCCGGTGCTGCGCAGTCTCGCGAACCGCGCGAAGTCGATCAGTGGGGTGAAGATCAGCGTCCTGCTGCGTGCAAGTGCCGTTGAGTCAAACTCTGAGGACAAGCAGCGTGAGATCGCGGAGATTCGGGATCTTGGGATTGAGATCGTCATAGGCGATCTGGTGAAGAGCTCCATCGATGAGCTCGCCGTGGTATTCGCGCGCTATGACACCGTCGTCGGTTGCGCGGGCTACGCGGCTGGCGTCGACACACCAATGAAGTTGGCGCGCGCTGCCTTGCAGGCGCGAATTCCAAGGTATTTTCCATGGCAGTTCGGCGTCGATTTTGACGTGATCGGACGAGGCAGTCCGCAGGACATTTTCGACGCACAGTTGGACGTGCGTGAGCTTTTGCGCAGTCAGCACGTGACCGAGTGGGTCATTATCTCAACCGGCATGTTTATGAGCTATCTGTTCGAGCCGGAATTCGGCGTTGTAGACCTGCAAAGCAATTTAGTCCATGCACTGGGCAGCCTAGACACCGCTGTGACGCTGACAACTCCCGATGATATCGGAGCGCTGACTGCCGAGGTGCTGTTCGCTATACCTCGAATCCGGAACGAGATTGTCTTCCTAGCCGGCGACACCGTGACTTATGGCGAGGTTGCGGACAAACTGGAGTCCTCCCTAGGCCACACCTTTGGCCGATCGGTTTGGAGCGAGGAGTATTTGCTAGACGAACTGGCACGCGATCCGAACAATATGATGCGCAAGTATCGTGCAGCCTTCGCTCAAGGACGGGGTGTCGCTTGGGACAAGCGTGGCACGTTCAATAGCCAACGCGGCTTCGCGGTTACCGACGTGGCATCGTGGATCAATACGAACCTGATTTCCGGCCGCAGCAAGTAATCGTCGTCAATGGGCCAGGTGAAGGCATCGACGACTGTTGTCAGCGTTCTGATAACTGTCTGACTGTTTTGGGGCGGAAGCAGTCCCTCGCTGCCCTTAGGTAATGGCCGCAGCCACAGCAGAACGCTGGCGGCGACCAACGAGAACGAGTGGCGGCGTTCAATGCGATTGGGTGGCGGCGGTCAGTGAGAACAGGTGGCGGCGACTTATGAGAATGGGTGGCGGCAGTGATGAGAATACTCAGACGGCGCCGATGCAATGTCGTTCGCCGACCAATTTTCTGCGCTGGCAGCAATAGTCCGTCCAGTTTGAGCGGCACGGTGTCGCCTGGAAGAGCGGGGGGCCATCCCATTCGAGCCCTTGCTGGCACCGTGGAAGCCGGCGATCAAACCACGGTCAGGGCAGCAGCTCGCCGCGACAGTGCGCGGCGGCAGAGCTTCATGGCAGATCGGACGCCAGCTTGGACTATCAGTGGGATCCCTTTCCATCTTTTGCGAGCAATTCTCCTGCCATCTCAATTGCCTGCTCATGTGAAGCAGCCAGAAGTAGAGGGTAGCCCCAGAACTTGGCAAACACCACCGCAAACGCCTTGAAGCCAAGACGTTTGGCCCCGTTCGGTTCGATCATGATCATCGCCAGCACAAGCTTTCGCAACGCAACCTTGTTTTTTTTCATCCAGAGCGCGGTGCGTTTCTTTTCTTCCGGCGAGTGCTCATGGTCTTCAGCAGGGGCGGTATCGGACAGGAGTACGAAGGGCTGCCCGCGCTGCAAATTGGCATCGAATTCGTCGAAGTCCTGTTGGTGATCACGTCCCGGCTCTTGCGTAAGATTCATCCAGACCAAAGGGAAGTTGGAACTATTGATAGACATGACTGTTGCCTTTGCTTTTGATGCGACGCCAGGTGGCCGCAATGGAGAACACGCCGGGTAACGTGATGAAAAACACTGCCGAGAAGGCAATGTGCCAGCCGTCGCGCAAGCCGTCGGAGATGCCCCCGGCGGTGTTGAGGACGACCAGCAGGCTGCCGAGGACCAGCACAACCCACTGAGCCTTGCGGGTTCCGATCAAGGCGAGCAGCACCGTGACGATCCAGGAACCATAGAACGCGGAAAACATCCACAGTACGCCGGGCTCAAACGTAATCGCAGGTTTCGTTCCCTGCGCTCTCACAAAGTCGTTTACGTAGAAGAACAACTGAAAGGCGACAAAAAGCACGGCACCGGCGGCTGTCGTCAACCAGAACAGGGCGACCTTGTTTGGGTTGTGCATGGCCAGGTCTTGGGCGGGGCCTAGTGGGGGCTGTAGGGGCATAAGAGCTTTCTCTATAATCAATGGTTGTATGGCTGCGGATTTCCAACGGGTGAAGCGTTCGCCTGCGGGCAAATCAATACCTATAGTTCAGCGTCACCATCACATTGCGTGGTGCGCCATAACTTACGGTGTCGAAATCGCCCTTCTGTAGCGCGTATTTCTTGTCAAACAGGTTGTTGAGGTTGACGGCCACGCTGGTCTTCTTTGTGATGGCGTATTGCCCCATCAGTGATACCAGGGCATAAGAACCTTGTTCCCCACCCAACGAACTGGTGCCAGTGTTGGGCGCCTGGTAAAAGCGGCTTTGCCATTTGACGCCGCCGCCGAGCGTCAACTTGCTCCAGTCGCCGGGCAACTGGCAGGTGGTGAAAAGCTGGGCCGTTGTGCGCGGTATTTTTGAATTCAAGCGGACGCCATTGCCATCTTGCGCCGTGAAGTGGGCGATACCTGCGTAGATGTTCCAGCCACGCGCCAGCTCGCCCTGCAAATCCAGCTCGATCCCGCGAGACTTCGTTCCATCCGCACCGTTATAGGCTTGGGCGCCGGCTGGCGTATAGGTTCCGGCAACCATCTGTGCAGCGTTGTCCAGCTCGGTCTCGAACAAGGCCACCGACGCATTCAGACGCCCGTCCATGTAAGCGCCTTTGAGGCCGAGTTCCTTGGTGTTTCCCTTTGAAGGCGTGAGCACGTTGCCCTTGCTGTCGCGATAGTCGGTTTGCGGATTGAATATCCCCGTGTAGCTGACGTAGGTCGAATAGGTCTTGTCGATGTCGTAGATCAAGCCGGCATACGGGGTGAATTCACTGCTCTTCTTGTAGTGCAACGATGTGCCACCGACGACGTCGTCGATTTCGTAGTTGCTGAAGCGGCCGCCGACAATGAGTTTCAGAGGCTCGGCCAGCGAGAATCGGGCTGCGCCATAGACACCGCTCTGCTTGATTCGGGTGCGGGTCGGTATCGAAGCCATGGCATCGAAGTTGGGACGGGGAAAGGCCGGGCTCAGCTCATAGACATTGACCGGCGCAAAGCCTGCAAAGAACGGTGCGATATCGTCCTGGCTGGCCGTGCGGCGCGAACTGGTCGCCCCAACCACCAGGTCATGTTGGCGACCCAGCATCTCGAAGGAGCCGCTCGCCATCGCGTCGAAGGTGTTTTGATGGCTGCGACCTTCGGCCGCCAGCGCTACCGGAAAGGCCCCATAGGGAAGGAAACCCAGTCCCGTGGCGCGATCAGGGCGGCCGACCAGGCCGAGCAGTTCGGCATCGTATTGCGTGCGGTACTGGTTGGCGACGGCCCGGAGTTTCCAGCCGTTGTCGAAGCGGTGTTCGATCTCGGCAAACGCCGTCTTGAGGGTGCTGTTCCAATGGCTCCAGTCCTGCGCGTAGTCCTTGGAGCGTGCATACTGCGCCTGCGTACCGTCGCTGAACCATAGCGGCAAACCTCCCCAGGTGGAGCCCTTCGGCGTGATATCCTGGTAGTCATAGCCCAGGCTCACCGTCGTGTCTGGTGTCAGATCCGCCTCGATGAGGCCGTAGAACGACTTCCTCTTTGGCTTGTAGCCGTCGATGTAGGAGTGTCCGTCCTGGTACGTCCCCACCATGCGCGCGCGGACGCGGCCGTCCTCGGTCAACGGCGTCGAGATGTCGCCCATGCCCCGGTAGGTGTCCCAACTCCCGGCGCCAAGCGAGGCGGCTGCCGAGAAGTCACGGGTCGGTCGTTTGCGCACCAGGTTGACGGCGGCCGAGGGATTGCCGGTGCCGGTCAGCAAGCCGGAGCCGCCGCGCACTACCTCGACACGATCATAGAACGCGGTATCGACAGAACCGATCCCGCTCCCATTGACGATGTTGCCGACGACGGTGGGAATGCCGTCGTACTGAACGTTGTTGATCAGGAAACCACGCGAGTAGAAACTTGTCCGTTCGCTGTCGGACTGGTCCGACGCAACGCCAGTGGTGTTCTCCAGCACGCCCTGCACCGAATTCAACTGCTGGTCGTCCATGCGCTGGCGCGTGATCACCGTCACCGCCTGCGGTGTTTCCTGCATCGACAGCGGCAGGTGCGTCGCCGCCGCTGTCTGGCCCGCGGTGTAGGAGCCAGTACCTTCGGTGGCCGCCGTCTCCATGCGGCCTGTTACGGTTATGGTTGGCAACGCTATCTCCCCTTGAGACGCGCCCACAGCCCTGGTTTGTATCTGCCCTGACTCGGCGGCGACTGCGCCCTGCGCGCCAAGAAGAACTGCTGCCGCAACTGCCGATCCCAACACGGTGCGGGACGAGCTCCTGACGGCGCCCTTGGACGGTCCGCCCAGATGCAGATAGAAGGCGGGCTCTCCACGCATATCGATTGACCAAAGGAACTTCCCTGCTGTTGTGATAATAGGCATAAACAAGACTCATTTGCATTTAGATGCCGTATTTAACAATAGAGAGAGGGAGAGGTAATAGTGAAACCAGGCCAGATTGTTATTCATTTAGGCCAACCGCGATCATTCTTAGCACGCTGGCCGCATTGAGTAATATTTTTTCCTAATTTCGCAATCCAACATTTGTCAACGTGGGTACGCCGTACTCAGCCCAGCGTGCCTGGCCGGATAGCGGGCGGTAGACGGCAGTCGGCAGTCCCCGGGCCAAGACAGGCTGATCAAATCAGGAAAGGATTTCATCGGGGAGCATGATGCCGGGCACGGGAGTAAGCTCCGCGCCGCTTGTGCGATCCGAGAGGTATCGTGCCGGAGGCTTTCCCACCGCCTTGCGGAACATGGTGACGAACCCACTGGCGTTTTCATACCCCAGCTCCAATGCCACCGTTTGCACGCTGTCACCCTTGGTCAAACGTTGCAGCGCAAGGATTACATGCAGCTGCCGACGCCAGCGCCCGAAGGCCATTCCAATTTCGTGCAGCAGAAGACGGCTCATACTTCTCTCGCTCATGCCAATGCGAGTAGCCCAATCGGCCTTGGAGGTTTTGTCCGTGGGGTCGGCCAGCATCATTTCCGCGAGACTGCGCAATCGGGGATCGCGCGGCATGGGCAGATGCAAGTCCTCCACCGGTGCCGCCACCAATTCATCGAGCAAGGTAGCAATCAGCCGGTCTTCCCGCCCTCCCGGCGCGTACAACTCAGTAATACCAGCCGCCTTCAGCAGCAACTCACGCAGCAATGGCGATACCGAAATCGTGCAACAGGTTTTCGGAAGGTCCGGTGCGGCGTCAGGCTCGGTAATCCCCCCATTAATGATGCGCACCAGAAGTAGAGGCTATGCGGCGAGGGCCAATTTCTGAATCGGCGTAATGCCGCCGAGTGCCATGTGTGGCCGGTCGTGATTGTATGTCCATAACCAGCG